>JBARHQ010000034.1:0-19810 GCA_049799315.1 Thermodesulfovibrionales bacterium | reverse complement strand
TCTGGACGTTTCTTCCTGAAATTAATCATTGTCTCTATGGTCTTTTTCCAATACCACAAATGGGCGAATTGCACACATACCATGTCCGGAGAACCTCCTCTGGCGGGAAGGTCCTGCAACGCGGTATAATAACACAGCAAAATACCAATACATCAGGGATCGATGCAAGGAATACTGTTGTCGCTTGTGACTGACACCGCAAATATTATGGCAAGGGGAAATGAAGAATCCGGTGAAATTGAGCATTGTCATTCCAGTTTATAACGAAGAGGCGGTCATCGAGACGGCACACAAGAGACTCACGCAACTGTTAACGGTCTTGGCGAACAAGAAGCTGTTCGACGACTATGAGCTGATCTATGTTGACGATGGCTCTATGGACAAATCACTTTCGATCCTGAAGGAAATGTCTCACTCAGACTATCGGACCAGGGTCATCTCGTTCAGCAGGAACTTTGGCCATCAACCCGCCCTGGCAGCCGGGCTTCTCCATGCAAAAGGCGATGCGGTTGTCAGTCTCGACGCAGACCTGCAGGACCCGCCTGAACTGATAGAACAGATGCTGGAGAAGTACCGTGAAGGTAACGATATTGTTTATGCTGCAAGAAAACAGCGGAATACGGACACAGCATTCAAGCGTGCCACGGCCCGGCTCTTCTACCGGGCCATGAGGCTCATGGGGGTCGATATCATCTTCGACCACGCCGACTACCGGCTCATTTCGGGTAGGGTGATTGAAAAGTTCAGAGAGATCAGGGAGGTGAACCTGTTTCTGAGAGGTATCTTCCCGTACATGGGATATAAAAGCGCCATCGTACACTATGACCGGCAGGAGCGTTTTGCCGGAGAAACCAAGTATCCTCTGGGGAAGATGCTGGCATTCGGCTGGGAGGGCATCACCTCGTTCAGCACCGTACCCCTCAGGCTGGCCTCGTTTACCGGTTTCGTTATTTCTCTCATCTCCTTTGCTTTGATGGCGTGGGCGTTCTTTGTTAAGATAACGGGCAGCGCCATTCCGGGATGGGCCTCCACGGTCATCCCGATGTTCCTGATCGGCGGACTGAATATACTTTTTCTTGGACTGATCGGAGAATACATCGGCAAGATATACAAAGAGGTGAAGGCCCGCCCCCTGTTTTTCATTAAAGAGTATCTTAACTTCGACCTGGTACAGGACAATGATGGGGAAAAACCGCGCTCATGATATCTGCAGATTCATTATGAAAGCCAGGTATTACTTTCTAACATACGTCCCTTTGCTTCCATTTGTCCTTATTTCTATCACTTCCCTTAACATGTTCCAGGTATCCCTAAGGGGACTGATTTTGCTCTCTTCTCCGTAATACCAGTTTATGGGCACTTCCACGATAGTGAATCCCCGCAGGCGTGCAATATAGAGGATCTCCACATCGAAACTCCAGCCGTCTATGGTGCCTGCGACGAAAAGCTCCCTGGCCGATCTCCGGCTGAAACACTTGAACCCGCACTGCGTATCCTGGATGCCGGGCAGGACGAGCAGCCGGACGATACAGTTGAAAACCCGCCCCATTAGATGTCTGTGCTGCGGTTCATTGTAGCGTCGTGCCCCCTTTGCCTCCCGCGAGCCGATAGCGACATCATAGTCGCCGGCGTCCGGCGGAAGAAACTTTTCAATCTCCTGAATCGGCACTGCCAAATCAGCATCACAAATGAGAAGATACTCACCTCTTCCTGCCAGGATGCCTGTCCTGACAGCAGCCCCTTTGCCGCGTTTCGGCTCAAAATGATAATGCATAAATGGGTGCCGCGATGTGTAATCCAGAATAACTTCCCGGGTCCGGTCGGTGCTTGCATTGTCTACTACCAGGACTTCTATTCCATAATTTTGTGATCTCACAAATTCAGCCACGTGCACCAGGGTTTGCTGTAATCTCACCTCTTCATTATAGGCAGGGATGATAATCGAAAGAAAGGGAGTTAAAGAGGGCTCATGCCGCATGATTTTCCCGTTATTTTGTGCATTTCTTTTCATCCTTACCCTGTAATCGGCTATTATTATACAGTATCATAAGGATTGCAGGCCCATACAGAAGTGGAAGGTGAATGAAAAAAAATACGACTGAGAAATCTTCTGATTCATTCAGATGTCGTTTTCCGGATGACGAAGGCCGGCATCAATGGCTTCCGATGCTTCTTGATGCCTACGAGGTAATCGACCGCGGGATCTTTCTCGCCCTCCAGAGGGAAAAGAGAAAAACCGGACGAAGGCCGGTCTGCAAGGAGGGTTGTGGCGGCTGTTGCAGCACACATACCGATATACCGATATACCCGCTGGAGATGGTCGCGATATACTGGTATGCGCTCGAGAGGATGGACCCGGCACTTTGCACCGCCCTTATGAGAAAACTTGAAGAGCGCTCCATCCATAAGCATTGCCCCTTCCTCTCGAACAACCGGTGCACCGTATATCCGGTGAGACCGGTTGCCTGCAGGCAGTTCATAGTATTCAACAGACCCTGCGGCAACGGCGAAGACCCCTTTCATACGCGTAGAGGCGATGTCCTGACCCCGCTGGAGGATTTTGCCGACAGGGCCTTTTATATCATGCTTCCTTTTTACGGGATTAACACAGAGGAGGACAAGAAGGCGGCGATAAAGAACAGAATCATCCATGCACGGGTCAAAAATCTGAAAACGACCGACTGGAAGCCGCTCGCGCAAAGGATTGCTGAATCACTTCACAATAACAAGGAGGTCTGATGGAAGGAAAAAGGGTCCAGGACAGCAGTGTCATCATAGCGCAGGTCATGCTCCCCCAGGACGCCAACCCTGCGGGTAACATTCACGGGGGGGTCATCATGAAACTGATCGATACGACCGCCGCGGTCGTAGCCAGCAGGCATGCCCGCTGCAACACGGTCACGGCATCGATAGACCGGCTCGACTTCCATCACCCGGTCTATATCGGCGACCTGCTTTTTTTCAGGGCGGGCATCAATATGGCCGGCAGGACATCAATGGAAATCGGTGTGCGGGTCGAGGCTGAAAATTATGTAACCGGGGAGGTCAGACATACTGCTTCGGCATACCTGACATTTGTCGCCCTTGACAAGGACGGCAGACCGACTTCGGTCCCACCCCTGATCCTTGAGACAGACGATGAGAAGCGCCGCAACCGGGAGGCAACGCTCAGGAAGGAGTCTCGCCTGGCAGAAAAAAAACAGGAGGCCAGCTGTCAGCTCGACTCCAAAAACTGTGGATAGTTGCGGATAATTTAAGTAATGCAAAATCTCTCATCCCCGTATCCGGCTGAGGAACAGGCGCGTTCTCTCTGTTCTGGGGCTTGTGAAGACCTCCTCAGGGGTCCCGGCCTCGATCATCTCGCCCTGGTCAAAGACAACCACCCGGTCTGCAATCTCGCGGGCAAACCCCATTTCATGCGTTGCAATCACGGTCGTCATGCCCTCAGCAACAAGGTCACGGATAACAGCAAGCACCTCGCCGACCGTCTCAGGGTCGAGCGATGAGGTCGGCTCATCAAACAGCATCGCCTCGGGCTTCATCGCAAGGGCACGGATAATAGCTACTCTCTGCTGCTCACCCCCTGAAAGCCGGTCAGGATAGCTCGCGGTCTTGTGGTCCAGATTGATCCTCTTCAGCAGGAACCTGGCATCCTCAACCGCCCTCTCCCTCTCCTGGCCGAGCACATGCATCGGGGCCTCGATGATATTTTCGAGCACGTTCTTATGAGGGAAAAGGTTAAACTGCTGAAATACCATCCCGACCTTGCGCCGCACATCCCTAATATGCCCGGCAAATAACCGGTCGCGATCACCGGTGCCCGCAGGGCAGATTTCTATCCCGTCAACCGTAACCGCACCCTTCTGAAAGCTTTCAAGACCATTGATGCAGCGCAGCAGCGTGCTTTTGCCGCTGCCTGACGGTCCGATCAGCACCACCACCTTGCCCTTCGGGACATCAAGGCTTATCCCTTTAAAGAGCTGCTGCTCTCCATACTGTTTATGCAGGTCTCTGATCGAAATCATCGCATCCCCTGCTTCATCCTGGACTCCAGTCTGCGGGCGAGCATCGACAGGGGATAGCTCATCAGGAAATAGAGGAGCGCTACAATCAACCCGAACTCAAAGAACCTGAGGGTGGATGCGGCCAGAATACTGTAGGTCTTGGTCAGTTCGACCATTGCGATAATCGAGACGAGAGATGAATCCTTAAACAGGGCTATAAAATCATTCGTCACCCCGGGCAGTGCAATCCTGAGCGCCTGGGGGAGTATAATTCTCCGTATAGCAAGGGCCCTGGTCATTCCCAGGGACAGCGCCGCCTCCATCTGCCCCTTCGGCACTGCGCTGATGCCGGCCCGGTACAGTTCTGACTCATAGGCAGCGTAGTTCATACCCAGGCCAAGAAATGCTGCCAGGAGGGGGCTGAGGGATATGCCGATATTCGGAAGTCCATAATAAAGGATATAGAGCTGTATCAGCAGGGGGGTCCCGCGGTAAAGTTCAATATAGGCGGTTGCCGAGCCTTTCAGGAGGGGGGTGCCATACAAGCGCGCAAGCGTAAGGAAAAGACCAAGGGTAATCGCCAGCAGCATCGCTGTCGTGGATATAACGATGGTAATCAGGGCCCCTTTCAGCAGCATCGGGAAAAAGGTGTAGAGAGGGGCCTTTCTGCTGTCCTCTATGCCGATATATCCCTGAGAAGATTTTATTTTTCCGGCAAGCCCATTCTGCGTTGCATCCCAGAGCCCCCATTTCTCGTAAATCTTTCTGAGTTCACCGGAGTCGTGGAGTTTCAGGAGGATCCGGTCTATCGCGTTTTTGAGTCCCATGTCCGCCTTGCGGATCGCAATGCCATAGAAGCCCTCTCCAACAGGATCCCCGGTATATTTCAGTTTGGGGTTAGTCTTGCCGTAATACGCAGCTATGGGGAGATCAAGCAGGACCGCATCGATGCGGCCGATCGCAAGGTCTTCATAAGGCTCGACCTGTCCCGCGTAAACCCTGACGTCGATTCCTTCTGCCTTTGTCAGGATCTCCTGCGCAACTGTCCCGGAAAGAGTTCCGACTTTTTTGCCTCTGAGGTCTTTGACACTACGAATGCCCTGCTCCTCTTTCCGGACGACAAGCTGTTCGGTGTAGATGTAATAGGGGACCGAAAAGAGGACCATTTGTTCTCTCTGAGGGGTTACCTCCAGGCCATTCATCGCCATATCGAAATCTCCCCGCTGCAGCGCCGGGATGAGACTGTCCCAGGCATTCTGTGACTGCCGGGCCGACACCCCGAGTTCACGGGCGATCGCGCCGGCAAGGTCGACCTCGAACCCCACCAGGTGCGAAGGGTCTTTCGGATCAGGGAAAACATAAGGGGCCCCGCCTTCGGCATCAGAACCCCAGAGGATATATCCCCGTTTCCTGATCTCCTCAAGGCTGCTTCCGGCCGGCGCCGGCGTTGCCCATATAAGCAGCAGGCAGAGCCCGATGAGCATGCAGGCTGTTCTGAAGAGTATTCTCATTTAGTTATCCCGAAATACGTTATATCAAAGCCGGTTCTATGGTCAAGGGATAAAATTCCGCTTATATGACCCTTATCATATTAATCCTAAAATTATAGTTATATACTTAACTCAAGTCAGGCATTGACTAAATCTTCAGCATAAAAATCACTCTCAGGAGGTTGTACATGTTTTGTTATCAGTGTGAGCAGGCATCAAACAGTAAGGCATGCACCAAGATCGGCGTATGCGGCAAGGATCCGGAGTTATCGGCACTCCAGGACCTTTTGATCTATTCTCTCAAGGGGCTTTCGCTCCAGGCGGTCGAGGCAAGGAAGGTCGGCATCGTGGACCAGGACCTGAACATATTCACGACCAAGGCGCTCTTCTCAACGCTTACCAATGTGGATTTCGACCCAAAGCGGTTCGTAGCACTTATACAGAAGAGTATTGAACTCCGTGAAAGCCTTAAGGCAAAGGTCAAGGCAGCAGGAGGGAAAACAGACTTTACTCATGGGAGCGCCTCGTTCAAGCCTGAGACCTCTGTCGAAGGCCTGACCAAACAGGGTAGAAAGGTTGTGGAACGGGTATCTGACGTCCTGATCAACCCGGACATACAGTCTCTCCAGGACATTCTCATATTCGGATTGAAAGGCGTTGCCGCTTATGCTGACCACGCCCAGATCCTCGGAAAAACAGATGACTCTGTCTACGCGTTCATGCACGAAGCGCTTGCAGCCACCACCAGGACAGACCCCGGGTTGAACGACTGGGTGGCGCTTGTGCTGAAATGCGGAGAGGTCAATCTCAAGGCCATGGAGATCCTCGATTCCGGGAATACCGGCGCCTATGGGCATCCGGTACCGACAAAGGTTTCCCTGGGGGCAAAGGCGGGCAAGGCGATCCTCGTCTCCGGCCATGACCTCAAGGACCTCGAGGCAATTCTGAAGCAGAGCGAGGGCAAAGGGATCCAGGTCTATACCCACGGTGAGATGCTGCCGGCCCATGGTTATCCCGGCCTGAAAAAATATCCGCACCTCTGCGGCCACTATGGCACAGCCTGGCAGAACCAGCACAAGGAGTTTGCACATTTCCCCGGCGCCATCGTGATGACGACCAACTGCATTCAGAAGCCGCTGGCCTCTTACAAGGACAATCTCTTCACCTGCGGCCTTGTGGGCTGGCCGGATGTGGCGCACATATCGGACGGTAATTTTACACCTGTCATCGACAAAGCCCTGACCCTGCCGGGGTTCACCGCTGATCTTCCTGGAAAGGAAGTCATGGCGGGCTTTGCGCGGAATGCCGTGCTCGGCGTTGCAGACAAGGTGGTCGAGGCGGTAAAAAACAAGCAGATCCGCCACTTTTTCCTTGTCGGAGGCTGCGACGGTGCAAAGCCAGGAAGAAATTATTATACCGAGTTCGTCGAGAAGGCCCCAAAAGACACAGTAATACTTACGCTCGCCTGCGGCAAATTCAGGTTCTTTGACAAGGAACTGGGAGACATCGGGGGCATCCCGAGACTACTCGACATCGGCCAGTGCAATGATGCATATTCAGCTGTCCAGATCGCAGTCGCCCTCGCGAAGGCCTTTAATGTAGGGGTGAATGAACTACCGCTTTCGCTGATACTTTCATGGTATGAGCAGAAGGCTGTCGCGATACTCCTCTCGCTGCTTCACCTTGGCATCAAGGATATCCGCCTCGGGCCGACACTTCCGGCTTTCATAACGCCGAACGTGCTGGATGTGCTGGTAAAAAACTTCGATATCAAACCGATCGCCGCCACACCTGAAGAAGACCTCAGGACAATACTCGGCGAAGACTGCTGCCAGGATATCGGAGCTGCTGCCTAGCCATATAATATTCAAGAAAGCGATAATCCGTTCAAAGAGGTCCGGGTAGCCCGGGCCTCTTTGTTTTCTATAAGACGCATTTTTTTGTGCATTCCCATCAATAAATCAGGTAGAGTATAGGAAGTATGCGTTTTGACGAACTGAATATCCCCGAGCCGGTCCTGGAAGGAATACGTACCGCTGGTTTTGCTGAGTGCACCCCGGTCCAGGCAATGACCCTGCCCGACGCACTGCTCGGCAAAGACATCACTGCCCAGGCCCAGACAGGAACCGGGAAGACCGCTGCATTTCTGATCGCGGTCTTCTCACGGATGCTCGCACTGCCTGCGCCCGGCCAAGGCCCATCGCCACGTGCGCTGGTTATTGCACCGACACGTGAACTGGTGGTCCAGATAGATGCCGAAGCAAGACTCCTTGGCGGGCCTGCAGGTTTCAAAATTCTGCCGGTCTTCGGTGGCATTGACTATGAGAAACAGCGATCGGACCTTTCAAGAGGAGTGGACATGCTCGTCGGGACCCCCGGTCGCCTCATTGACTACCTCAAACAGAAGGTTTACAGTCTGAATAAGACCCAGTTTCTCGTAATCGACGAGGCGGACCGCATGTTTGACATGGGCTTTATTGCCGACCTGCGCTTCCTGCTCAGGAGGATGTCCCCATATGACAAGCGGCAGTCAATGCTATTTTCAGCAACCCTCTCACATCGCGTACTTGAACTTTGTTATGAACATATGAACCATCCTGAGCTCTTCAGGGTGACCCCGGAACAGATGACCGTCGACATCGTTGAGCAGGAACTCTACCATGTCGGGAAAGAGGAGAAGTTCGGGATGCTCCTGGGCCTTCTCAGGCGCAATCCTGACGGGCATTTCATCATCTTCTGCAATATGAAGTCCACTGCTGAAAAGCTTCAGCTTCTGCTGAACGCAAACGGCTTTGTCAGCGCCGCCCTGACCGGTGATATCGATCAGAAAAAACGGATGAAAATCCTCTCCCAGTTTAAAGACGGCTCACTATCGGTTCTTGTCGCAACCGATGTGGCAAGCCGTGGACTGCATATCGACGGGGTAACCCATGTTATCAACTACGATCTGCCTCAGGATGCAGAGGATTATGTGCACCGGATCGGCAGGACTGCACGGGCGGGTGCAGGCGGCAAGGCGATCAGCCTCGCCTGTGAAGACTATGTCCTCTCATTTCCTGAGATAGAAGAATACATCAAACAGAAGATCCCGGTCATCCCGGTAACAGACGAGATGATCGTTACTGATTATAAACATGTCTCCACAAGATACCGCGGCAAAGAATCAGGACCTTATGGAAAAAAGTTGGCGCCAAGGTCCGGCAGCAGCAGGCCGTCACATAACAAAAGCAGCGGAGACAAGTCCAGAGGGACAGGGAGCCGGAGGACTACAAGACCAGCGGGGAAGAGCCCCAAGAAAACCTGACCTGAAACTGCCAGTTTACGACCCGTCACCGGTTGACGCTAAACCGGGTCAAGCTTCTCATAAAGCGGCGACGACGCAGAATAATATGGGACCTTTTCCTCGGTAACATAATGGTAAACGCCTGCAGCGACCGAACTGGCAACGATACACGCGGCTGCACCAATAAGCCCGCTCTTTGCCGGTTTTTTTCGGTCAGAAAGTATCCCGGCAGCCGTTCCGGCAGCTGCAGCAATCCCGAGCCATATCAGATAATCAGTCTTTTTCATCGAATCATCTCTTTTCTCAATAAATGCCCTATACAATACCATGAATAAGCGCCCGCAGACAAAAGGGAGCACCAGGATTCACTACGGGATTATCTAGCCTCCTGAGCGTTTCGGTTTATATCCCAAACTCTCAAGAAAAGACATGATCGGGTCACGCTGGTCTCCCTGGATTTCCAGTGCAGCCGTATCACTGATCGTGCCGCCGGTCCCGAGCCGTGTCTTCAATTTTTTGAGAAGCGCGTCACTTTCCTGCCACGGCATCTGAAGCCCTTCAATCACCGTGACCGATTTCCCACCCCTGGCCTTCCGGTCAAGCCGGACGGTTACCCGCTGTTTTCCCGGACCCGGGTAGTCGTGCTGCGCTGTTTCAGCAGGCTTCTCCCTGCGCGGGACTGTCTGGTCTGTGGAGTAGACCAATCTGGATTTTTTGTCATGCACAGGTTCATTGTAACATGTGCGGCGTTTCGGGAATCTATGCAGGCAACACGGTCAATGTTCGTGTTACCATAAGGACAATGCCCCGACCTGAAAGAGACAATCCTTCAATCCTCCATACCTTGAATACCGTTTTTGGATTCCAGAGTTTTCGTCCGGATCAGGAGTCTGTAATCAGGAGCATCATCGACCACCGTGACGTCTTTGCTGTTATGCCCACAGGCGGAGGGAAATCCTTATGCTACCAGTTGCCGGCAATGCTGATGCCGGGCACAGCGGTCGTCATCAGCCCTCTCATCGCCCTGATGAAGGACCAGGTGGATGCTGCGGTTGCAAACGGCATACCTGCTGCGTTCATGAACAGCTCGATGGACGCGGCCGAGGTATCTGATGTCTATCGCCTGCTGAAATACAGCAAGATACGACTCCTCTATATCGCACCTGAAAGATTTGCCATGCCGCATTTCCTCGAACGGCTGAAGTCAGCTGACATCTCCTTCTTTGCCATTGACGAGGCCCACTGCGTGTCTGAGTGGGGGCACGATTTCCGGCCTGATTATCTCGGCCTTTCTCTCATCCCTCAGGTCTTTCCCGAGATCCCGGTCGCTGCCTTCACCGCAACGGCAACCCCAAAGGTCCAGGAGGATATTATTCACAGGATCGGGCTGAGAAACCCGCAGGTGGTGCGCGCATCCTTTAACCGTCCGAATCTGTTCTATCAGGTCAGGACAAAGTCAAAAGTCGAATCTCAGATACTTGAGTTTCTCAAAGACCACCAGGGAGAATCCGGGATCATTTACCGCACAACCCGGGATGCGGTTGCAGAGACGGCCGGGTTCCTGCAATCAAAGGGAATCGCCGCGCTGCCGTACCATGCCGGGCTTCCCGCTGAAGAACGAAGCAGAAACCAGGTGGCGTTTAACAGAGACGAGGCCCAGGTGATCGTTGCGACCATAGCCTTTGGCATGGGAATCGACAAATCGAACGTACGCTTTGTTATCCACGCCGATCTCCCCAAGAATATCGAAGGCTATTACCAGGAAACAGGAAGGGCGGGCAGGGACGGAGATCCGGCCCTTTGCCTGCTTTTTTTCGGGAGGGGTGATATCCCGAAGATCCGTTATTTCATTAATGCAATGACCGACGAACGGGAACGGTTCATGGCGATCGAGAAACTGAACCAGACCGTCGGGTTCGCATCGCACAATGTATGCAGGAGAAGACAGTTGCTCGGATTCTTCGGAGAGGACTATCCTGATGACAATTGCGGCGGCTGCGATATCTGCTCCGGGTCGGTCGAACAGGTTGATATCACCACGGACGCGCAGATCCTTATGTCAGCGGTATCGAGAACAGGCCAGCGGTTCGGCATAGGCCATATTATTGATGTCATAAGCGGTGCTGATACCAGGCGCATCCGCGAACTCAGGCATAACGAGATCAAAACCTATGGCGCCGGCAAAGGCAGAGACAAAAAGCACTGGCGGTCGGTGGTTGATGAACTGATCGCGCAGGGCGCCCTTCTGCAGGAAGGTGAGCCTTATCCCGTGCTGAATATCTCGACGAAAGGGTCCGATATCCTTTTCGGCAGGGAAAAGATCACTGCCCTGAAAAAAGAGGAGGCAAAAACAAAAACCGGCAGGAGACAGGTCGAGGATTCAGGGTATGATGAAGCGCTTTTCGAGAAGCTTCGCTCTGTCAGAAAAGGGATTGCTGAGATCCAGCAGGTCCCCCCCTATATTATATTTTCAGACAAAACCCTGCATGAGATCAGCAGGCTGTATCCATCGACCCTGTCTGAAATGAGAAAGATCAGCGGGGTCGGCGATGCCAAACTGGAGCGGTACGGGGAGGACTTTATCAGGGAGATACTGAGATATCTTGAGGAAAATTCCGGGATATCGCCCCCTGACAGGGATGAGGGCCCCGGGCCTGCCAACAGTACGAAGAAGAAAAAGGGTGAGACGGTCGGGGAGACCTACGAGTTCTTCAGGGGAGGGATGTCCCTGAATGATATCGCCAAACTGCGAGGTCTTTCACCGTCAACCATAGCTGCCCATATAGAGCGCTTGATACAAGACGGCCGCGATCTTGATCTCAACCGTCTTGTTGACCCGGCAACGCGGGAGAAGATAGAGACATTTTTTCTCTCGACCAAAGATTGGGGCCTTAATCAGGTTGTAGAATATTTTAACGGTACGGTAAGCTTTGAGGAGGCAAGAATTACAAGGGCGCATCTGCTTCGCAAACATCAGTCAGAAACTGCCTAACACACAGCATCCCCGGTCACATGCCCCATGACAGCAGCACGAAAGGCACCGCATCCCCTTCATAGCAGCGCATACAACAATCGTCCATTAGATAAAAAATGCCCCCTTCTTTCGAAGGGGGCATTTTCATTCAATACTACAGCTTCACTACGTTGATTGCCTTGGGGCCTTTTGGGCCCTTTTCAGTATCAAAGCTGACCTTGTCTCCCTCGGCAAGGGATTTAAAGCCATCGCCCTGAATAGACGTATGGTGAACAAATACATCAGTTCCGTCTTCGCTTGCGATAAAGCCAAAGCCTTTGCTGTCGTTAAACCACTTAACAGTTCCTTGTGCCATTTCTTTTACCTCCTTCTCTATAAACTAAATCTCAGAAGGCCTCAAGAAGAAAGGCCACAGAGTAACAGTCCTTGTGGCCTTGTGTACTCGTAAAAACTTCTAAAATTCTGTTCGTACAATAGCACGTTCACTAGCAGTTCGTCAAGATAGTTTTTTCGTACGTGTCAAATCAGCAGCTGACAGCCGTCAGGCCAGCAGTAGACAGCCATCGAACCGGCATCAGGCAGCTCCCTCCCGGATCAGCTCGAGGGCCTCCCATCGCGCATATGCAGTCGCAATCTCTCTTTCGGCCTCCCCGATCCTCGTCTTTGTCTCCGGGATCCGGCTGCCCTCCTTCCGGTAAAAATCAGGGTCGGCAAGAACCGCATAAAGTTCATCGCGCTCTTTTTCCAGGGACTCGATTAAGGCAGGAAGTGTCTCAAGTTCTTTGTTCTCTTTAAACGTCAGGATTCGGGGACGCTCCGGTCTCGGTCTCTGCCTGTTCTCCCTGTCCTTCCTCTCCGGCTTGCCGGTCTCCGCCATTGGTGCGGGGCTGCGCTGCCTCAGCCAGTCGTCGTAACCGCCGACATATTCGACAAGTCTTCCGTCGCCTTCAAAGACTATCGTACTGGTAACGATGTTGTTGAGAAACTCTCGGTCGTGGCTCACGAGGAGAACGGTGCCCTCATATTCCATCAGCATCTCTTCAAGAAGTTCGAGGGTGTCGGTGTCGAGATCGTTAGTCGGTTCGTCCATCACCAGCACGTTCGAGGGTTTTGTGAAGAGTTTTGCCAGAAGTGCACGGTTCCGTTCCCCTCCCGAGAGGACCTTCACCGGAGAGCGTGCCCTCTCAGGAGGAAAAAGAAAATCTCCGAGATAACCGATAATGTGTCTGGTTCTGCCATTGACCGTCACATTCTCGTACCCGTCCGCCACATTATGCATGACCGATTTTTCATCATCCAGTTGTGCGCGGTGCTGGTCGAAATAAGCAACCTCAAGCCGTGTTCCCCATCGGACAGAACCTTGCTGGGGCTCCATCGAGCCCAAAAGCAGCTTGAGCAGAGTGGTCTTGCCGGAGCCGTTCGGACCAATAATGCCGATCTTGTCCCCCCGCATGATGACAGTCGAGAAATCACGTATCAGGAGATGCCCCTCATACATATACGAAATCCTCCTGGCCTCAAGCACCAGCCTGCCGGACCTCTCAGCCTCATTCAGCCGCATGGCAGCACTCCCGGTCTTTTCGCGTCTTGCCTGGCGCTCGTTCCGTAATGCCTTCAATGCCCTGACCCTGCCCTCATTGCGGGTCCTTCTGGCCTTGATCCCCTGCCGTATCCACGCCTCCTCCTGACTGAGCTTTTTGTCGAAGAGTGCGTTCTGCGTCTCTTCAGCCTCAAGTTCAGCCTGCCTCCTGGCCAGATAGGTCGCATAATCACCCGGCCAGTCAGTGAGTCTGCCGCGGTCAATCTCTATGATGCGTGTTGCCAGAGTCTGGAGAAAGCGCCGGTCATGGGTTATGAAGACCAGCGAACCGTTGTACTCTTTGAGAAAACCTTCAAGCCAGCCTATGGATTCGAGATCGAGATGGTTTGTCGGTTCGTCAAGAAGTAAAAGGTCGGGCTCATTGACAACCGCCTTTGCAATCATCACCCTCCTTTTATAGCCTCCGGACAGGTCGGCAACAAGGGCATCCGGGTCGAGCCTCAGACGGGATAGGACGGTCTCAACCCGCTGGTGAATCCGCCATCCTCCCGCGGACTCGATTTCGTGCTGTATCCGTTGCAGTTCGTCCATCAGTCCCGGATTGTTTTCATGACTGAGACGGTTGCTGACCGCATGGTATTCCGAAAGCAGGCCGACCACGCCGCCAAGCCCGCCGGAGACGATCTCGAAGACCGTCCCGGGAAGGTCTTGGGGGACCTCCTGTGAGAGCGCAGCGATCTTCACGCCCTGTGGCCGCAAGACCTCGCCGGCGTCAGGGATTATCTCGCCGCTGATAATTTTCAGAAGGGTCGATTTACCCTCCCCGTTTCTGCCTACAAGGCATACCCGCTCTCCGGGCTCAATCTGCAGGCTGACGCCGTCGATCACCTCCGGCCCGCCAAACGCAAGGCTCACGCCCCGCAAACTCACCAACGCCACAATTCACCTCACTCTTGCTGTTTTCCAGGATGCCCTTCTGAATTAATTCTCTTCACCCTGCTGCAGGGAATTACCTTCAGACTCATTGTTCTTTTCGGCTCTTTTCAAAAAACTCCATATTGATCAGGATCATCGCCTGCTGAATCTTCCTGTAATCAATGCCGAATGTCTCCTTAAGCCCCATCGCAATATCCGCATACCGGTGAAAGACCTCCCCTATGCCGGTAACCCGGTATTGATGCCTGAAGTCCTTGCACAAGGTCTGCGCATTGTCCGTATGAATATGTGGTGTGTGCTCCAGTGCCTTTTCAATCTCCAAATCTATCTCTTTTTTGAGCTCTGCAGTCTCATCGCCCAAAACGCGCCGCTGAAAAAGATGTCCCAATGATAAATTCCCTATGTCAAGACAGGCATTGAAGTTCGCGCAATTGGGACAACAGCATCTGAGTTCGTCCTTTATCGTATCGATCAGGTGCGTTTCGAGAATCTCCCTGAATACATCATCCTGCCCGGAATCTGCAATAGGGCCTGCCATTTCAAGCAGCCTGGCAACAAACTCATTCCCTGCCTGCACTGCGGCCTCAGGGGTTTCCTTCACCCTCTTTGCATTTTCTGATCCTATAATGCTGTTCGCCAGGACGACAGCATAATGCATCTCCGCCGGGAAAAGGTCGAGTTTACTTTTGAGTTCACGCTTGTTGAGTTCGTATAACACCGCATAAACGGCGTACATCCTGATGTCTGACACATTCTGTCCTTTATATCCGGCATATCCGGCGCGTATTTCCAGGCCGGATTTGATTGCTGCATGAATTATAACTGCCGCAAAGGGATTTCGTCACGCTGTCTCCCGAGGGTCCTGAAAGTAGCAGGCAGGCAAACAAAAGCAGGCAAACAAAAGATTGACCTTTGCGATATTCTTTGTAAACTGTAAGTAGTATGGAATAAATAGCCTGAGGAGGAATAAATGAAGAAAATACTGGTTGCTATTGATGGTTCCGAAGGAGCACTCAGGGCGGTGGAGTATGTAGGTTCGCAGTTCTCAGGAATGGCCGATCTGCAGATAACTCTCCTCCATGTTCTGCCATATCCTCCTGCGCCGCTCTGGGACGACGGACATATTCCGGATAAGGGAGAAAAGGCGGAAAGGGACAAGGCGATTGACCGATGGCTCCTCAACCAGCGCACCAAGGCTGAGGCGATCTTTTCAAAAGCGGTTGAGACCCTTATCGGCGGCAAGATAGCGCCGGATCAAATCCTGCAAAAGACTATCTCTGATTCGACAGACGTTGCAGCCAGTCTTTTAGAGCAAGCCAGGGACGGCGGATATCAGACGCTCGTTGTCGGCAGGCGTGGTCTCTCCCCTGTCAGCAGGGTCTTTATGGGCAGCGTTACAACAAAGATCATTAGCCATGGGTCAGGGATTGCGGTCTGTGTTGTTGAATAGTCCCGGAGCTTGCTGCGCAATTATTCTGACCTGCCATACCGAATGGAAATCACGACAAAAACAGCGGTCCCGTTCGGCCGGTTCACCACGACCTCGTCTCCCTCTGCCCTGCGGAGCAACGCCCTGGCCATAGGTGAGTCTATGCTGATGAAATTCTGTTCAGCATCGGTCTCATCCGGCCCGACGATCCGGTATGCGCAGACATTCCCCTCAATATCCTCTACCTCAACCCAGGCACCGAAATAGACCTTCGAGGTATCACCGGGCATCCTGTCCACAACAACCAGTTCATCCAGTCTCTTTGTCAGAAAGCGGAGACGGGAATCGATCTGCCTCAGCTGTTTTTTCCCATAGATATACTCAGCGTTTTCGGACCGGTCCCCCATTGCAGCAGCCTCGGCAACTGCCTGCGTAACCTGGGGGCGCTTGACCTTCCAGAGATATGACAGCTCTTCACTCAAACGTCTTTGCCCTTCAGGTGTAATATAGGCTGATCTGGCAGTTTTGTCAGGTGGCTTCATCATCTTCTTTCGCTTCAAACAGCGAGGGTATCGTTCCTGCAGGCGTCATGAGGTGCGGCTAGCGAGCCAGATCGTATGGTGCCCGCCCTTGCGAGGACCTCTGGCACGCACCTGCATTTCTTCAGTCGAGAAGCCGACCGTTCGCAGCAGCCGGGTGAAAGCCCGGTCAGGACCGGCAGACCATACAGCAAGGACACCCCCAGGCCGGAGCGCAGAAAAGGCTGCCTGCAGCCCTGCCCCGGAGTAAAGCCAATCGTTTCCCTTTCTTGTGAGACCCTGAGGACCGTTATCAACATCCAGAAGAATGGCATCATAAGCACTCTGTTCCGACCGCAGAATATGTGCCACGTCAACTTCGAGAACAGAGGCCCTCCCGTCCCGAAGGGGATGGCCGGCAAGAACTGAAAGGACCCCACGGTTCCATCTCACTACCGCAGGCACAAGTTCTGCCACAACCACCTGCCCCTCGGTACCAAGACTGCTGAGAGCAGCCGCCATGGTATACCCCATGCCAAGGCCACCAATCAGGACCCGTGGCCGGGGACGGCCGGCGATCCTTGAACAGGCTAATTCAGCCAGGGCATCCTCTGAGCCATGGGCATTACTGTTCATCAGTTCAGCCCCGTCAATCCTGATCGACAACTCCCTACCCCTCCGGTACAGGCAAACTTCCCCTCCGTCGCCGGGTGCCTGCGCGCTGTCAAGGAGTGCCCATGGGATCATTGTTTGCTACCCAATATCTCCGGCATATTCATGTCAGTGGCTTCTTTTTGTTCCAGAATGCAAGATCAGATACCACCAGCTTCAGGAGTTCGCGAGGTGTTTTGCCTGCAACCTCCTTACACCTGCAGCCATCGTTGCTGCCGATGCCGCTTGCCGGTGCCCCTGCTTTTTTTCCTGGAAGGGGTTTATTCCCCGGACCTTCATCCCGCTTTTTGCCTTTTCTCATGTCATACTCCTTTCATCTATTTTAACTGACAAAACACGAAAGAAACATATTCAGCCTCCTGAAATGCAGCCGGCACACAGCATACAGCTGAAAAACATTTATTAATTTTATTTAAGTTGCTGCCTGAGCCTCCCGGATCTATAATAGTATGTAAATAAATGCGCAGTAGATCCACGAGACTGCGAACGCCAGTGTCAACCGGAGGCGAAATGGCTGCCGAGAGAATATCTGACAGAATGACCTGCCACGAATTGATCGAATATACTGTTGTAGCTTTACAGGACGGACACCTGAAGTTTCTCGATCTGACCGGCAAGGCTATCAATAAATCCAAAAACGGGCTCTGTCTGGTTACGAGATATCCTCTGAAGTCAGGCTACGTGCTGGAATTTAAGAGCCAGGTCCTTCAGTGCAGTCAGGGCGTTGTGATGTGGATTAAGAACATCGGCGGCATCTATATGGCCGGGACACAACTGGTCGAAAAAAACACCGTAGTATAAGCGCCGGACAACCTCCCCGGTTTTGATTATTTGTTCCCTCATCCCTCATTTTTTTGCAGATGGGCATACCACTGCAGCGGTGGATCTTTCGCCCCATTTAAGCAATAGGCATTGATATTTCGACGTTATTAAAATATAATTCAACTCATGGGAAAAAAAACCAGAGAAAACAGGTACTTCAGAAGATACAGAAAAAAGCTTTCTGCTAACGTCTCCGATGGAAAGAATACCCATGCTGTTGAAATACTCAACTATTCGCTTGACGGCATAGGCGTCTTGCTTAGTAACGATGCCCATATCAGCAGGGGTGATGTCCTGAACGTGGACAATGATGATCTCGCCATACACGGCAACTGCGGGGTGGAATGGGCTTCTGTGACCCCTGCGGGCCTGAGGCTTGGCCTCCACAAGTTAACGCCGCTCAGAGGCTCACTCACCAATTTCAGGTTTGCCGATATCCTCATCGGGCTGCAGCGGTCGCTGAAGAGCGGGACACTCAGGATTACAAGCGGTCCTATCGAAAAAAATATTTACCTGAGGAATGGGGATATCATATTCGCCCGGTCAAACCAGAAGCATGAGAGGCTTGGGGATATCCTGCTCCGCGAGGGACGTATAACGCAGGCTGCATATGATATCACGACAAAACTCATCTCCATGACCGGGAAAAAGCAGGGGACCCTTCTTGTCGAAATAAAGGCACTTGAACTACACGATCTTACCTGGGCGGTGCAGCATCAGGTCGAGGAGATACTCCTGGATCTTTTTACTCTGTCCGCGGGCACCTTTGAATTCCACGATGATGTTCTGCCAGAAGAAAAGATCATACGCCTCAAACTGCCAAGCGGACAGATTATCTACAGGGGACTGAAAAGGACAGAATGCATTGAACAGCTCAAGGATTATCTCGGTCTCCCTTCCGAGACCATTATTGCCTTTTCCCAAAATCCGCTCGACCTTTTTCAGGATATATCCTTTGATGAAGAGGACAAACAAATACTTTCATGCATCGACGGCAAAAGGAATATCCATGATATTGAAATCCTCTCAGGGCTCGATGAGACAACGGTCAGAAGGTCCCTGTCGGCCCTGATGAATACCGCGATTATAGAGGCCGTGGACAGGCAGATACCTGAGGGGTCGGCCCCGTTCGCATATATTGTCAGCAGGTCCGAACCGCCGCAGGGACTGGTCGACAGTATAGAAAAGCTACACGGGACATTTCCGGTCCTCGATTATTACTCAATTCTCGGAGTTACTGATTCCGCAACTGATGACGAACTGCGGGCCGCCTTCTACAGCATTGCAAAGGAATATCACCCGGACAGGCATTTTTATCTCGATGAAGACATCAAGGGAAAGCTCCACGACATATACTCGCACCTTATAAAGGCCTACAACGTCCTGAGCAGCAGGGAGAAAAGAAAAGAATACGACCGCTCGCTGCCCGGAAAACAGCCGGGTATTTCCCGGACAGAACTTGCGCGCAATAAATTTAACGAGGGGCATACCCATTATATGAACGGGAATCTCGATGAGGCGGCAAAGGACTTCAAGGAAGCGGTCTATCTCGACAGTACAGAGGCCATATATCATTTCTTCTACGGTATCGCGCTGAGAGATGGCAACAGGCTGCAGGATGCAGAAAGGGCCCTGTCCCGGGCCTGCAAAATTGCCCCTGAAAATGATGAGTATAATGCTGAACTGGGCCATATATATATCAAACTCGGACTTTTCCTCCCGGCAAAGATAAGTTTTATGAAGGCGCTCCAGATCAACAAGGCAAACAGGCGGGCGCAGGAAGGCCTGCTGTCACTCCAATGAGGGTTGAGTCATATGCATACTGATCCCGGGCACCCCGGAAAAGCACCTGGGAGCGAGATGGAGGCGCTCGCGCAGAAACTGTCCGAGGCCTTGCAGGAGAACAGGACCCTGCACGACCGGCTTGCAGAGCTTGATATCAGTATGAATATAGAAACGGTTGAGCTGAAAAAAGATATAGAGTCGATCGGAAGAGAAAGAGATGAGTTCGCGAAGGAAAACGAGTCCCTTCTCGAAGACTATACATCAAAAGACCACAGGATACAGGAGCTTCTGCGGCAGATAGAAATAAAACAGCTCATGATCAAGGAAACAAGCTCGTATCTGAGTACGGCAACAGAC
>JBARHQ010000033.1:0-15242 GCA_049799315.1 Thermodesulfovibrionales bacterium | reverse complement strand
AGCCTTACGGCCGTGTTGCAGAAGGAGAGGACCCGGACTACCTCTTCCCAGGGAAGCACTTGTCCAAAATGGACCGACTTCATTTCTGCAGTGTATGCATCCCTTATTTTGTCGAGCAGCCGCGGGTTGCGCTGGGACATCTTCTCTATGCGGGTGATCTTATTGCTCCCCTGGTCAATCATCTCCCGGTAGAAGTTCCTGATCATATGGAGACGACGGGGATCGTGCAACAGCTCTGTTGAATAGTTTCTGACGTTCAGATACCACTCTTTACCCTCGCCATGTTTTGTGCAGAACTCACACATCTTTTGCCTCCCATGAAAGTATCGGAATCTGAAATTATCATAGGAAAAAACAGTGATAAATCGCAACAGTCAGTCAGGCCCAGCCAAGGGTAGACAGGATATTCCGTCATCCCGGCGGGCTTATTCCTTGACAGGACATGCCCAAAGCTGTTACGGTAACTTATCACAGAACTGCTGTACCCGGAAACTAGTCGATGAATGCCACGTCTTTCTCAGCCCCGGAATACACCGGGGGTTTTTCCCCGAACGCAGAAAAAAAGGAGTCTTAATGGAATTCAGTAAGTTTAATCTTCACCCCCAGGTTTCAGCCGGAGTTGTGGCTGCGGGGTATAGCACACCAACGCCGATCCAGGAACAGGCGATCCCGTCCGTCCTGCAGGGGCGTGACGTCATGGGCCTTGCCCAGACAGGCACAGGCAAGACCGCTGCATTCGTGCTGCCGATCCTTAATCGCCTGATGAGCGGCGAACGCCGGCACGTTCGGGCCCTGGTTATTGCCCCTACCCGGGAACTGGCGGAGCAGATCCACGAGTCAGTCGGGAGTCTCGGCCACCAGACCCGTCTCAAGAGTGTTACCGTTTATGGCGGCGTCGGCGTTAATCCCCAGGTGGAAAAGCTGAGACGCGGGGCCGAGATAGTCGTTGCCTGCCCCGGCAGGCTCCTCGACCATATAGGCCAGGGGACGATCGACCTCTCGAAACTCGAGGTGCTTGTCCTTGACGAGGCGGACCATATGTTCGATATGGGCTTTCTCCCTGATATCAAAAAAATCCTGAAGCATATCCCCCAGAAGCGCCAGACATTGCTCTTTTCGGCCACCATGCCCAAGGAGATACGCCATTTGGCGAATGATGTATTGAAAAACCCGGTGACCGTCGATGTCGGCGCTACGTTGCCGGCGGTTACCGTCAGCCATGCGCTCTACCCGGTTGCCCAGCACCTCAAGACGCCTCTTCTCCTGGAACTGCTGCACCGGACCGACACCGAATCTGTCCTGATATTCACCCGTACAAAGCACCGTGCCAAGCGTCTGGCAGAACAGCTGGTCAAGGCCGGATACAAGACAGCCTCGCTGCAGGGAAACCTCTCACAGCAGAGGCGCCAGGCCGCCATGACCGGATTTCGTGACGGTACGTTCCAGATCCTTGTTGCGACCGACATTGCGGCGCGGGGGATCGACGTTACCCAGATTTCTCATGTCGTCAACTATGACATACCAAACACCAGTGATGCCTATATACACCGGATCGGCAGAACGGGCCGCGCTGCGCGGAGCGGGGACGCCTATACCCTGGTGACCGGCGAGGATACGGATATGGTGCGTTCGATCGAAAGGGTCCTCGGCGGAACGGTTGAACGCCGTACGATCGAAGGATTTGATTACAAGGCAACTTCTGCTCATAAGGATACTGAGTTCGCCCGTCCGCCCAGACCGGCTATGCCGGCGCGTAAGCCCGGCGCTGCAAAGAATGCCGGAAGAAGGTGGGGGGCAACCCAGAAGCCCAAGACCGCCAGCTCTATGAAAACCTCTGGTACGCGCTGGTAAAATAAGCGTCCGGAATTGTCAGGAAAGCGGGCTGATCGCAGAAATGCTCATTGCGGTCAGCCCGCTTTTTGTTTCATAAGCGCCTCGACCGGTTTGAGTCCGTAAGGACTTCCTTCCTCGATGGCGGTGAGTACCGTGCCGCCGCCGGTAAAGAAATAATAATTCGCGTTATCCATCACCGAGAGGTAGAGACCAGGACAGAGGTCCTTGAATTCCTGGAGCGTGTCCCCGCCCCCATACATCTTCATGGCGTCCCTGTTGCTGTCAATCGTATTGTCGAGGGCCTGGGACCCTGCGGTAAAGTGGGGAGTGTATCCCATGACCGCGTTTATGAATATGGTTTTCGCGGTCCCTATCGTTTCTGAAACAGCAGGGTCGTCAAAGGAACGGGGATCGATGTCGAGGATATATCCGTAGGTCTTGCCGGGGCTGAAGTCCCTGATTGATATGGTCCGGTATTTTCCCTCCAGGCGCCCTTCCATCACGTCAGATTCAACGACAAAGGGGAGCTCGACAATCTTTTTCTGCGTTTTGTCTTTTTCTACGAGGTCCTGCGCAAGCTTAATGTCTTCTTCCGAGATCCCCTTTATCCTGATGTTATACTTTGCACAGAGGAACGTGTTGTAGATGACTCCGCCGAGGATAAGCCGGTCGACCTTTTCGTAAATGGCATAGAGAGGCTTAATCTTGGTGTCATATTTTGACCCGGCCACCGCAGCTACAAACGGCCGGACAGGGTTGATGACCCTGCTCAGATTAAGGATCTCCTGCTGCATCAGGAACCCTGCATAGGAAGGGAGAAAGTTCGTAATATCATAGGTTGATGCGTGGGGCTGCCATGATCCAAAGGCGTCGTTGACATAGATATCGGCAAGCCCCGCAAGCTGCAATGCAAACTGCCTGCTCAGTTCTCCGCCTGCTTCCTCGCCCTGGAACCAGCGTGTATTCGGGAGGTAAATGCCCCCGATCTTCCGCTCTTTCAGGTCCCGGATGGCATGGTTTATCGAAGTGTCGATTCCGAGGATCCCCCTGTCAGAATCAGGGGTGAAGAAGGGAACCTGGAACCTGGCATGCAGTTTCTGCTCGAGATAGGTGACGATGGCGTCGACCGACTCATCAGGCCTGCATTCTATTTTTCCGCTCTTTTTGTCTTTCGGTCTTCCCACATGCGTCATGAGTACCGGCCTGCCGCCGCGCTCGACGATGTTGAAAAGCGTCCCTATAGTGCGGTCTATCCGGAAGGGGTCACGGATCTCTCCTGCCTTGACCACGTTATGGTCGAACCTGACAAGGACAACCTTGCCGTTCAGATTGGCATCCTGTATAAGCGGCAGACCCGCATTCAGACCCTCTTTCAGCCCCTCAGTCTCCATACGTACCTCCTGATTTTTTTAATCAAAAGAATTCCTCGATGCTTTGCATCGGGTGTTCCCAAATTCCTCCACCTTGAGGGGGGAGGTTAGGTGGGGGTGGTTGGTTACGTTTTTCACCTTCCGATTGTTTTTTCACCCTCCCCTTCATCCCCTCCCCTCAAGGGCGGGGAAATATGTAGATACTTCGCAGCTTGCTGCGGGGTGATTCATTCGGGTTGTTTCTGGCGGACGGGCCGGCAGAATTTCAGACAGCCTGCATGTAACTATTGTATCCTATTTCACAAGATCTTCAAGCGGGGATTTGATGGTTCAGGAGGATCTATAAAAGGGATAAAAATATAAATATTTTTATGAAATATCTTGTTGAATATAAGCTTAAAAATAATTATAATTATATTAGCCATTATTATATACTGGCGCCCTCAGCATGAGTCAGGGATCTCAAATTTTTCTCTGCAGAACTCAATGTGCCGGGAAAAAGGAGCAGGTTATGTCAGCGAAAACATTGAAATATGATACTTCAAATGCTAAATCCCTTCTCCGGGAGGTCGCGGAAAGGTCCGGCCAGAACCTCTCTGCCTGTTATCAGTGTCGCAGATGCGCAGCAGGATGCCCTGTAGGTGAGGAAACAGGCGTTACGCCTGACAGGCTTGTCAGGATGGTCCTCCTTGGCGACAGGGAAGAGGCGCTCAATAATCTCCTGGTCTGGCAATGCGTTGCCTGCTATACTTGCGGTACGCGCTGCCCGAACAATATTCAGACAGCCCGTATAACCGAGACGCTCAAGCAGATGTCGAAAGAGGCCCACCTTGAGCCTCTCAAGCCTCGTATCGCAGACTTCCATAGTTCGTTTATGAGTGCTGCCGGGCATTACGGGCGGTTTAATGAGATCGAAGGCATGGGGCTCTATGAAACCAAGACCGCGATCAATGAGCTGAAAAAAGGCGGAGTAAAGGCTATTTTTGGTGAAATGATGGCCCAGGCAAAACTGGGCATGACGATGACGAAGAAGAAAAGAATGCATTTCAAGATCGATAAGGTGAAGAATGTGGCAGAGGTGAAGGCCCTTTACCGCAGGGCGAAGGAGGGGAAGGGAAAATGACCATGGAACTGGCATATTATCCCGGATGTTCTCTGCATGCATCCTCCCAGCTATACGACATTCAGTGCAAGATGGTTTTTAATAACCTCGGCATCGAGTTGAAGGAGATTGAGGACTGGAACTGCTGCGGAGCGACTGCAGCCGCCAAGACTGATGATTTCCTCTCCATTGCGCTTCCTGCGCGCAACCTCGGAATTGCCGATGCCACCGGTCTTTCCGAAATCATGATCCCCTGCTCATCCTGTTACAGCAGGACCCTTGTATCTCAAAAGCGTCTGTCTTGCGATCCTGAGCTGAAGAATGCCATAAATGCAGAGCTCGAACAAAAGGTTGAAGGGAAGATCAAGGTATCGAATATCCTTGAGGTGCTCAGAACAAAGGTCGATTCAGGCGAGATCTCCGGCAAGGCAGTGAAGAAGCTCGAAGGGCTCAGGGCGGCCTGCTATTACGGATGCCTCCTTACCCGCTTCCCCTGTGATGTTGCTGTTACCGATGATGTCGAAAATCCCCAGGGCATGGAGATTGTCTGCAAGAGCCTCGGGGTGGAAACGTTGGACTGGAGTTATAAGACCGACTGCTGCGGTGCGTCCGCGTCGGTCAATGACGCTGAAGAGTCACAGCTTCTGATGTCAAGGATCATGAAGGATGCTGTAGCGCGCGGCGCCAACTGCTTTGTTGCTACCTGTCCCCTCTGCCAGTTCAATCTGGATGCATACCAGGACGAGGTGGGAAGCAAGTACGGAATAGAACAAAGGCTGCCCGTCTATTTTATTACTGAACTTATCGGGCTTTCAATGGGCTTCGATCCGATCGCAATGCAGGTCGACCGGCATCTTACTGATGCCATGGGCCTCTTAAAGGAGTTGAAACTGATATGAGCTTGCTTTCGAATTCAACAAAACGCGGTTCAGTCCTGATCGTGGGCGGCGGCATAGGGGGTATGCAGGCAGCACTTGACCTTGCCGACAGCGGTTTCAAGGTGCATATGGTCCAGCGTGATCCGTCCATAGGCGGCACGATGGTTATGCTTGACAAGACCTTCCCGACCGGCGATTGTGCTATGTGTATGATATCTCCCAAGATGGTCGAGGCAGGCCGTCATCTGAATATTGATGTCCATACCCTGGCTGAGGTCACTTCTGTTGAGGGTGATGCAGGAGATTTCAGGGTGAAGGTCAAGCTTGCGCCGCGCTATGTTGATGCTGACAAATGCACGGGCTGCGGTGACTGCGAGCTCAAATGTCCCAAGAAGGTCCTGAGCGAGTTTGACCAGAAGCTCGGGCCGAGGAAGGCGATCTATTCGCTTTTTCCCCAGGCGGTTCCGAACACGCGGGCAATCGATGCCTGCAACTGCATCTGCCTGAACGACCCCGACAAGAAACGCTGCCGCCTCTGCGAAAAGGCATGCAAGGCCGGCGCTATCAACTATGAAGACAAGGGCAGGGAGATTGAGCTTAACGTAGGCTCCATAATCCTGGGACCGGGCCTTGACCGGTTTGATGCACGGGTGAAGCAGGAACTTGGGCTCGGAAGATGGCCGAATGTTGTCACCTCCGTCCAGTTCGAGCGGATACTTTCGGCATCAGGCCCGTATAAGGGTATTGTTCAGCGTCCCTCTGACCAGAAGCACCCGAAAAAAGTTGCCTGGATACAATGCGTCGGCTCCCGGGACAACCGTAATGCAAACCCGTGGTGCTCATCAGTCTGCTGCATGTATGCCACCAAGCAGTCGATCATCGCCAAGGAACATGACAAGAACATTGAGCCTACCATCTTTTACATGGATATGCGGGCCTTCGGCAAGGACTTTGACAAATATGTCGAACGGGCCAAGAAAGAATACGGGGTCAGGTACCAGCGCGCTATGGTGTCGGCAGTGCGCGAGGAGCCCGGCACCGGTGACCTGGTCATGAAATATGCTGCTGAAGACGGGAGTCTCGTGACCGAGAACTTCGACATGGTGGTCCTGTCCATAGGCTTGCAGCCGCATGAAGACGCTGCGGAGTTCGCGAAGATCTTCGGCATAGAGACCAACCAGTACCTCTTTCCAAAGACCTCTCCCTTTACCCCGGTGAGAACATCCCGCGAGGGTATTTTTGTTACCGGCATTTACCAGGGACCAAAGGACATCCCTGATACGGTTATGCAGGGCAGCGGGGTTGCCGGGAGTGTCATGGCGCTTCTGGCGGAGGCCCGCGGTACCGAGACGGTCGAGAAGGAGCTGCCACCTGAGAAAGACGTTGCCGGAGAAGAGCCGAGGATCGGCGTGTTTGTCTGTCATTGTGGCACCAACATATCATCCACCGTCAATATCGACGAGGTGGTCAATGCGGTGAAGGACCAACCCGGTGTGACGTATGTGACGAACACCATCTATGCCTGTGCCCAGGACAACCAGGACATGATCAAGCAGACGATCAAGGAGCAGAATCTCAATAGGGTCGTCATTGCGTCCTGCACTCCCCGCACCCATGAAAAGCTTTTCCAGGAGACGATCCGCGAGGCAGGCCTGAACAAGTACCTCTTTGACCTTGCAGACATCCGCGAGCAGTGCTCCTGGTGCCACAAGGGTCAGAATGAGGCCGCGACGAAAAAGGCGATCGGCATCGTTAAAATGTCCGTTGCCAAATCGAGGCTCCAGGAACCGCTCCAGAGCGAGACCGTTGGCGTCACGCCTGAATGTCTGATCGTAGGCGGCGGCATCGCCGGGATGACCTCAGCGCTTTCCCTTGCTGATCAGGGGTTCCCTGTTCATATTATCGAGAAAGATAATGAACTCGGCGGTCTCGTGAAAAATGTGTACAGGACCCTTGAAGGTCTTGATGTCCAGGAGTTCCTGAAGGACAGGATTGAGGCAGTCAAAGAACATCCGAAGATTACGATCCATACGGGGGTTGAAGTCAAAAAGACCGATGGTTTTGTCGGTAATTTCAATACCTTGCTGACGGATGGCAGCACGATTGATCACGGTGCAGTCATCCTGGCAACCGGCGGCATCGAATATCAGCCGACCGAGTATCTCTATGGACAGAGTGCCAATGTTGTCACACAGAGAGAGCTTGAAAAGAGAATCGCTGAGGGTGAGACCCCGAAGGCCGGAGAAGTATATATCATGGTCCAGTGCGTCGGCTCCCGTGAAGAGCCGAACCAGTATTGCTCACGTGTCTGCTGCCAGGACGCCGTGAAGAACGCAATCGCGATAAAGGAGCGTAACCCCGAAGCAGAGGTGATGATCATTTACCGCGACGTCAGGACGTATGGCCTGAGAGAAGACTATTACAAGAAGGCCCGCGACCTGGGGGTGATCTTCACCCATTACGATGTCGATAGAAAACCTCAGGTTGAACAGTCGGGAGACAGGGTGAAGGTCAGGACCTGGGACTATATGTTGAACAAGGAGCTGTCCCTTGAGGCTGACTGGCTCGTTCTGTCCACAGGCCTGAGACCCCATCCGACGACCGATCAGGTCGGCGCCATGTACAAGGTGACGAGAAACCCGGATGGGTATTTCCTTGAGGCCCATGTGAAACTCCGTCCTGTTGACTTCCCGAGCGAGGGTCTTTTTGTTGCCGGTCTCGGCCATGCGCCGAAGAATATCGACGAGACGGTTACCCAGGCCCTTGCTGCATCGGGACGCGCAGGTGTGATCCTGTCCCATAAGAGGCTTGCGGTCTCGGGCATCATAGCAAAACACAAGCGCGAACTCTGCATGTCCTGCCTGAGCTGTTTAAGGGTATGTCCCTTCGGGTCGCCCTATATCGCGGAGGACGGCAAGATCTCGCACAATGAGGTCAAGTGCATGGGATGCGGCATCTGTGCGGGCATATGTCCGGCAAAGGCATTCCAGGTGAACAACTTCCGGGACGATCAGATCCTTGCCATGATCGATGCGGCTGTGGAGTGTGAACCCGGCGTGGTGAACTAGTGGCCCGAGTGGGTAACGGGGGGTGAATTAATTGAACAGAGAGGAGACGATACATGACTGATGCTGTGGCTGATGTTGCAGACGCAACCGAACAGTGTTTTGTTTCGACCGTAGAGAAACCGCATGAAGTTCCTGCTGACTGGCAGCCGAACCTGATTGCCTTTGCCTGCCACTACTGCGCATTTGCAGCGGCTGACCTTGCGGGTGTTATGAGACTTTCTTACCCGCCCAATGTGAAGATCATCAGGCTTCCCTGCACGGGAAAGCTCGACCATATCCATATCCTGCATGCTTTTGAGGAGGGTATTGATGGTGTTTTTGTCGCCGGTTGACTGGTCGGCCAATGCCATTACCTGGAAGGTAATAAGTTTGCAGCACGAAGGATAGAGTATGCAAAGAAACTCCTTGCAAAGGTCGGTATCGACGCCGCCAGGGTGGAGATGTACAATCTGTCTGCAGCCATGGGGCCGAAATGGGCCGACATGTGCACGACCTTCACTGAGAAGATCAGGAATATGGGCCCGTCTCCCATATGGTATGCGAAGCATAAGGATAAGAAAAGGAGTGAAGAACAATGATCGTAGGCGAGCAGAAGCCAATTGATGAGATCTGGAGTATGGTCAGGGACTTTAGAAAGGTCCTTGTATATGGCTGCAACACCTGCGTGGCGATCTGCCATGCCGGTGGCGGCAAGGAGGCTGAAATCATCGCTTCCATGCTCCGCATGAAGGCGGCGCAGGAAGGTGTCGAAATGCAGATCGACAATGCTGCGATCGAGCGCCACTGCGAGCCTGAGTTCTTTGAACCTCTTGATGAGAAGGTGAAGACCTATGACCTCATCCTCTCGACCGCGTGTGGTGTGGGCGTCAACTTCCTTGCCGACCGGCTTGCAGGGACCATCCCGGTATATCCGGGGATCAACACCAGTTTTTATGGCGGTGTTCCGGAGGCAGGGTTCTTTGTCGAACTCTGCGGCGGATGCGGCAACTGCATCCTGCATCTTACCGGGGGCATCTGTCCTATTGTCCGGTGTTCCAAGTCCCTTATGAACGGCCCCTGCGGAGGCACTGACAAGGGCAAGTGCGAGGTGAGCAGCGAGACGGACTGCGCCTGGTTCCTTATTGTTGAGCGGATGAAGAAACTGGGAACTCTTGAAAAGCTCTTTGAAGTACAGCCTCCCCGTGACTGGTCGACCGGCACGCATGGCGGCCCGCGCAGGGTATCCCTCGAGCATATCCGTGCCTATGAGGAAAAGGAAGAAAAGCAAGCTACAACGGAGGGAAAATAGATGAAGAGCGGCAGCAATCTTGAAAAAGTGATAGCGAGCGGCAAAATGGCCGTCACGGCGGAGCTTGGGCCTCCCATGAGTGCCGACCCCCACGAGGTGGTCAAGAAGGCCGGCATGCTGAAGGGCTTTTGCGATGCGGCGAACATCACAGACTGCCAGACTGCGGTTGTCCGCATATCGAGCATTGCGGCAGCATATATTGCCCTGCAGAACGGGCTTGAGCCGGTCATGCAGATGACCTGCCGTGACCGCAACAGAATAGCGATTCAGGCAGATCTCCTCGGGGCAGCGGCTCTTGGGATCAAGAACTGTCTCTGCATAGCCGGTGACCATCAGAAGTTCAGCGCAGCCGGAAGGCTGAAGGGCCATCCCGGCGCCAAAAACGTCTACGATGTGGACACCTGCCAGCTCGTGGGTATCATGAAAAAGATGCGGGATGAAGGCCTTCAGCAGGGCGGTGACAAGCTTGAGGTCGCCCCGAAGTATTTTATCGGTGCTTCATGGACGCCGATGGGCGACCCCATGGATTTCCGGCCTTATAATCTCAAGAAGAAGGTGGATGCCGGAGCTGACTTCATCCAGACTCAGGGCGTCTATGATATGGAGATTTTCAAGTCTCAGATGGAAAAGGCGCGCAACCTCGGACTGCATGAAAGAACGGCCATCCTTGTTGGTATAATCGTTCCCAAGAGCGCAATGATGCTCAAATACATGGACACTTCAGTTGCCGGTGTTACCGTGCCCAAGGAGCTCATTGACCGCATGAACAAAGCGAAGTCTGCTGCGGGAGATGACAAGAAGAAGATGCGTGAACTTCAGGAGGAGGAGGGGATCAGGATCGCCGTCGAGCTTGTTCAGCAGGCACTGGAGATCCCCGGCATAAAGGGCGTTCATATTCAGGCCATCGAGTGGGAGTCTGCGATGGAGCCGATTGTCAAGGCAGCCGGACTGTATCCGAGGCCGGTGTTCCCGCCTGAGTAGTAGTGATAAACTCGTAAAAAGTCGTCATTCCCGCGAAGGCGGGAATCCATGGGCTCGCAACTTAGTGAAAAGAATGGATTCCCGATTAAGAACTTCGGGAATGACAGCATTGAAAGGGACTTTTCACAAAACCGTCAAGTGTTGCCTGCCTGATGTTATTTAAAAAGGGGGTCGATTCGACCCCCTTTTTAATGAGACCTCGTCAGAGGGGCGATTCACGTGCTAAATCCCCTGATATTCGATTACGGCTTCATAGTCAATGCTCGCGTGGCTGGAGGGAAGGGCATCGATGTCTCCGTGACACTTAATTGAACCCTTACATGCCTTTTTCCGGGTCTTCACCATATTCGTTACGACCGGAGTCAGGTCAAACCCGCCGTTGCTGCAACCTTTTACCATGCAGTCCATCTTGAAGTAGGCATAGGTAGTAGGAATCATGTTGACAGTGCGCACCATCAGGAGAGGAATCACTGCTTTGCGGTAATAGGTCATATGAATGACGATGGCCGAAACTGTAGGGAATCTCTCGGAAACCAGTCCGGCTGCAACGTTGTTCAGCCTTTTTTCTTCCATCTGCAAGGCATGCTTATGTCTGTGTACCATTTTACCCCCAAAAAAAATCCCCCTGTGCTTTCGCCGCAGGGGGATAGTGTCTGTTGACTAAAGCTTTGCTACATTGATTGCCTTGGGGCCTTTCGGTCCCTTTTCAGTATCAAAGCTGACTGAATCACCCTCAGCAAGGGATTTAAACCCATTGCCCTGGATAGACGTGTGGTGGACAAAAACATCGCCGCCGTCTTCGCTGGTAATAAAGCCAAAACCCTTTGAGTCGTTGAACCACTTAACTGTTCCGTTCGTCATTTTTCTACCTCCTTTTTCAATAAACTTAAATCTCAGAAGGCCTCAACAAATAAAAAAGGCCACAAAGTCGAAAAGTCTTTGTAGCCTCATAAACGGCAAAAACCTCTAAAATTCTATTAATAGAATAGCATAGTTTCAACACATTCGTCAATATCGAATATGTAGCATAACGTTTATCTGTTCAAGGGAAAGAGACTATTGAAAAAGACTATTCCCTTGAATCAGGCGAAAATATCACTTATTATGGAATAGAGGTGCTATGACAGGAGATACCCTATATGACTGCATCATCATCGGCGCAGGTCCTGGAGGACTTCAGGCTGCCATTTATCTGGGCAGATATAACCGCAACGTCCTCCTGATAGACCGTGGAGGCGGACGGACATCTCACGCGCGGCATATCGAAAACTTCCTTACGCAGAAGGCCATCTCAGGCAAAGAGCTTATCGCCCTTGGCCTGGAGCAGGCCAGGAGTTTCAATGTCGTTGTAGAAAAAGGGCTCGTCACGAATGTCGTGAAGCCTGAACACTTTGATGTCTATGCGGGGGAGAAAAGATATCAGTCAAAGTTCGTGATCGTTTCATCAGGGGCTGCAGAGAATCTCCCTCCTATTGAAAATATCCCGAAGTTTTTCGGCGACAGCTTTTTTACCTGTATCGACTGTGACGGGTACCGGACAAAGGGGAAAAAACTGGTGGTCATAGGGAATTCTCTGCATACTGTCCATCTCGCCCTTGCCATGAAAGAGATGTATACCAGGGATATTTCTCTTATGCTTTATTCACTTACGGTCCCTCCGGTCTATATCGAAGAGCTGAATGAAAACGGGATTCGGCTTGTAAACGGAAGACCTAAGAGGCTCCTCGGCGAGGAGCGGCTCGAAAGTGTCGAGATGGAGGACGGCGGGACGATTGAGTGTGAGGTGGTCATGTCGAATTTCGGTTACAAGCTGAATGCTGCTTTCCTCGCTGAACTCAACCTCAGGAAAGACGCTGACAATTTCAAGTTTGCAACAAACAGGTATTTTGAGTCGTCCTGCGACGGGCTTTACATTGTCGGGCCGCTTACCGGAAATGACCAGGCAATCATAGCTGCGGGAGAAGGTGCGCTCGTAGCCATAGAATTGAAAAAGCGGCTTCTGGAGCAGTAGTTAACCTTATTGCTTTGATGCTGCAGACAGCAATACCTCAAGAAAGTCTGCAATGACAACGGGATTTGATTATGGATAACGTACCGATGACTTATGCGGCTTTCGCCCTTCCTTCGACAATTATTGTCTCCTCAAGATTTTTGACGATGATGCCGCCGAATCCTGTCTTTGCAAGCCATTGTTTCATCTCCCGCGGTGAATAACAACGCCCGGTTCTGGTACCAACGAGCATATTGACCGAGAAGATTGCACTCCAGGCAGGAGAGGTCAGGGCGTCGTTGATGGGGAATTCCTGCACCACAACCCTGCCCCCCCGATTCAGGGCCTTTCTGCATTTGCTCAGAAGAGCCATGTTTTCCTCAGCGGAATACGCATGGAAGATCTGGCTGAGCAGAATGAGGTCATATCCCGAGCCGATATCGTCATGCTGAAAATCACCGGCAAGGAAATGGAGGCCCTTCACCCCCTCACGCCTGGCGACCTTTCTTGCGATGGCAAGCGTTGGCAAACGGTCGAATATGGTTGCCGTTACACCCTTTTTTGCCATTGCCATGGCATTCGTGCCGGGGCCGCCGCCGAGGTCGAGCATTGTATTGACGCCTTTGAGTCCTATCGCCTTTATCAGCGCCTCTGTGCGGAGCAGGGTCAGATTATGCATGCCCATGATAAAGGCCTCGTGGTCGCCGCTGCGAGGGGCAGGGATTCCGGTTTTAACCACGTTATCCAGGGTGGCAAACCTCTCCCACATCGATGAGGCGTGTCTGACTATATCCCCCTGGTAGAGGGGCGAACCCTTGACAAGGTACCGGCTGCTTACAGCTGCGTTCAGATATTTCCCTTCTTTGCTCTTGGCCACCAGCCCTAACCCGGCAAGTGCATCCAGTAAAATTCCGGTCGCACGTTCATCGGTCTTCAGTTTTTTTGCTACGGCTGACGCTGTCACAGCTTTTTTCAAACAGTCGAAAACACCGAGGTTGTTTGCGGTGAGCACAACTCTCGACGCCATAAACCCTGAATACAGTTTCCTCAGCCCAGACAGATCTTCAGGCACCATAAGAGACCTCCTCTTTCTGCATGATCTTTTTATTATAGTCGATCTGTTTGCGTGTTCGTCATTGTCTCGAAAATACCCCTTTCCCAGAAGAGGCAAGGATAAGAAGTTTCCCTCCCTTGAGGGGAGGGATTAAGGGAGGGTGATATTTTCATCCCCCTTTGTGAGCCTTAGCTCATGAAGATTCCCGCGGAGACAGGAATCCAGATTGGATGTTATTGCCGATAATGGGGTTTCACCCCAAGCCCCAGTCACCTTTCGTGAATGCGCAAGAAAGGTGACCCAAAGAACGCACCCCGGCGAAAATCTCTTAACGGTCTGCTTGGTCGTCCGTGCTGAATTTGGGAAACTCGCCCCGGAGGTACCGGGACTCAGACAGTCCCAAATTCTTAACGCGCGAACTCGGTCGCAGCCCTAAGATTTTCGAAGGGGAAACAGGATAACAAAGAAGACAATGAAAGTAACTATGCATTTCCCCTGGCTATTCCTTTCATTCCACCCACAGCAGAATCAACTTCGCCCCGAAACATGGACGGATCAGTCCTTCCTGGAATCCGCATCTTTTAAACTTGATAGAATGGTACACAGTACAATTGGAAATAAATGAATAGTAATAGATATTCCCTACGGTCTTGCCGGAGGGATTCTTCAATGGATCCATGTTTCATGTTTCAATATTTCATATTGACAATCATGCAAGCATTTACTTATCTTTAAAGATATACTGATCCAAAAGCTTACAAGCACAAAAGGATTGAAATGATTCAGAGAAAAAGTCTGCATGATGGTCCGGAGAAAAGAAGGAGTCGAAGACACGATAAGAGATTTCAAGTAATATTGGAATTTGAGGATAAAATCCATGAGATCAGAACAATTGATATTTCAAGACACGGAGTTTTTATCCCAAGACGGTTACCCCCGCCTATTGGAACAAATGTTAAACTGACTCTGAAAATCAGGGATGAAATATCTACATTTGAGGGGATAGTTAAAAGACATGCAAAGTGCCTTGTAAACGGGGTACAAACAACCGGTATAGGGATCGATATTTCTTCTCCTGATTATGAAGAGTTTGTCGAGGACAAGATTCTCATCACTTAGGTCTGGCCTTCTTTCTAAATCCCACCCCTTCAACGACTTCTTAAGGCCCCTGCTTTCCCCTTGTACATCGCGCAAGACGCAACGAGGAAACGGATATGGCTAAAGGCAACACTCCTTCCTGAACTACTTGCTTGAAACCATTCCGAAATGCTGTATCTGTTTCTAGTGAAAATTGGGACTCGATTTATCCAGCGTGGGTATTCAGTTCGGCAAAAAAAGAGACTTGCCGCCTAGGATCAGAACGACGTGCCTTGAAAGCATTTTCTTTTTTTCAGAACTTGAAATTCCCGCCCCATCGAATTGAAGTGAGGTGATTTTCAACGAAGCAGAAGACCGCATAAAGTGACAGGAGAACTTTATTGAGTGTGCCGGTTCGAAGTTCTGACCCCATGCCGTGAATATAGCACAAGTGGGGAAAGGCTCGCCATAGTTTGGGAGAGTTTGTTTTGGAAATCAACAGAGCTTGCGCCACCGTTAAACTGCGGACTCGTCGGTGCTATCCACAATCAGACTGTGCATATTACGGGGCGGATCATTGTCGTTTTTGTTTTATCCCCTT
>JBARHQ010000032.1:0-8085 GCA_049799315.1 Thermodesulfovibrionales bacterium | reverse complement strand
GATACGCACTATTTCAAGATCGATGTGACGACGACACAGGGAGAGGTTGTGCTCCAGGGTTTTGTGAATAACAGAGATACCGAAGCACGGCTCGTTTCAAAGGTCAGGGAAATCAGGGGCGTGAAATCCGTTAAGAGCCTTCTGAAGATTGAAGAAAAGAGGTAGAGGTCATGGGCATGATACTTCTTATCATTTTGATCCTCGTGCTTGTCGGTGCTCTGCCCACGTGGCCTCACAGCAGGAACTGGGGCTACTATCCCAGCGGCGGACTCGGATTAATCCTCCTGATTCTGCTCATCCTGCTGCTCCTGGGGAGGATCTGAAGAGATTTTAAAGTTCGTGAAATCACTATGAATTCGTCTACAAGGAGAGTTACAGGATATGAGTAAAGACATGCTGCAAGACAAGGTCAAACAATTAAGAGATGCAGTACAACAACGGTGGGGAGCGCTCACTGACAGAGACCTTGATACGGTCGAGGGAAAACTGGATCATTTGCCGGGTCTGCTGCAGGCGAGATACGGGTACACAAGAGAACAAACAGAAAAAGAGATAGCTCTATTCCTCAGCAGCATGAAACCAGAGGGGACAAACCCGGTTGAAATAGTACGTGAAACCTTGTCGGACTCGACCCCCCAGGAAGAGGCCCATGTTGCGAAAAGAGTCTATAAAGAATAAAGGCACAAAATTGTGGAGGGGTAAGCTCCTGAAGCAGGGCTTGAAGGACTGTCTTTAATACGGGGCCAGCAAAACATGAAAGGAGAAATACTATGCCGTTGATTCAATTAGTAATTGTTTTGGTTGTCGTTGGGGTGATCCTGTGGGTGATTAACAGCTACATACCGATGCAGTCTACCATAAAGAGAATTTTGAATGTGGTAGTGGTTATTGTGGTGATCCTCTGGCTATTGAATGTCTTTGGACTCATAGGAGATCTCTCAACGATTCGTGTCGGGAAGTGATAACTTGTAGTTATGAAAAAACGCCTGGAAACATCAAAAGGAGATTAGAGATGAAAATAAAAGCGATGTATTCTACGGTGCTGATGACAACTGCGGTCGTTCTGTCGCTGAGCAGCGCGCCGGTGCAAGCTTCCACCATGGATGACAGCATAGAATCATCAGCCAGGAAGTCGTATGTATTCATGACCTACCTTGCGGGGGATGATATTAAAATCCATTCCAGGGATGGCGTCGTATCCTTAACGGGAACTGTCTCCGAAGAATCCCACAAATCATTAGCCCAAGAGACGGTGACAGGCCTGCCTGGGGTGAAAAGCGTGGACAACAGGCTGGAAGTCAGAGGCGTGCCCCCCACTGCAAACTCGGATGCATGGGTCAGAGACAAAGTGAAAGCCACCCTCATGCTCCATGAGAGCGTGAACGCCGGCAATACTGAGGTTGACTTCAAAGACGGCGTCGTGACCCTGCGCGGTAACGCCTCCAGCCATGCACAAAAGGATTTAACGACTGAATACGCCAGGGATGTCGAAGGGGTCAAAGAAGTTAATAATGAGATGACCGTGGCCGCGTCCAAGACCTTGAAAGAGATCCTCCGAACACCGGGTGAACTGATCGATGACGCCTCAATAATCGCCCAGGTCAAGATTGCATTGCTGTTACATCGCTCAACCAGCGCACTGCACACCAGGGTCGGAACAAAACTTGGCGTGGTCACGGTGGGCGGCAAGGCTAAAAACGCAGCAGAAAGGGACCTCGTGACCAAACTTGTTACTGACATACCCGGGGTGAAAAGCGTAAAGAACGAAATGACCATCGAAGAATCCAAATAGAACTCCGGACGACTAAGGCAAACAGAAAGGCGCAAAATGAAAACAAACATGTTACCAGGCATCCTCCTTATTGTAATTGGGATTATCGCGTTCGCGTATCAGGGCATCTCCTACACCACCAGGGAGAAGGTCGTTGATCTCGGTCCGATCCAGGTGACTGCCGATAAGACGAGAACGCTGCCCCTGCCGCCGATCGTCGGTGGGATTGCGCTTGTGGGCGGCATTGCCTTGCTGGTCATGGGAAACAGGAAGGGCTGATGAAAGACAAAGCAGTGAAATGTATAGGAGGAAACAGAATGAAAAAGTTACTTTGTGGAGCAATGCTTTTGGCGTTAGTAATTGCAGTCCCTGTTCCAATAATGGCAGCGATAGATATTAACGTTAATATTTCTCTGCCGCCGGACATTGTATTTTCCGCACCACCAGATGTGATAGTGATGCCTGACACGACCGATGTTTACCTTGTTCCTGACATTGATGCAGACCTCTTTTTCTGGAATGGCTGGTGGTGGCGTCTGTGGGAAGGCCGTTGGTATCGGTCGCATTATTACAACCGTGCCTGGCGTTATTACGGTAATGTTCCCAGTTTTTATTACGATGTGGACCCTGGTTGGAGAGGATACTACAGAGACCATAATTGGTACGGACACCAGTGGAACTATGAGAGGATTCCTCAGCAACGACTTCAACAGAACTGGAAAAGCTGGAAGAATGATCGGCATTGGGAAAGACAGGGAACCTGGGGCGTCCAGAGCTATCAACCTCGCCCGCAACGACAGATACAGGAACTAAGACAACAAAGACAACAACAATATCAACAAAGGCCTGAGGTTCAGCAACAACAAAAACCAGTGATGAAACCGCAGGTCCAGTTGCCAAAGCAGCAACCTCAGGAGAAAGCTCAGAAACAGCAGCTGGAGCAAAAGCCACAGGCTCAGATGCCAAAACAACAGCCTAAGGAGAAAGCCCAGAAACAGCAGCTGGAGCAAAAGCCGCAGGCTCAGATGCCAAAACAGCAGCCTAAGGAAAAAGCCCAGAAACAGCAACAGGAGCAAAAATCCAAGGTTCCTCAAGCCAGACAGGAATCTCAGGAGAAAGCTCAGCAACCACAACACTCGCAACCTCAAGGAAAACCTGAGAGAGGGGATGAAGAAAAACATGATAGAAAGTAGGGTGGCAAAACGTTTCACCCGACAGTAAAAGAAACTCTGGTCTGTTGCCGGCTTGTGTGAGATGCGCAAGCCGGCAACGGACCTGCAGCAAAAAGGGCTGATAAGAAGCAAAAACGTTTCAACGACAAGGAGGTTAACATGAAGGACAAACGAAAGGCATACGAAGAAAAACTTGACGCACAACTGGAAGAATGGAACGCGCAAATCGCTCTGCTCAAGGCCAAGGCAGACAAGGCCAGGGCCGAGTCAAAGATCGAATACCACAAGACCATCGAAGCGTTGCAGCAGGGTCAGGATGAAGCCAGTGCAAAGCTGCACGAGCTGAAGGCCGCCGGAGATGAGGCTTGGGAAGATCTGAAGACAGGCGCTGAAAAGGCCTGGGATGAAGTCAAGACAGCCTTCCACAGCGCAGCCTCAAAGTTCAAATGAACAAGGATGGCTTTCCAATAGGGGACCTGTTCCGGCCACTTATTGCCGACCCGAAACAGCCCCGGTTCTTTGTCAGCATCGACCCCTTCAGTTCATCGGGCGTATGTTACACCATGGCATCACTCGGCTTCGGAGAAATTTACTGAGATAGAAACAACTAAACTTTGGGGGCTGGAATGACAGAAAAAGCTCGCACAATGGCAAAACATTCGGGCATGGGGGCCGTTCCCTATGCAAAAGGTGTGACCTTTCGGGTATGGGCGCCCCATGCCGAAAAAGTTTGCCTGATCGGAACCTTCAATGCCTGGAGTGAAACCTCACTGCCGCTCTTCAATGAAAATAACGGATACTGGTCTGCTGACGTGTCAGAGGCCAAGGTGGGAGATGAGTACCGGTATTTGATCCATGGTCCGGAGAGTTCCTTCTCCCGCATTGATCCTTACGCCAGAAAGGTCACGAATTCAGCGGGCAACGGAATAATCTACGATCTTAATGCATTCGATTGGGGTGACGGTGCCTTTAATATTGCCTCGTGGAATGAGCTCATCATTTACGAGATGCATATCGGTACGTTTCACGTCAAAGAAAAGGGACATCCCGGCACGCTGGATAGCGCCATTGAAAAATTACCTTACCTTAAAGAACTGGGTATCAATGCCATTGAAGTGATGCCGATCATGGAGTTTGCGGGAGATTTTTCCTGGGGTTACAATCCGTCACATCCCTTTGCCATTGCAAGCATTTATGGCGGGCCGGATGCCTTCAAGCGTTTTGTTAAAGCGGCCCACGAACACGGAATCGCCGTGATCTCAGACGTTGTGTACAACCACTTTGGCCCCACCGACCTGGATTTATGGCGGTTTGACAGTTGGAGCGAAAATGATAAAGGGGGAATCTACTTTTACAATGATCGCCGGTCCAGCACACCCTGGGGAGAAACGCGCCCCGATTATGGCCGCGGTGAAGTACGCCACTATCTGTGCGATAACGCCCTGATGTGGTTTGAGGAATACCATGTCGACGGCCTCCGGTGGGATGCCATAACCTATATCAAGAATATTCTGGGTAGTGATTCAAGCCCGGCCAATGATATTCCCGACGGCTGGAGTTTGATGCAGTGGATCAATCATGAAATCCACCAACGGTTCCCCGGCAAGATCAGTATTGCTGAGGATATGAAGGTCAACGCCTGGGTGACCCAAAGTACCGGAGCCGGGGGAGCTGGCTTCAATGCCCAATGGGACAGCGAATTTGTTAATCCGGTCCGGCAATCCATCATCGCCCGCGATGATGGATTGCGTGATGTCGATGCAGTTTCGAAAGCTATCGGATTTAAATACGATGAAGATGTCTTTCGCCGGGTTATCTTTACCGAGTCGCACGACGAGATTGCCAATGGCCGGGCCCGCGTGCCGGAAGAGATCTGGCCAGGCAACGTGGACAGCTGGTTTTCCAAGAAACGTTCCACCTTGGGATCCGCCCTTGTTCTTACTTCACCCGGCGTCCCGATGATTTTTCAGGGACAGGAGTTGCTGGAAGATCGCTGGTTCCAGGATAAAGTCCCGATCGATTGGACACGACTCGAGGATGAAGGCTGTATCCTCAAGATGTATCGGGACCTGATTGCCCTGCGTCGCAATCTATTGGGCATTACGAGAGGTTTGTGCGGACAAAACTTCCAAATCTATCATATTGACCATGAGGCCAAGCTTATCGCTTTCCATCGATGGGATGTAGCAGGACCACATGATAGCGTTGTTGTCGTGGTTAATATGGCAAATCAAAATCGCGATGGTTATGTCATCGGCTTTCCACGGGCCGGATTATGGAAAACGCGCTTTAACAGTGACTCTACCAGCTACTGCCCAAGTTTTGCCAATCACCCCACCCCTGACGTAGAAACCCGTGCGGAAGGAACTGATGGTCTGCCCTGCTCCGGTGAAATCGGCATTGGGCCGTACACGGTTGTAATTTTTTCACAGGATGAATAGCATCTATACAAGGAAGCAGATAGTTAATCTTTGCTGAAGGAAGAAGATAGAAAGATTAATGATTGTTTTAACAGAATTCACTTGAATAAAGGAGGACTCATGATTTCAAAGATTCTTGTTCCGACAGACGGGTCAAATGCAGCTCAGAAGGCGGCCATATATGCGGTTGACCTCGCAAAACAGTTGAAAGCCTCGGTAATTGTCCTGAGTGTTATTGACAAGCGTTCATTCATGGGCCAGACAGTTCCCGCCAGGAAGGCTCCAAGACATGTGATAGAGCCTATCGACGATTATCTGAGAGAGGCTGCCGAAGGGTATGCCGGAGAAATAAAAAAACTCTGTGATAAGAAGGGCGTCCAATCAAAGACTGTTATAACTGCGGGGCATCCGGTTGAGGATATTGTGAAAGAGGCTGCAAAGGCAAAGGCAAACCTGATTATATTGGGTTCTCACGGGAAGAGCGCCCTGGCAGTCGCGGTCCTCGGCAGTGTTGCCTATGGCGTAATCCACAAGGAAGCAAAAATTCCTGTACTCATTGTGAAAAGCTAGTGTAGTGCGTCATATATCTCTTTACATATTAAGTGCCGTGAAAAACATTTACGTCATTCCCGCGAAGGCGGGAATCCAAGGGCCTTTGCTCTCAAAGACAATGGATTCCCGATTACTTCCTCGGGAATGACAGCCAAAGATATTCGAACTTATGTAAAGAAGCGTTGGAAACACTACACTAGTGAGGGCACGCCTCCAGGCTTAGGATGCGTATACGTTCGCTGATATAGAACTATGCGTAATTATTAACAGGGGAATGAAGGTAAGGAACTTATGCAAACCGATGACAGGCAACACCGTTCTATCTTACAGAGAATCGCACACAGGGCGATGCTTCAGAGGGGACTGCTCCCCGACTTTTCAACTGAGGCACTCGCTGAACTTGACAGGATTCAGTCGCCGGCGGTCATAAACAGCGAGCAGGCTCGTGACCTTAAGGGTCTGCTATGGGCGTCTATCGATAATGATGATTCCCGCGACCTGGATCAGCTTACTGTTGCGGAGGCAATGCCGGGAGATAAGGTAAAGATACTTGTTGCCGTGGCTGATGTGGATGCGCTCGTTAAAAACGGCTCAGCAATTGATGAACACGCCCGGCATAATACTACCTCTGTTTATACCGCCGGCAGGATATTCCCGATGCTCCCTGAAAAGCTTTCCACCGACCTGACCTCCCTGAACTTCGATGAGGACCGACTGGCAATTGTCGTCGAAATGGTGATCGGGCTGGACGGCTCCCTGGAGAATTCTGATATCTACAGGGCAAGTGTCCACAATCATGCAAAACTCGCCTATAACAGCGTTGCCGCATGGCTTGAGGGGAATGGAATTGTGCCTGAGGCTGTTGCCGCGGTAAAAGGACTTGAGGAGAACCTGCGCCTGCAGGACAGGGCAGCGCAAAGCCTGAAGAACCTCCGGCATGTGCACGGGGCCCTGAGCTTTGAGACCGTTGAGGCGAGGCCGATATTTGACGGCGATGAAATCCGTGATCTCGAGGTCGATAAAAGGAACCGGGCAAAGGACATTATCGAGGATTTCATGATAGGGGCAAACGGCGTGACCGCCCGGTACCTCTCGTCAAAAAAATTCCCTTCTATCCGCCGTGTCGTCCGCACTCCGAAACGATGGGAACGGATTGTCGAACTTGCTGACGAGCATGGGTCCAAGCTCCCCGGTGCGCCGGATTCAAAGGCCCTGGAAGAATTCCTGACCAGGGCTAAAGCAGCCGACCCAATCGGATTCCCCGACCTCTCCCTCGCGGTGATCAAACTTATGGGGGCCGGTGAATACGTTGCGGAACTTCCGGGAGACACCGCCCCGGGACACTTTGGTCTCGCTGTCAGGGACTATACGCATTCTACCGCCCCTAATCGCCGGTATCCCGATCTTATCACACAGCGCCTATTGAAGGCCGCTACAGGAGAAAGCTCTTTACCGTACAGCAATGATGAGCTTGAGGCCCTCGCGAAACATTGCACAGAAGAAGAAGACGCCGCAAACAAAGTCGAACGGCAGGTCCGGAAATCCGCGGCGGCAATGCTGCTGGAACACAGAATCGGGGAGCAGTTCGATGCCATCGTTACCGGCGCAGCGGAAAAAGGCACCTGGGCCCGGCTTCTCACAATCCCTGTCGAAGGGAGAGTGGCCCATGGTTTCGAGGGTCTTGATGTCGGCAACAGGATCCGCGTGCAGCTGATATCTGTAGACGTTGACCGCGGATACATCGATTTCAGAAAGATCGGTCCATCAAGCCATTAAATGAATCACCCCGCAGCAAGCTGCGAGGCATCTAAATATTTCCCCGCCCTTGAGGGGAGGGGATGAAGGGGAAAAGGAGGTGCAGCGTAAGGGATCAGATATCAGAGTATCTCAGCCGGACTTATAGGTGAGCATTATTTCTAAAGAGAAAGGAGAGAAAAGCAATGGATTTGAAATTAACAAATACAGAGGCGGTTGCCGTAATGAACGCGCTGCAGCATTACCTGAAGGAAGTCGAGAAGATGGGCGATGAAAAAGGCGTCCAGATAGAGAAAAAGACTGTCCACGGTATCATTAGCAGGATAGAGTCGATGCCTGCAGGTGAAGTTCAGTAGAGCACGTGCGTTCATGGCATGCCCGGTCACGAGTCAATGATGAGGGACATGCCATGAAC
>JBARHQ010000031.1:0-3070 GCA_049799315.1 Thermodesulfovibrionales bacterium | reverse complement strand
CCCTGGACACCCATGACCGCCATAAGAACCACTATCACCGCCAGGGCTGTTATCATCCTGAATCCACATTTTGCTTTTCTCATCTGCACTTCTCCTTTCAATTTTTCATAAAGATAACTCGAAGTCTCCTTGAAATTCATCATAGCTCCTCTTGCTGTGACTTGATCTGTACTTTGTCCAGCCGGAATTTTTTGTCCCCTGGGCTTTCTGAGACTATCGCTGCTAATAACCTCCCGAAGCCCCGCCGCCCCCAAACTCGCCTCCTCCTCCCTTCGTACCACCGCCGGAGGAAGAGGATGAGCTACTGCCCGCAGATGAGCCTCCCAATGCCGCGTCCACAACAATTTCAGCAGCCATCACAGCTGCGGTCTTCGCGACATCCACGGCAACATCCTTCGCAATATCCTTACCTGGGCGTCTCATGACTATACCTTTTAAGATCTTATCAACGATAAATATGTATACAATCGCCGGTATCAAGACGGCAAACAAAAAACCGAAGAAATACGGATCAGTGCTGTCTCCAGCTGCCAGCGGAAACTTTCCTCCGGACTTGCTGAAGATTACATAAAAAAGAATCATCCCGAAAGGCAGCATCGAAAATATTGAAAGGATTCTCCAGGATACCGGCACGTTGACTTTCGCCTTTGAGCAGCTTTTATTCTTCTTCACAAACACCTCCCCGAATGCCTGGACCGGAACCTCATACCCGCTGTCAATCGTGCTACGGAATATTATACGTATCCAGCAGGCTAAAGAGGGCTGAGACTGCCGGCGAATCCTGCGGCAGCTCGCAGATCGCCCTGCCCTGCAGGTCATAGTCAAAGATATTCTGGTCCTGCGGGATCATGGCTGCAACGGTCAGTCCGAGGCCTTCGGCGAATTTTTTCAGTTCTTCACCATCCCTGCCAGAAACTCGGTTGATGATGATCGCATTCTCAGCGACATCGAGGTTCAGTTCCTTCACCAGCTTCTGTATGCGCTCTGCAGTCTTCACCCCGCGGACCGAAGGGTCGCTCACGATCAGGAGCAGATCGACCTTATGCGTGGTCCTGCGGCTGAGATGTTCCATTCCGGCCTCGTTGTCGATCACAACATACGGATATGTCTCGGAGAGCTTGTCGGTATATTTGCGGATGATATTGTTCGCAGCACAGTAACAACCCGGCCCCTCGGGCCTGCCCATCACCATCAGGTCAAACCCCTTTGCCTCGATAACCGACTGCGAGACCTGATAGTCAAAGAGCTGCTCCATCGACATGCCGCCCGGCCGGTCTCCTCCGCCCCGGATCTTTTCAAGAGCCTCTTCCCTGAGCCCGCCGATCGTGGCGTGAATCGGAACGCCGAGCGCCTCATTCAGACAGGAGTTGCTGTCTGCATCAACGGCAAGCACCGGCTTTTGCCTCTTCTCGACGATATACTTCACGGTCAGCGATGCGATGCTGGTCTTCCCTGTCCCGCCCTTCCCTGCCAATGCAACTACATATGCCATTGATGATTACCTCTTTTCTAATAGTTTTTATATTATATCTTTTTTTCTGAAGGTTGCTGCACATATGCGTCGGACGTGGGCGATTCCAGGGAAAAGCTTTTTTATGGTCAGAATCTCGCCGCTATTTATGGTCATTCAGCGTTTTTTTCCAGCGCTCCAAATCCTCGGGCTTCAGGAAAAGACTGATAAAATGGTTCGCATCTTCGAGCCATTGAAGCTTCTGAACCGCAGTCAGTGACTGCAATTCCCTCAGCATTTCGAGAGAAGGTCTGAAGGAATAGGCTTTCGGAGTCACAGGAACTCCCCTTCAGAGGAAAACATTACTTGCTCCCGCGTGAAATGCACGCTATTACAGGGAAAAAAGGACTTCACCGGATTGTGTCAAGATAATTATCAGCGAGTCGCCCGTGGGGCCCGAGAGAAGCCCACCGTCAATCGTGATGGTGCTCGTCGCGCTCGGCACAACCGTGAACGTATCATGACCGGTACCGCCCACGATGTTCGGAAACCCGCTTAACGAGAGACCCCCGGTGAGGCTTCCTGCGGTGATCCCGTCGATGGACCACGTGTTTGTTGCGTCCGGGCCGCGGAGGACATCGACCTGTCCGTTGCCCTTGAAGACATCGATATTGGCGAAGCTCGTCGCGATCACCCTGCTCGTCCCTCCCGACGTTAGCTCTGCAATCGTTCCGGCCGCCAGATCGACCGTCCGGACCGACGGCAGCGCCAGGGCCGCCGTCATGTCGATCGTGTTGCTGCCGTCGCCGCCGTCGATCGCCGGGAATGGTGAATTCACGTTGCTGGCCGGTACAAGGAACGTGTCGTTCCCATTGCCCCCGTAAAGAGAGACCGGCTCGTGTGTTGCCCCGCCGCAGCACACGCTCAGCACGTTGAACGTGTTTCCAGCAGAACCGCCCTGCAGTATCACGCCACCCTGGAAAGCCTGAGATAAGTTCTGCCTGTAGTTGATGCCGGGGGCCGTAATATAGCCCGGCAGGGTGTCGATCACGTATGTGACAGCGCTCGAGTTCGCCGAATCGTCGATCACGGTTGTGTCTGACGTGTTGGCAGGGGCAACGACGTTGATCGCCGCGAAGAGGATGCCGGCGGGCAGGAAAGCATTACCCAGCCAGATCACCGATCCGTTGCCGGTCGAGAGGGTCACGTTGATGGTCTCTGTAATGGCAGCCGGTACGGTGACCCCACTCCAGTTGCTGTCGAATGAGCCTCCGTTCACGCTGTGGAAGACCAAACCACCTAGCGCCACCAGCTGCAGGTTGTCCACGGCGGCATTTCCCGCAGCTGTCGCAACATGGGTGGCCGGGATGTAGGAGAACGTGTAAGCCGCCAGCGCGTTTCCCGCGGGAAGGGCGAACGCGGCAACGATCGCAAGAGCTAGAACGGGGCTCAACAGCCTTCCGAATGCCCGGGTACCTTTGGGTCTGTATTCGTGTCTTTTCATGTAGACCTCCTAGCTCATGCAAGAAGTTGATTTGGGATTTGGTTAACTAATAAATATCAAACAACGAGTCGTTTGTCAAGAATACAAATTGACATATAAATATGGTTGAGTAGTCA
>JBARHQ010000030.1:0-9518 GCA_049799315.1 Thermodesulfovibrionales bacterium | reverse complement strand
CAATCGGGCCGTATCCTGATCGAGGAATAATCGACTGTTTTGCCATTGATGGATAATGTCCTCTGATTTAATGCGGCACTTACCGCTTTGAAAATCAATCCTCTGAATTTGCTACCCTCTCTGCCTGTTGTATTGAGGAATGGTCTGAAAAAACCTTTCTTGACAGTACGTTGTTCAAGTATCTGAATAATTGTGTCTACAAGTAGCGTAACGACATTTCGCAATGATCGCTCTGAAAAATCATCCATGTCAACATTTTTTCGGGACGGATCGGTACTATAGTCGCCGTTGATCTTGAAATAGGCCCCGGCAAATTCGACAGTCGGGGTAAAAGAGTGAATTACCGCTTCTTCGTATTCAGCAGCCACGATCTCATGGTCTCGCCTTTTAAAGGCTATTACATCCTTAGGATCATTCTTGGAGCGAAGAATTTCCCACTCATCACTTGTCCCGGCTTCGCTGAGTCGAATAACCGGGTTTTCACCATCAAGAGTCGGTTCAAGATGTATCGTCCGCATTGTGTTACCAAAGGCCAAATTGACCTGTTTCAAGTGATTTAGAAATAACAAGGAGCTTTTGTCAAACCCTGATATCTCTTCCTGAGCGAGCCTTTTATTTATCTCAAGAAAAACAAAAAAAGTCGTATATTGACAGTTTTTCCTTAACTTCTGGATTTCGGGCAGTACCATTTCATCATCGGCGTCTTCAAAGGGATGGGGAATACGTACCAGCGGGACATCAGAGACATGAGGAAGTAATTTCTTTGTCGCGTTCTTGTCGAAGTAAAAGGCAGCATCGGCGCTGAAAATATAGATACGCTTAGCAAGATTGACTACTGATTTAAACCCTATCCCCCGGTAGCCAATGGTTTTTCCACCTCGGGCCTTATTGGACGAGCCGCTGCGGCATAATGCTTCAATGTCGTCGGTGGAAAATGGACGGCCATTATTGGCGACAATAAGACCCTTATCAAAACCGTGCACCCCAAAGACGGTGGCTTCTGCATCGTCAGCATTTTGAATTAGCTCGATAAAAGAGCGGGTTTTATAGCTCTCAGCAATATAATGCTCAACTTTTGCCAAATCTTTGAATAGCTTAGGTGCATTACTTGCCTCTTGGATAAATTCGGTTCTGAGGGAAAGTATGTTTTCACTTAAGGTAGACATTTTTTATGTTATTTTAGTCGTGCCACATCATTCGAACTGGCATCGCAGCCAGCCGGGAGGAATATTGTTGCGGTGGGCATCATCCTCAAGTTCTGCAAGGGTCTCCTGGCGGTCCCTGAGCCGCTTGGTGGCTGCCTTCAGGTCTCTGGCGGCTTTACTGCGCTGTTTTTCCAGGCCTGATCTTTTTTTCCCGAGGACCTGTCCCCCGGCTGCTTCAAGCTCGTGAAGCCGGGCGGTGTGTTCGTCGACCTTATCTTTTGCCAGGGCAAGGCTTTTTTTAACCTGCCGGGACTTTTTGCACCAGCGTTCCTGCTCCTTTTTATTGACAATCGCCGCTGTCTTTTGCCGCTTCTCCGCTGTATGATCCGTTGGTGCACTGACAGCACTCTGCGAAGGTGTATCGGATGCCGCTGGTCTGTATTGTTCCAGATCCCTATTCGTAAAGGCAGGGGAAGTATCCTGCTGCTGCGATTCGGCTCTGGCTGGACCAACCGCTGAGCATATGAGAGTAAGGGATATCATCCAGCTTAGATATAACAAGACACAAATTTTTTCAATACAGGTTCCCTGTCTTCTCTGTAGGTGGTTTTTCATGCGGTGCCCCCTGATTTTTTTAAGGCCTTCACGATGGTAACAATGGAACTGAGCATCTCCGGCAGGTCGTCAAGTCGGACCATATTCGGTCCGTCACAGAGTGCTTTTTCAGGTTCAGGGTGGACCTCAAGGAAAAAACCGTCTACGCCGAGCGCAGCCGCAGCCCTCACAAAGGGACCGGCGAATTCACGCTGGCCGCCTGAACTGGATCCCTGGCCCCCGGGAAGCTGCAGGCTATGAGTGACATCAAAAATTACCGGAAAGCCGAACGCGCGCATGATAGGAAAACTCCTGAAGTCGACGACGAGGTTGTTATAGCCGAACGAGCTGCCCCGTTCGGTCAATATGAGATTTCTGTTCCCTGTCGAAACGAACTTGTCAATAATATTGCTCATATCCCAAGGGGCAAGAAATTGTCCTTTTTTGATGTTTACCGTCCGGCCTGTCCGGGAAGCAGCCATGATCAGGTCTGTCTGTCTGCAGAGAAATGCCGGAATCTGAAGCACGTCAAGGACCTCGGCAGCGGGTCTGACCTCATCGATTGCATGGATGTCAGACAGAACGGGAATATTCAGTTTCGTCCTGATGTCGGAGAGTATCCTGAGCCCCTGAGCTATCCCCGGCCCTCTGAATGAGCTGAGCGAAGACCTGTTTGCCTTGTCAAAAGAACTCTTGAAGATGAACGGCAGGCCGAGCTTGCTGCAGATCTCTTTGAGTCTTTCAGCGGTATAGAGTGCTGTGTCAGCATCCTCGATAACACACGGACCGGCGATGATGAGCGGCAGGCCGCCGTTGCCGACAGAAATGTTATTGATGTTTACTGCCATCTTCCAGACCTGGAAAGAGCGAGTGCTTTTCCTGGAGCGCGGCCCCGATGAACGCCCTGAAGAGCGGATGCGGCTCGGTCGGCCGTGACTTGAACTCGGGATGGAACTGGCACCCGAGGAACCAGGGATGGTCAAGAAGTTCGACGATCTCGACGAGCTCACCGTCAGGACTCGTCCCGCTTATCTTCATGCCATGGCAGGTAATAGTATCCCTGAAAGAATTATTGAATTCATAGCGATGGCGGTGGCGTTCGGACAACTCCTTTTCCCCATAGGCAGCATAAGCAAGACTCTCTTCTTCGAGTACGCAGGGATAAGCGCCGAGCCTCATGGTCCCGCCCTTGTGTGTCAGTTCAGTCCTTTCTTCAATCCTGTTTTTTCTGAAATCGAACCACTTCTCCATCAGGTAGATGACCGGTGCCGGCACGTTGATATCAAATTCCGAGCTGTTGGCCTTCAACCCGCAGACGTTTCGGGCAAACTCGATCACGGCGCACTGCATCCCGAGGCATATCCCGAAGTAGGGTATCTTCTTTTCGCGGGCATAGGTGATCGAACTGATTTTGCCCTCGATTCCTCGGTACCCGAATCCTCCCGGGACAAGAATGCCATCGACCTCGGAAAGATAACGCTCAGGACCGTGAGCCTCAACCTCTTCAGAGTCGATCCACTCGAGGGTCACCCTGCAGTCATTGGCGATACCTCCATGGATCAGGGCCTCAGTAAGGCTCTTATAGGAATCCTTTAGTCCGACATATTTCCCGACGATCGCGATGATCACTTCATTCTTCGGTTCCTTGATCTTCCGGACAATGTCCTTCCACGGACCCATATCCGCCTCATGGGCAGTCAGATTCAGCTTCTTTATAATCTGCCGGTCGAGACCTTCGGCCTGCAGCGCAAGAGGCACCTCGTATATCGTATCGACATCTATAGCATTAATGACCGCGTCACCTTCGAGGTTGCAGTGTATTGCTATCTTCTTTTTTGCCTCAGGGGTGAGCATCCGGTCGGTCCTGCACAAGAGCAGGTCGGGCTGTATGCCGATTGCCCTGATCTCCCTGACGCTGTGCTGTGTCGGCTTTGTCTTCAGTTCCCCGGAGGTCTTTATGTAAGGAAGGAGGGTCAGATGTATATACAGGACATTCTCCCGTCCCACGTCATACCGCATCTGTCTGATAGCCTCCAGGAACGGCAGACTCTCTATATCGCCTATTGTGCCGCCTATTTCGACCAGCACGACATCATTGTCATTGCCGACCGACTTGATCGCCTGCTTGATCTCGTCCGTGATATGAGGTATGACCTGGACCGTATCGCCGAGGTAGTCGCCCCGCCGTTCCTTTGATATCACGTTATAGTAGATCCGGCCTGTTGTGAAATTGTTTCCCTGGGATGTCCGTATATGGGTGAACCGCTCATAGTGTCCAAGGTCAAGGTCTGTCTCAGCCCCGTCGTCGGTTACGAATACTTCACCGTGCTGGAACGGGCTTAATGTCCCGGGATCAACGTTGATATAAGGGTCAAGCTTCTGGATCGTGACTTTAAGGCCGCTCGCCTCCAGCAAAGCGCCGATTGACGCTGCAGCGATCCCCTTGCCGAGAGATGACAGCACCCCGCCGGTTACAAAGATAAATTTAGCCATTTCTCTATCCTTTCCAGGTCCTTAGGGGTATCGACCCCGAAAGTTTCAAAGTCCGTCTCCCGGACCTTTATCCTCAAACCATTTTCGAGCGCGCGCAACTGCTCCAGTTTCTCAATCTGCTCCAGCCGGGAAGGCGCGAGGGACGTCAGTCTGAGCAGAGCCTCTCTGCGATAACTGTAAATGCCGATGTGTTTAAAACAGTCATGGGGCGCAGCGGCTGATGCGTCCGGTGATGCTGCACCCATCCCTGCCTCCCTGTTCTTCCAGGCATCCCGGTGGTAGGGGATCGGAGCCCTTGAAAAATAGAGGGCATACCCGTGTTCGTCAAAAACTGCCTTGACCACATTGGAGTCAAAGATTTCATCAGCATTGTCGATTTTCCTGACGAGCGTACCGATAGCAGCGGTTTCGTCATCAAGGACCGATATCACCGCATCGATCATCTCCGGTTTTATCAGCGGTTCATCCCCCTGAACATTCACAATTATATCATATTCCCTGCCGAGTAAATGCAGTGCCTCGGCTATCCTGTCCGTGCCTGAGATATGATCCGGCGAGGTCATGACCGCGGTCCCGCCAAAGGAGCGGACTGCATCATAGATCAGACCGTTGTCGGTCGCGACAATTATATCCGCAGCGTGCCGGGAGTTACGGGAATTCTGGTATACATGCTGGATGACCGGGATGCCTTTCAGGGGTGCAAGAGGCTTGCCCGGAAACCGGGTTGAGCCGTAGCGAGCAGGTATGACAACGACAGAAGACATAGACACTGAGTAGTAATTATATACTATACAGAGATGAAATCTGAAGAATATTTATCGTTTATGTTTTTTTGTTAGTCCCTTAGGATATATTCCGGTGGAATTCAGGTATCCGATCAATGGTAAACTAAATGCAAAGCCGGGAAAACGTTCTTGAGGAGTTATTTATGAATGCAACAGTAAAAAATGAAAAATTGAACACGTGGATTAAAGACGTTGCTGCCATGTGCCAGCCGGACAGTATCTACTGGTGTGATGGCACCAGGGATGAATATGATCACATGATGACCAGGATGATCGAAGCCGGAACTGCCACCGTGCTGAAGAAGCGGGTTAACAGCTTTCTTTTCAGGTCTGACCCCAGTGATGTGGCACGCGTTGAAGACCGCACGTATATAAGTACATCGTCAAAAGACACAGCAGGGCCCACGAACAACTGGTTACACCCTGATGAGCTGAAAAAAACGATGACAGGTCTTTATAAAGGCTGCATGAAGGGACGCACCATGTACGTGATCCCTTTTTCAATGGGTCCGATAGGTTCTCCAATTTCGAAGATAGGGATTGAAGTGACGGACAGCCCCTACGTGGTCTGTAACATGCATATCATGACCCGGGTGAGCGCCAGGATCTATGAAATGCTCGGAACCGATGGAGCTTTCATTCCCTGTCTGCATTCCATCGGTGCTCCGCTCGCCGAGGGTCAGAGAGATGCTCCGTGGCCGTGTGCCCCCATTGAAAGCAAATATATAAGTCACTTCCCCGAGGAAAACCTCATCTGGTCGTATGGTTCCGGGTACGGCGGGAATGCCCTGCTGGGAAAGAAATGCCTGGCCCTGCGCATAGCGTCCGCCATGGCGCGGCGCGAAGGCTGGATGGCCGAACATATGCTTATTCTGCGCCTTACCAATCCCGAAGGGAAACAATATCACATTGCCGCGGCCTTTCCCTCAGCGTGCGGAAAAACGAATCTCGCGATGATGCGGCCGACGATCCCGGGCTGGCAATGTGAATGTATCGGCGACGACATTGCATGGATGAAGATCGGGCCTGATGGCCGCCTGTATGCCATAAACCCTGAGAATGGGTTTTTCGGGGTGGCTCCGGGAACTTCGTATGATACCAATCCCGTGGCCATGGACACGGTGAGAGAGAATGTTATTTTTACCAATTGCGCCCTGACTGACGACGGAGATGTCTGGTGGGAAGGCATGTCTGATGAAGTGCCGGCTCATCTTATCGACTGGAAGGGACGTGACTGGACGCCGGAGAGCCGTCAGGATGCTGCCCATCCGAATGCCCGGTTTACTGCCCTTGCTTCCCAGTGTCCTGCTATCTGCAAAGATTGGGAAAGCCCTGCCGGGGTTCCCATTGATATCTTCATATTCGGAGGCCGGCGCAGCAGTGTTGTGCCGCTGGTTTACGAGGCCTATGGCTGGGACCACGGTGTTTTTATCGGTGCAACGGCAGCGTCGGAAACCACCTCTGCAAATATTGGGGCCGTGGGCAATCTGCGCCGGGACCCCTTTGCAATGACACCCTTCTGCGGCTACAACATGGGCGACTATTTCCAGCATTGGCTTGACATGGGTGACAGGCTCGGCGGTAAAGCACCGAGGATATTTTATGTAAACTGGTTTCGGAAAAGTCCTGAAGGCATGTTTTTGTGGCCCGGCTTCAGCGACAACAGCAGGGTGCTGAAATGGATGTGCGAGCGGATTGAAGGTAAGGTAAGTGCCCGGAACACACCAATTGGCCTATTGCCTTTAGACGGGGATCTGGACCTCGCCGGGCTGGATATTTCTGCGGAAAATTTGAAAGAGCTCATGAGTGTGGATACGGGGGCCTGGTCTGCTGAAGTACCTGACATAGAGAAGCACTTCGCGCGATTCGGTGATCGTTTGCCTGAAAGACTGCGCAGGCAGCTTGAGGAGCTAAGGTCCCGCCTTGGATAAACCTGAAGTGTTTTATGCCAGGGATTGTCCGGAGCAGGAATGGACAAAATAACTGCGAAGAAATCGCTGGTACACATTCTTGGCGTGGTGTATGTCCATACCAAAACCAGCGATGGGGGTGATTTGTATCTCACCCGTTTCGCAGAGCCTTTTCCTGAGCACTTTGAAATCAAAAACTGGTATGAAAGAGACTGGTTTCATGAAAAGGGGACAAGGCTAAGGGGCACGAGTTCTGTTTTCAGGGTGCCAACCAGGGAGGTGAACGGGAAGGCACTTGATCTGGTGGTCAAGAATTGCAGGGTTGGTGAAGACGTCCCCCTGGATACCCATACCTTGCAGGAATTCTGTGATGCCGAGTTCAACAGCCCCTGGGAGGAGTTTTCCCTGGTAATGGAAATGAGGGAAGGCGGGTATGGGCCCCGGGATATGCGGGTTAAGACGCAGCGTCCTTTGGCCATTTATGTCCCTCCGGAGAAGATGCAGCCCTGGCAGAGCGGGAGGTCACGCTCGAGAATTAACCGCATACATGCAAAACATCCGGGTATTGACCTGGATATCCTGAAGCAGTACAAGCTGATTTATGAATGGATCAAGGGGAAAAACCTTCCGGAAATTTTCGAGCAGATAGACCTCAATAATGATGAAATAGTCCACCACCTGAAAGTAATTAATTACCAGGTGCTTTCGGCCCTGGATAAGAAGGGGTACCTCGTAGCTGATATGAAGCCCGAACATATCATATTCAGTGAGGCAGAGACCATGCGCATTGAAGAGATCGGCCGGCTCGACCATGGCGGCAATGCGTACAAAATACAGTTGGAGGCCCTGTATCAGCTGGTTAAGGATGGCCATTATTCAGTGATCGACTATGAACTGCTTCTGCGGACCGTGGAGCATGATAAAAGGGTAAAGGATTCAAGAAGACATCATTATCTGGACGATCAGAGGGACCGCTTCGAACCAACACCGTTGCCTGCCCATCTGAAGTCCATGGAAATCTTTGGCATGCCTTACATCTATGGTCATGCTGAAAGCACCGGTGGCAATCTGTGGGTTGTGGGAAGAAACGCCAGGCTTTTTGATTATTTTCTGCCGGAACGGTGGAGGAAGACTCCATCTCTGAAGTTGTCCGATACAAAGGATGTATTTTATACAATTACCAAGGACAATATACATCTGGTGTGGAAGACCTCCCGCGTGGGAGAACTGCCTGACGAGACAGAGGAGGACGGGCTCAGTCCAAAGGTCCGGCAGTATGGCATAAACAGTCCTTTTGAAGAATTTGTCATCGCCCATACCCTCAATGAAATCGGCATACCAACAGTTTATACAAGGGCCATATACATGACCGGTACTGCCAAGATAGAACCTTCAGTCGATTTCAGAAGATACCGGTCTCATAAGGATATTCTGGACCCGGAGGGCAATCCTGTTCTCCAGGAAAGCCATAACTATATTACTATCCGTGGCTATTATAACGGCCCTGATTATTCTGTTGCCGAGCGGGGGCAGCTCTACATGCCGGTCGACCTTTATAAGGCTGTAGATAGAGGCATCATCGATGAGAGGACCTGCCGGCTTTTTTTGGATAAGGTCAAGGACAAGCTGAAACTGGCTGGATTTGACGGCTCATTATTAAAGGCGAATGACCTTCTGCTGGCCGTTGACAGCAACGGAGAGATTATGAATAATAGGTACGGCGAGCCTGAAGTTATCATAGCTAAATTCGAACTCATCTGGAAGATTTCCGATGCTGCTTTCCCCCTCAGCTCTGGTTTATCCGATAATACAGAGGAATATATTCATGGAGACAGGCATAGGCGATAATTTCGACGGCTTGATTTTAAGCAGGGGTGAAAAGTCCCTGAGAAAGGTTTTAGATAAGGTAAATTGCTTTGGACGCTTCTTCAGCAGATGTCATAAGAAGGCTCTTAATTTCGGCTCCGGCTATCCTCATTGCGATAACGTTCCATGAGGTGGCCCACGGGTTTGTTGCCAACAAACTCGGGGATCCGACAGCAAAGTTCGTCGGCCGGCTGACGCTTAATCCGCTTGTCCATATAGATCCTTTCGGTACGATCATCCTGCCGCTGATGATGCATTTCCTGACGAACGGCCAGTTCGTCTTCGGCTACGCAAAGCCGGTGCCGATCAATCCGATGAATTTTCAGAACCCGCGAAAGGGCATGGCCCTGTCTGCTGTTGCCGGACCGGTTATGAACATTGCCCTGGCCCTTGTCAGTGCGGTCATTCTGAAGCTGCTGATAGTCCCGCTGTCGACGGTAATGCCTGCGGAAGTGACTGAAACAGTCCTGAAACCCCTGTTCCTGATGGTGACCGCAAGTGTTGTTATCAACGTGGTGCTTGCTGCTTTTAATATGATCCCGATACCGCCGCTCGACGGTGGGAGGGTGCTGACCGGACTGCTCCCCCAGAAACAGGCGATGTCGTTCAGCAGGATAGAACCGTTTGGGTTTATCATCGTTCTGGTGCTGATTTATTCGGGAATAGCAAACCTCTTCATTATGCCGATCATAACGTTCTTTCTGAAGATCTTTCAGGTTTACTGA
>JBARHQ010000029.1:0-2635 GCA_049799315.1 Thermodesulfovibrionales bacterium | reverse complement strand
AGGCCCGTGGTAGACTACCACGTCGATAGGCTGGAGGTGTAAGTGCAGTAATGCATTCAGCTGACCAGTACTAATTGGCCGTGTGTCTTGACCCTTACTTCCCTCTTCCCTCCTGTCGTCAACGATCAGGAGTGTCCATGAAATAATAATGGACCGGCCTATGAAAATAGGTTGACAAAGTAGCCCTGTTTAATGGTATAATTGATTTTCGGAAATTAAGGTTTCCGGTGGTATTGCAGGAGGAGTCACACCCGTTCCCATCCCGAACACGGAAGTTAAGCCCTCCATGGCCGATGATACTTGGATCGCGAGGTCCTGGGAAAGTAGGTTGCTGCCGGATTTAAATGTGGCCTGGATTGTTCAAACGAATAATCCAGGCCTTTTTTATATGCTGCCCTTCCGAGGGTCAAGGGGTCCGCACACTGCAGTTCATATTATTTTAATTTTCTGATAACCGCCTTCAGGATGTCGGCCCTTGAGATAAGCCCGATAAGGACATTTTTGTCATCTACCACCGGCAATCTTCTTATCCTCTTTTCGTCAAGAATCTGAGCAGCCTCAGCTATATTTGCGGTCGGCTTTATGGTAACCGCAGGAGCGGCCATTATGTCGGCGACAATATCACCTATTTTTTGTTCAGGGAGGGGCTCTCCGAGCATATGTTTTAAAAGGTCTTTGAGTGTATGCTCTTTTCGTATTCCCACCACCGAGAGGATATCAGCCTGAGTAATGATACCGATCACCTTGTTCCCCTTATCCACCACGGGAAGTCCGCTTATGTTTTTTTCCGCAAGAATATCTGCAACATGCAGTATGCTCTCATATTTCTGAACAGAGATAATGTCCTTTGTCATTACATCCTGGACAAGCATATCGAGTCCTATAGTGGATCTTAAATGCTTACTGGGGGTGCTCTTTTTATCTTTAGTCATGAAACGCTCCATAGCAAGGATTTAAAGTTGTTCTGCCAAAGCATTACTGAATATTATACGAAATTATCATTGATTATTTGTAACCTTCTCCGTATCTTTGAAACATTCCTGCAATTTATTGTACAATGAACCGCTCTTAATTATTGTCTATGTGAAAGGAGATGTACTATGGAATCGAAAAAAAGCTTTGGCTGGACATCGGGAGTTGCTGGTTTTTTCTGTTTTTTGGGATGCATTGCCGCCGGGACAAGTCTTACGCAGGTTGTAAGCGGGTTTAATGCATGGCAGGCAGTCGGATATGCTGTTATTGCCGGTATATTTATCGCCTGCTATACGGTTATCATCAAGACGATGCTGCAGACCCTCGCTGAAGGATAGCCATGAAAAAAAGACAGACCCCCCGAAACGGTGCGGAGAGACTGTTGTAACTGGGGAGATGCTACCGGTTAAGCCGGAAGGGAATGCGTCTGTCCAGCATGAGTTCTCCGAGATATGAACTTGCCTTGACCTCGTTTTTGAAACAATTTCTATGCGGTGAAAGAATGTTCTACAGGTATATCAGCTTGTCCGGCAGGTAGGTAAGCCTTTCGCATCCTGTATTAGTGACTGCAACGGTATTCTCTATGCCGACAACTCCTCTTCCGGGGAAAACGAATTTCGGCTCAATAGCAATAGTCTGTCCCTCCTGAAGTGGTGTCTTGAATTTCTGGGCAAGCACAGGGAGTTCGTCCAGTTCAAGGCCAACGCCGTGGCCTACGAACTTCGCCTGCTCGCCAGGATGCCCCATGAAATTATCCTTCAGCCCAGCGGCTTCCGCAATTCCAGCAGCACCTAAAAAGAGGTCCTCACAGATTGTCCCGGGATGGATGTTATCCATCAGCCAGGTCTGGATATCAAGTGAGACCTCAAATGCACGGCTCATCGCAGGGTCCAGATTCCCAAAGGCAAAAATGCGGCTCATGTCGACAATATAACCATTGAAAACCCCAGGGTAATCTATCAGAATCGGAGTATCCTCCTGTATAAGAGCCTCCGATGGCCCGTATGGCGAGGCACTTGAAAGTCCCCTGCCCGTGACAGGACCATCGAAGCAGCCCGGCGCAGCCGCGCTTGCGCCGGCAACAGCAAGCCCAGTTATCTCCTGATTAAAGGCTCTCATGCGCAGATTCCCCTCACTCCAACTGGTGCGCAGCCGGTACTCGATCTCGGCAGCCAGATCACGCTCGCGCATGCCGCGCCTCAGAAAAGAGGGCACCTGACTGAAAACCTCACAGAGCCTCCTGCCGCTCTCCCTCATCTGATCGAGTTCCCATGGTGATTTCAGCGAGCGCATCTGACGATTGGTATCCGAAAGATCAACAAATTCTCTTCCGGCGAGGAGTCTTGAGTAGTAATGATACAACTGCACCGGCAAAACATCAAAGGTGAGCCCGATTCTGCTGATCTTCTTATCGAAGAAGTCCGTAAACTCGCGGCTCGTAGGATAGGGTCGGACGTCGGGCAGGCTGCTCTCTTCTCTTGCGCGGATCAGACTTTTCTTTACAAATAGTGTCGGTTTGCCATCAACAGGAACCCATAGCACCGAATTCTGCCGTGTTCCGGTAAAATAGTAGATATCAATCGGATAAACAAAAAGAGCCCCTTCGATTTCTTCCTCTCCAAGCCGCGCCTGGAGTCTGCTTATCCTCAATTCACATTCAGTC
>JBARHQ010000028.1:0-27124 GCA_049799315.1 Thermodesulfovibrionales bacterium | reverse complement strand
ACTATTTCCGTAGGTAAGACGGCCCTTATATGTGTTAAAACTTCCGGCTTCTCCTGAGGCCTCCAGGGTCTTGACGTCTCTCCCCCGTCTGGTGATTATATTGACGACGGCAAAGACAGCATTGCTTCCATAAACAATGGAAGAACCCGGGCCCCGTATGACCTCAACCCGATCTATGAGATCGACGTCGATGACAGCTTCCGTCCCTATTGATGCGCTGTCGTAGATAGCATCATTTGTGCGGTGTCCGTCGATAAGGAGTAAAAAGCGGGAATTATAATCCCCCGGGCGTCCGAATCCTCTCATGCCTACATAACTGTAATTCCGGTCATAGGTAACGAAAAAGCCCCTTAAACTCCGCAAAATGTCAGCGATGGTCCTGTAGCCGAATTTTTTTATGTCATCGGCCGTGACAATGCTCACGGACGACGGAGCCTCAGTCACCTTCTGCTCGAACTTGGAGGCTCCGGAGACTATTTCAATCTCTATCTTCATCAGCTCATCGAGACTGAGATCCGTCAGGTCGGTCTCACACTGGTTAGACCCGTCACCTGCTTTAACAATGGAAACTCCGGCAAAGAAGATAAACAGCATAAGGCAGCCTGCAATTTTCATGATGTTCACAGAGTATCTCATCGCTGATCACCGCCTTCGATCTCGACTGCCAGTTTCAGAAGCTGGGAGCTGAGCTTCAGACCGGCTTTCTGTGCCGCTTTCAGGTTGATTTTAAAGCGGATCTTTTTATCAAGCTTGACGAGGTTGATCATCCCCCCGGATTCGGTGAATCCCTTCATATCGCCCACAGTCAATATGGCCATATGACCGATTTTTCTCAGTATGGCAGGCAGATCCAATTTTTCAGATTCGCTGATGAAAAGAATATGGCACTGTCCCATATTCTCAATCTCGCTGATCTGTTTGATCACTAATTTCCGGTCTCTGACCGTCTTGCTTCTGATTGCATCAAGAGCGTCACCGAATGGATCTTCCCCAAGAATGCAGATTGACAGCGAAGCCTGGTCATTCGCGAACGAGCTGTCCGGCCACTCGACAAACTTGGTAAAGCTGTAAAGAAAAGCAGCCTTGACCTGGTATTCTTGCGTAGACTTTGATTGTGCGCCGACGCTTATCAGAGTAGCAAAGACTCCCAAAACAGCAATACAGAGCACAAGACAAACCCGAAGCACGGCTCGGCGTACGCTGCGGGTGACCTGCCATGCTTTGCGTCCTTTCATCCTTATCAGAAGCCCCACGTCACCTTCCCGTAGAAGCCGCGCCGTATCTCTGTCGGCTGAGTAGCGAGGTAGACCTCTGTGGCTTGCTCAGGGTGGCGGTTATCGAGCAAGTTCTGACCTACAATCGAGATTTCCAGACGCTTTACTGGTCTCCAGGCAATACGTGTATCAAGGGTCACATAACTCTTTATGCCGACTGCTGGCAGATCGCTTACGTATCTCAGCCATCCGTCCAGCTCAAGGTCGGACCGCAAATCGAGGGACGATCGGAGCGACACCTGATGGCGGGGATTGTTGCCGGCAATCTGTTCTATCGTCGTGTCGGCGCTTCCTTCATTGCGGTGCAGGTGCATCTCCAAAAATGTGTACGCTGTCTGAATCCGCCAGAATGAAAGAGGCCTCCAGTCCACGGAGAGTTCGACGCCGTAGGTTTTTCCTTTAGCATTGTTGGCAGCGCTTATGGGGACGACAAGGTGCGGAACAAAAGAATCGACCTCCAGGAAAGGGGTCCCTGGCTCTGTAGTCCTCAGTTTATCATAAACATTGTAGAAGACAGCAGCATCGACCGAAAGATTGGACGTCGGAACAACGCGATATCCCGCCTCATATGCTATAAGCTTTTCAGACATGAAATCCTGGCTTCCACGGAACCGCGTAACGACAGGGAGAGGCCCGGGGTTCAATGAGGTGCCCGGCGGTATGACAAACGGGTTCGCGGTCGCACCCCGATCAGCGTCTGAAGGCGTCCTGACCGCCCTCGAAACAGCGGCCCAGACTGTGTGGTGTTCGTGGGGCTTCCAGATCACCCGTGCTGTCGGCTGGATTTCGAACCCGGTAAAGTCGTTATGCTCAATCTTCGACCCGAGCACGAAGTGAAGACGGTCTTTTATCAGGGTCATATCATCCTGCGCGAAGGCGCTGAAAAGGTTGGTCCGCTTGCTGTCAGGCTCAAATGTGACGGCGAAACTGCCGGATGTGATATTTTTTGTGAAGCGGTACCCTGCCCCCCACACAATTTCGTGGCGCTCTGCCAGCACGATGCGGTGCTGCATGTCGAAATCTACTGTATCGTGCTTTTCAGTGAGGGTGACATCCCTGGTGCTGGCCCTATTGTAGTAAAACTGGGCTTCCATATCAGAGACGTCTGAAAAAGAGTGCTTCCACCGGGCCAGGACATTTCCGCCGGCCAACGTGGGCGTATCATTTATAGAGTTTGTAAAGGGTGGATCGAACGATGCGAGAGAAGTGGTGCCTTTTTCTCTGCCTGAGTAAATGTCGCCCTGAATCGTGAGAGAGTCCCTGTCCCACTTGTTCACATCAAGGCGAAACCCTCCCTGTGACTTATGCCATCCGTCGAATGTTTCGCGGCCTGAAGCGTCCGCCAGGGAGCTACGGCTAAAGTGCTTCGCGTAGGCGCGCAGGTATGTACCAGCGGAAACCTCGGAGCCGTACCGAAGACCCGCAAAGTAGCGCTCTTCCGTACCCCCGCCGGCGCTAAAAAGTCCTCCCTTGGTATCTTCGGCGTTTTTTGTGATGATATTTATGACCCCATTGACCGCATTGGCGCCCCAGAGGGAGGCACCCGGCCCCCGTATTACTTCGATACGCTCTATGTCTGCGAGCAGAGTATCCTGGACGTCCCAGAATACGCCAGAGAAGAGCGGAGAGTAAACGCTTCGGCCGTCGATAAGGACGAGGAGTTTGTTTGCGAAGCGCCCATTAAAACCACGGGAAGAGATCGCCCACGTACTTGAGTTGATACGGGCGACTTCCAGGCCGGGGACCATCCGCAATGCTTCGGGAATGCTCGTAACACCTGAACGCCGGATATCCTCTTGTGAAATGACGAAGACTGCGGTCGCCGAATCGGAAAGCCTTTGGGCCTTCTTGCCTGCCGAGGTTATCTCTATACTCATGAGATCCTCGATACTCAAGCCGGTGAAGTCCCTGTCTCCCAAATAAGCATAGCCCACCACGGGCATCAGACACAGCAGCACTGCGACGGCCAACCCGCAGAGTTTAGTCCTTTTAGTCATATTGTCGCCTCCAGCTTTCGTTGAGACAGCGGTTTATTATCCTGGTCTGTCTGCAGTTTCGTATCGGGATCTCCATTTTTCACTGACCTCCATAAGGTTTTTTTCTTTTGCTCGAACTTCGATGCGCCATAGACTGTTGCGACCTCTATCTTCATCAGCTCCTCGAGACTGAGTCCCAGCAGGTCGGTCCTAGTCTGATCAGACCGGTCAGCTGCTTCAACAATGAAAGCTCCGGCAAAGAGACCAAACAGTATCGAGCACCCTACAATTCTCAAAATGTTCACAGAGCTTCTTCTCCTCTGATCACCAACTCGTCTGAACTCTTTGTAAAGCCATTCAAATACCTTTCTCCCTGCAAAAATTCGGTCAACCCGTCCGCAGACAAGGGGTGGCAGAACCAAAAACCTTGTATGTGATAGCAATTGTATTCCTGCAAAAATGCAAGCTCCTGTCCCGTCTCCACGCCTTCGGCTATTAATTCCAAATTCAAGTTGTGCGCCATGGCAATTATTGCCTTTACGATAGCTCCGGAATCGGAATCCTTATCAACATCTCTTATGAATGTTTTATCAATTTTCAGCGTATTAATCGGAAAGCGTTTGAGATAACTTAAGGAGGAATATCCTGTGCCAAAATCATCGATAGAGAGTCGTATCCCCAGATCCCTTAATTCAGCCAGAACGATAACGGATGATTCTGCATTCTCCATTATCAGGCTCTCCGTCAGCTCCAATTCCAAAAGACGGGGGTCCAACCCTGTCTCCGCCAGGATTCTGCTTACCGTTTCTACAAAGTTTTTTTGCCTGAACTGGACGCTCGAGATATTGACTGCCACACGTATCGGGGAAAAACCTAACGCCTGCCAAATTCTATTTTGTGCGCAGGCCGTCTGGAGTATCCACTCACCAACAGGAACGATTAAAGAGGTTTCCTCCGCTATGGGAATAAATGAGTTCGGCATCACTAAACCCCTCTCGGGGTGTATCCAGCGGACCAATGCCTCTACCCCGATGATCTTTTCACTCTTCGTATCCAGTTGGGGTTGGTAATATAATCGGAACTCATTGCCATGCAATGCCTTCCGTATCTGATTTGTCATGGTAAACCGTTCTATTGCAGCAGCGTTCATGGAATCAGTGTAGAACTGGTAGTTATTTCTACCTTTGTCCTTGGCATGATACATTGCTGTGTCGGCATTCTTCATCAGGGTATCAACATTATCACCATCGATTGGATAAATTGTTATGCCGATACTGGCAGTGATAAAGATCTCATGGGACCCTATCTCGAAAGGCCGGGAGAGAAAATCACATATACGCTGAGCCACGTATGACAAATCATACGGCTTACAGACATCATTGATCAATATGGTAAACTCATCTCCGCCCATGCGTGCAATGGTGGCTTCTTCTGAATCGCTTACCTCCCGGGATAAGCTGTCCGTTTTCCGCAGACAAGATGATAGCCTTTCAGCGACACCTTGCAGGAGCAGGTCGCCTATATTATGGCCAAGCGTGTCGTTGATACGCTTGAAATAATCGATATCCAGGAACATTATCGCAAGATTTTTCTTGCTGTATTGAGTCCGTATCATGGCCTGCCCCAGGCGATCTCTGAACAATACGCGGTTCGGGAGCCCGGTCAGGCTGTCATAATAGGCAAGGCGGAGAATCTCTTTTTCCGATCTTGTCCGTTCAGAGGTGTCCCGGACGATTGCGAGCACTTCATCTGCCCCGCAGACAACAAGGCGGCATTCATAATAATGAATTGTGTCCGACATCATGAATTGATACTCAAACAATTGCATATCGCCTGTTTGCAGCGCCTTCTCAACATAATGCATCGCCTTGTCAGCAACATCCTGCGGCAAAATTTCAACCAGCCGCTTTCCAAGGTAGTCCCCTGGAGACAAGCTCAACCTGCCGGTGATATTTCCTTTAAATTCCAGGAAGATGCCTTCTCTGCTGATCCTGAACATCAGGTCGGGAATCGTGTTGAGGAGCGCCTGATTTTTTGATTCGCTTTCGCGCAGCCGTAAAAATGCACGACTTGCACGCAGCATGTATCTCACATGATGTCCCAATGTTTTCCAGTTAACGGGCTTTGCGATGAAGTCGGTGGCGCCTGCCTCAAAGGCGCGATTGATGGATTCCAGATCGTCCAGACCGGTCACCATAAATATCGGGGTGAAATCGCTCCCGGCGAGCTTGCGTATTTCTGCACAAACGGCAAAACCATCCATCACCGGCATCATGACATCAAGCAGCACAGCATCCGGACGAAGTCTTTTAAAGGAACCTAATGCAGTGATCCCATTGTCAGCTTCCTCAATAGCAAACCCGGCATGCTCCAGCGCCGCACGCTCTAAAATTCGAACAGACGTATCGTCATCCACCACGAGCACCAGGGGCTGTTCTCTCTCGCGATCAGGAGCGGACATTATGCAATCTCTCAAGTTCTGTTCTTAACGCGGTTTCCACTGCTCCATATTCCGTCTCAATTTTGGATACGAGTTCGCCAACTTTGTCTATTGATTTCATTCGTGCCAGCGACTCTAACTCTTTGAATAATAACGAGAGCATAGTAGCCCCGAGGTTGGCGCTGCTTGATTTCAAGTTATGCGCTGCTCTTTGGACGGCAAGAATGTCTCCGGAGCTTATGGCCTCATGCAGTTCCCTGAGTTGCTCCGGTGAATGATCAAGGTAGAGAGAAATGATCTGGCCGAGTATGTCCGGTGCACCTTCTTTCTGAATTGTACCTATGTTATCCCATACCTTTCGATCAATGGCTAAACAGATGGCCTGGTCCTCCAAAACGGCTTCGGGATTACACGGGCAGCTCACTGCGGGCCGCGATGCAGCGTCATCCAGGCAAACGCCGCTTTCTTCATGCCCTCCACAGGGGCCTTCCATAGCTTTTGTCCGGCCGTCTGTCCAGCGGTGAATTACAGCAAACAATTTTTCCTGACTAAAAGGCTTTGAGAGGTAATCATCCATTCCGGCAGCAAGACACTGTTCCCGAGACCCTTCCAATGCATGAGCGGTAAGCGCAATAACGGGTATGCGCGCAGGTTTGGCATCGTGTAATATGAGTCCGTTGTTTCCAGACGACGCTTCTCTTTCCCTTATTATCTTTGTGGCAGCATAACCGTCCATTTCCGGCATCTGACAGTCCATTAAGACCAGATCGTAGGCATTGTTCTCCAAAGCCTTAATGGCCTCCGCCCCATTGTTTACAACCTGGACATCACAACCGAAGTTTTCCAGAAAACTCCGTGCAACCTGCTGGTTTACAGGGTTATCCTCAGCAAGAAGGATGTGTGCTTTAAGGTTTTTATGTTCCTCACCTGTATGATTGCCGGAAGAATCGGGCAGCGGGCTCCAGTATGCTCCCATCATGCTGACCAGACTGTCATAAAGCTGGGATTGACGCACCGGCTTACTCAAATTGATATCTACACCTGCTTTCCGCAGTGCCTCTGTATCACACTCCATGTAAGCAGAGGTCAGCATTATCAGGCGCACAGATGCGATAGAAGGGTCGGCTTTGATCGACCTGGCCAATTCCAGGCCGTCCATGCCAGGCATATGCAGGTCCAGAATGGCTATGTCATAGGGGGTACCTTCAGCGGCAGCGGCAATAAGCATCTGCAATGCCCGACGACCGTTTTCAGCGCTGCCGTTCGTCATCCCCCATGAAATGACTTGATTATGCAGTATAGCGCGGTTCGTGGAATTATCATCGACAATAAGGACGCTAAATCCATACAATTCTTTTCTCACGCCCGGCTGCTGAATCTGGCGGGTTGCTTTCCCGAGTCTTGCCATGAACCAGAAGGTTGAACCTTCTCCGGGGACGCTCTCCACTCCTATCTCTCCTCCCATCAGCTCAGCAAGCTGTTTAGAGATTGCCAGGCCCAACCCGGTCCCGCCATATTTACGGGTAGTTGAACCGTCTGCCTGAGAAAAAGAGTCAAAGATCATGGATTGCTTATCGGAGTCAATACCTATTCCGGTATCCCGGACCTCAAAACGCAACACGACGGTATCGTCAGTAGAATCTATAGCCTCTATATTCAGCAAGACTTCTCCCCTGTCTGTAAATTTTATTGCATTGCCAAGAAGATTGATGAGAATTTGACGGATTCGGACCGGATCACCGATAACGTAGCCAGGGACGTGATCCTGGACATAACTGATCATTTCCAGTCTTTTCTGATGGGCGCGGTCAGCAAGCAATTCCAGCACTTCTTCAGCCAATTTGTGTAAGTCAAACTCGATGGTCTCCAGTTCAAGTTTTCCTGCCTCTATCTTGGAAAAATCCAGAATGTCGTTCAGGACATTCAGAAGGGCTTCGCCTGATTGACGCACGGTATCAGTAAACATCCGCTGCCTGTCACTCAATTGAGTGTTTATGAGTAACTCGGTCATACCCAAAATACCGTTCATCGGCGTGCGGATTTCATGACTCATTCTTGCCAGAAATTCAGATTTGGCGCGGTTGGCCGCTTCAGCGACCTCTTTTGCCTTCTTAAATTCGGCGATTGTATGCACAAGCTCGCTATTGGTTCTGGAAAGTTCCGCAGTTCGTGAGGTTATCTCATCTTCAAGATGTTCACGGTTTGCTTTCAACTTCTCGTCCCGCTCCTGGATTTGTTTCAACATGTCGTTAAATCCATCGATGAGAACACCCACTTCATCATTACTTCTCTTTGCTACCCGCACTGAATAGTCCCTGTCACTGGATACAACCTTCATTTTCTCAACAAGGTCGAGAATTGGGGTGGTTATGACTTGCTGAAATTTTTTCGATAACATATAGGCAAAAAGTGTGGATACTATCAGCAGAATAATGACGACGCACGCATACCATGTAAGCCGGGAATACAAGTCCTGCAGATCGGATTGCAGGTAAACAAAGCCGATTGTTTCCTTGTCGAGTGCGATCCTTTTCCATACATGGAGTTGATCGCTCAGAAAATGAAAACTTTCACCTGAAGTGGCAGATGATTTTACCTGAACGTTCTGATTGATATTATCAGACGGTGTCGTCAGAGGAATATTCTTGCCGTTGTATTTGACGAATGCCCGGCCATCCTTATCATAAATACAAGCCCAGGTAATATTGAGTTTTGCCTTGAGAGCCGATAACGTTTCCTGCGCGGATGTTTTATCATCAAAGGTCAATGCAGAGGTGCTGTTTTGTCCGACAACATCGGCCAAACTCCAGAGGTCTCTAACCATTGTTTTCTTAAAGTCATAAACCTCGTAGATCAGAAATCCAACGGCAGCCAGAAGAAGGACGAAGATGCTGGTCAGTATGATAATTGTTGTCAGTTTACGTCTGATAGGGAAATCACGAAAGTGCATTACGGCTTCTCCGTTGCAATGTTAAAAGAAACCTCTGTGACCGTCTTCGCACCAGTTTTGTTGACTGGACTGTCCAGAAGTTTCAGTAAACGGGCATAGGCCACATTATTGCCGGTAAGTTCAACGCCTATCCCAAAGCTTCTGTCCGACTCCGGAAGTTCTGTGACTCTTTTGACAGTACCCTTGAGAAAACACGGGCTCAGGTCCGGCAGAATTATTTCCATATCTATTACCGTACCCATAGCCAAGTACCGTAGACTTGTTATGAACAGACCATTTGGAGAACCCTCACACAATACACCCCAGCACGTTAAAAGAGGGGAATTAGTCTTTACTTTTACGTAGAGTTTTGCGTTAAGTCTCTTCTCTTTCCTTCTTTCCATTTGGGTCCCTCAACATTATGATTTCCTTGCATTTTTTATCGCACTATTTAAACAGCATGAAATGTGCCAGAAATAATTATGACACTAACATATTGATATATAAGGATAAATAATATTTGCCCAAACCGGAGTCTTTAAGAAGTGGGCGTTTTTGGCATAGTTGACGAGCAGCAGTGATTGTATCCAATAAATTTTCTGGAAACGGATACTCTTTTATCTTTAAATTTTAGGTAGTTACAGGCAGATGATGGTCAATGCTTCGGGGGTGCGTTTTTGGTATGGGTATGCCTGGAAACGGCTTTTATTAAGTATTTCTCTATCTTCCGTAGCAAAGATCTCTTGGTTATTCCCAGCATTTTTGCCGCCTCAGTTTTATTACCGTTTGCACTAATGAGCGTTTCTTCAATATGTTTCTTTATAACATCACCCAGGAACAAAGGATTAAGGGACTTCTCCGTTGATATCTTTTTAAGGTATTCCGGAAGATCAACTGGTCTAATAAATGACTCGGTAGTCAAAATGGCTGCTCGTTCAAGGGTATTTTCCAACTCCCTTACATTGCCTGGCCAGTCGTAAGACATCATAATAATCTGGGCAGGTCTCGATATTCCAAGAACCTTTTTCCCCGTCCCATTACTGAATCTTTCAAGGAAATATCGGCACAAAAGTGGAATGTCATCCTTCCTCTCACGGAGGGGGGGCATTTCTATCATAAATTGTGTGATCCGGTAAAAAAGATCCTCCCTGAAATTTCCTTTTTTCACCTCCTCCTGTAAATTCTTATTAGTCGCCGCGATAAACCTGCACTTTGCCCTTAATACCCGGTGATCCCCGACTCGTTTAAATTCGCCGGTTTGCAACACCCTGAGAAGATTTGTCTGGGATGGGAGCGGCAGTTCACTTATCTCGTCTAAAAAAATTGTTCCCTCGCCGGCAGCTTCAAAAACTCCATTTTTATCGGCAACGGCACCGGTAAATGAACCTTTCTTGTGACCAAAAAGCTCGGACCCAATAAGAGTTTCCACAAGCGCCCCGCAGTCACAGATAATGATAGGATTTGTTGAAACAGGGCTTTGAGAATGGAGGGCTTTTGCTATAACCTCTTTGCCTGTTCCCGTCTCACCCATAATAATTGCCGTTCTATAGTATGGCGCTATACGCTTAATAAATATAAATGTGTCCAGCATTTGAGGGTTCTTGCCAACAACCCCATCGAAGAAAGTATAATTTGTGGTCAGCTGACTTTCTAATCTGGAAGTCGCCCGCCGCATTTCAACCATATCGTCGATACTATCAATAGTATTCTTTAATCTTTCGGGATCAAAAGGGAATGAGAAATAAGCATAAGCGCCCTGCTTTATCAATTCAGATACGTCTTCTTCTCTATGGGTAAATATAATTACTTCCAGATATGGATCAGCGGCTTTAAGCGATGGCAACATTTCGACCTCACCTTCGAGCAAGATAAGGTCATAACTCTTTCTTCCTGCTGCCTTGAGCAAGGAATCATCTTTAAGGATATCGACTTTATGGGAGCCGATCACCTTCATGACGGCCTCATATGAGCTTTTGGATTCGGCAAGGATATTTAGAATGGCAATGCCCCCCGTATTACGTTTTCTTCAGAATCTTATCAAAATTCACTGCAATTATCAATTTTCAACCGCACGGCCCCCGCCGGGTCTGAGCCAGGGAGGGGAGTGCCTGCTATTTCTCAACCACCACAAAGGCAATGCTGTAGTCATCTTCATGACTGAGGCTGACATGCGTCTGTTGTATGTTCTGCTGATCAAAAAAAATCCTGAGGTTGCCTCTGGGACTTATTGAAGGACCACCGACCTCATTGTTCACAATCTCGATATCAGCCATCGCCACGGGTGTCCTCTTGCCGATCGCCTTGATCAGTGCCTCCTTGGCAGCGAAACGTGCAGCAAGGGACAGGAACGGATTAGACTTCTTGAAAGAATATGCTATCTCTCCGTCAGTATATACACGCTTAAGAAACCGGTCGCCCCACCTGTCGACAGCGGCCTTCAGCCTCTCCGTACGAACAATATCCGTACCAATGCCGAAGATCACCTGTCGCCCCGGGCCCCGCTGCTCCGCCCGCAACTCCGGGTTATGAGTTCCTTCATCTCTCTGACCGCACGATCCATACCGACAAGCACGGCACGGGCTATAATGCTGTGTCCAATGTAAAGCCCTCGAATCCCGTCGATTTCCGCGATAGCCGCAACATTCGCGTAATTCAGTCCATGTCCGGCATTGGCGTATAGTCCCAGTTCTACAGACTTTTCGACCGCCCGGACAACACGGCTGAATTCCTTCCGCTGTTTCGCCCCCTTTTCGTTCGCATAGCAGCCGGTATGTATCTCGACCATGTCAGCGCCGGTTTCTTTTGAGGCCTCGATGTCAGCATGCTCCGGGTTTATGAAAAGGCTGACCAGGATACCTCTGTCGTGAAGCGCCTTTACCGCCTTTTTCACTGCCTTCATGTTGAGACGGACATCAAGACCACCCTCGGTCGTTAATTCCTTTCTCTTCTCCGGCACCAGCGTAACCATGTCCGGGAGCCTTTTTGAAGCTATCCGGACCATCTCATCCGTTGCGGCCATCTCGAGATTCAGTTCAACCGTGACAAAGTTTCTCAGCATCTCAAGGTCGCGGTCATTGACATGTCTCCGGTCCTCCCTCAGGTGCAGCGTAATGCCGTCCGCACCGCCGAGAACGGCAAGTGTCGCCGCCATCACCGGATCAGGTTCTGAACCCATGCGCGCCTGACGAAGCGTTGCCACATGGTCTATGTTGACTCCAAGGATCATCAAAATCTCCTGTCTGTTTATTTGTTTATTACGGGACCACGGTCACGTCGGTTACCGCTGCCGCAACAACGAAAACTTTCATGTTATTCGCCCCCTTATCTACAGGGAGAAGAAAAAAACCGTGCTGGACCATCTCTTTGCGCGACAGGAAAAAACCCTTTTTCCAGGGGACCTCACCTTCGAGAAACCCGACGAGCGACTCACCGTCCTTAAATTTTATGAAGACCCTGTTGCCCTTCGGGCCCTTTGCGGGGGTTGTCCCGTAGGTCTTCTTTTCCCGGTAGCTGTTGTCGCCTTCAAAGGTCCTGACAAAGAAAACAGCCTTCAGGTCATCCACCCTGACGGCAAGCCTGTTTCCGTCTGTCTCATTCCTGACGGTCATCTCGGGCATCTCCGGATTGAAGTCCTGAAGATATCCCGTCAGAATGCGGCCATCAGCAAAGCGGCACACAACCTTTTCCCCTTCATGTATCATGCGTCCTCCTTCGTCCTGGTTAATGTGGCCCTTCTTCTTTCCTAACATATTCTCGGCAATTGGTCCCCTGCGAGCATGTCCACTATTCTAATACCGCCCAGAGCGGTTTTCAAGAGAACGGTCTTTACGGGAGTCTCTGTTACTTCGCCGATGATGGCGGCAGATCTGCCTGCCTCGTCCCTGCGCATCCCGGCAACCAGCGTTTCGGCATCTTCCTGAGCAACGACCGCTATCAGTATGCCCTCGTTTGCGATATAGAGAGGATCAAGCCCGAGCAGATCGCAGGCCCCCCGCACACCGCCCGGAACCTCCACCCGGTCTTCATGAATCACAATACAGAGCCCGGAATCATTCGCCAACTCCTTCAGTGTCGTCGCCACGCCGCCGCGGGTCGGGTCTCTCATCACCCGTATGGTCTTTGTTGCCGCAAGCATCCGCTCAGTCAATCGGTTCAGCGGCCAGACGTCGCTCAGGACCGGAGGATCAAAGCTGATGCCATTCCGTTCAGCCATCACCGATATCCCATGTCTGCCGACCGGACCGCTGAGGACCACCCTGTCGCCGGGCCTTATATTCAGCGGAGAGATGTCAACCCCTTCTTCCACGACGCCGATACCCGCGGTATTGATAAAAATGCGATCAGCCTTTCCCCGGTCAACCACCTTCGTGTCACCGGCGATGATCTTCACGCCGATCCTCTTTGCGGCAGCACTCATGGAGTCGAGTATCCTTTTCAGATCAGCCATGGGGAAACCTTCCTCAATAATAAAACCTGCGGTCAGATACAGGGGGCGCGCCCCTGACACCGAGAGGTCGTTGACCGTCCCGCAAACAGAAAGGAGGCCGATGTCGCCGCCCGGGAAAAAGATAGGGGAAATCACATAGGAATCGGTCGTGACCGCAATCCTGCCTGCAGGCATCGTCCCGAGGAGGGCGGAGTCATTAAGCGAGGTCATCTCAAAGGCCGGAGCAAAATAGTCCCTGACCAACTGGTGCATCATCCTGCCGCCGCTGCCGTGTCCGAGATGAATTAACTCCAAGGGCTTCTCGCAATGATTGAGTGGATTGCAGGAAACATTCAGCCCTTCGTCTTTTCAGGCTCAAAGACCGCCTTATATTTGTAGTATGCCGAGCAGCTCCCCTCGGAACTGACCATGCAGGCGCCTACCGGCTTCTCCGGGGTGCAGGCCTTTCCGAATAAAACACATTCATGCGGCATCTTGATCCCCTTCAGGATCTCTCCGCAGGAGCAGGCCTTCGGCTCACTGCCGGCCGGGACCTCGAGTTTCAGGACACTCCTGATCTCACGGTGCCGGTATTTTTCGCGGAGTCCGAGACCGCTTCCCGGGAGGAGACCAAGCCCACGCCATTCAGCGTCTTCAGGCTCAAAAAGATCATTCAGGATGGAGACTGCACGCGGGTTGCCCTCGGGTCTGACGACCCGTGAATACTGGATTGCGACTGCTGCTTTCCCTGATTCAATCTGGCTCAGGATCATGAGAATCCCGGCGAGGATATCCGGCCCGTCAAACCCGGTAATGACCGATGGTTTGCAATAGTCAGTTGCAAGAAAGTCATAGGGTCCGCTGCCGATCACCGTGCTGACATGTCCGGGCAGAATGAAACCGTCAACCTTCACCTCGCCTGAGTCAAGCAGCGCCTGCAGCGCCGGCGGCACGGTCTTATGCACGGAATAGATATAAAAATTAGGAATGCCTCTGCGTTCCGCCTCAAGCACCGTGCCGGCAACCAGGGGAGAGGTGGTCTCGAAGCCGGTCGCAAAAAAAACTATTTTCTTCTGAGGATGGTCCTCTGCGATCTTCAGCGCATCGAGCGGAGAATAGACGATTCTGATATCCGCCCCTTCCGCCTTTGCATCAAAGAGAGATTTTTTGTCTCCGGGCACGCGCATCATATCGCCGAAGGTCGTGAGTATTACATCATCATTCTCTGCAATGGCGATCGCGGTATTAACATCCCTGATTGCAGTCACACAGACAGGGCAGCCAGGCCCGCTCAGAAGCGAGATGCTGTCCGGCAGCAGATTCCGGATTCCATGCCTGAAGATCGCCACGGTGTGCGTGCCGCAGACCTCCATCAGCCTTACCGGTCTGTTGATTTTCTGCATCAGTTTTTTAATTTTATCGACGATATCGTTCATTCCTCAATCCCTGCCCTGATCCGCTCTCTAATTATATATGCCTGGCCAAGGGATATGCCAGCGTCATTACAGGGGACCTGCTCGTTCGTGTAAGCAACGATCTTCTCTGCTGCCAGCCCCTCGAGCACCTTGCCCAGGAGATAGCTGTTCTGAAAGACCCCGCCGCTCAGGACCGCCTTATGGATATTGCTGACCGAGGAAATCTTGACTGCAACATTCAGGATGGCTGCCGCAACCGTATTGTGAAACTTCGTGGCTATGAGACGCCGGTCGGCATTACGCTCAAGATCTGCGATGATCGCCAGAAAGGTCATGCAGAAATCGATCTCTATCAGGTCCCTGAAGCCGATATCGACCGGATAGGTCTCGTCGTTCCGGCTGAGCACCAGTGCCTCAAGGGCGATGGCAGTCTCACCCTCAAAGGTATTACGGTCGCAGACACCCGTCAGTGCTGCAACCGCGTCGAAGATCCTTCCAGCTCCGGAAGAAAACGGCGAAAATGTTCTGTTGCCCATAATCTTCAGGATTACAGAAAGCTGCTCCTCCCCGTATTTCTCCACAAAGCCTGTTTTTGCCAGATAGTCCCAGGCTTCGTTTCCGACGGCCTTGCTGATCTGGCTGACCGCTATCCTCCACGGCTCGGCGATCGCCCTCTCTCCGCCGGGGAGCGGCAGATAACTGAGATGCCCTGCCCTTTTGAACCCTGCAATATCCGCAATCAGAAACTCACCGCCCCAGAGGTTACCGTCCGTTCCATAGCCATTGCCGTCGAAGGAGATACCGATCACCTTTTCGGTGATGCCTTTTTCAGCCATCACCGAACCGATATGCGCATAGTGGTGCTGGATACCATACAGTTTCCGGGACTGTTGCAGTGCCCAGCGCGTGGAGAGATACCCCGGATGCAGATCATAAACAAGCGCCATCGGCTCAGCGCGATAGACAGCCTTTAAATTCCGCAGGGTCTCTTCATAGAATTTCAGGGTCTCATAATTCTCCATGTCACCGATATGCTGACTGACAACTGCATAACTCCCTTTTGTCAGAGTAAAGGTATTTTTCAGATCAGCGCCGCAGCCCATGACTTCAGGGCCTTCGTCTTTCAACACAATAGGATCCGGCACATAGCCGCGGGACCGGCGTATGAAAGCTGTTACTGCTCTTCCCTGCTGTCTCCTGACCCTGAGGACCGAGTCATCAACCCTCATAAAGATATCCCGGTCATGAAGGAGAAAGGCATCGGCCAACCCTCCAAGCTTCTCAAGCGCCTCCTGGTTATCGGTCACCAGAGGCTCTTCCGTAAGATTGCCGCTCGTCATGACAAGGGCGGAGAAATTCATGCATTCATAGTTGAAGCTACCGGTCTGGCCTTCAGTAGTCATCCCGACTTGTCCGGGATCCTTCCGGGAGAAAGATTCCCGACAAGCGGGAATGACTGAACAATGAGGCTTCGCAAACAGGAGATAGTGGAGCGGTGTATACGGGAGCATGAACCCGATATATGCGTTTGCCGGTGCAATCGCCTCGGGGAGTGTGCAGTCTGCTCTCTTCTTCAACAGGACAATCGGCCTTCCTGAAGAGGCGAGTAAAACCGCCTCTTCGTCAGAAACCTCACAGAATTTCCTGATCGTATCCATGTCCGGCGCCATCAGGGCGAAGGGTTTGTTGCTTTTTCGCTTTCTTTCCCTGAGTTCAGAAACCGCACCAGCATTGAGTGCGTCGCATGCCAGATGAAAACCGCCAAGACCCCTGATCGCCAGGATCTTGCCTTCCTGCAACAGATCAATCGTTCCGGCCAACGGGTCTCCGGGTTCGATAACCGCACCTGCAGCGTTGACAAGCGTGACGCGGGGTCCGCAGTCAGGGCAGGCATTCGGCTGGGCATGAAAACGCCGGTCTGAGGGATCATGGTATTCGCTGAGGCATTGCTCACACATCGAAAAAACATTCATAGTCGTATTCGGGCGATCATAAGGAACAGATCTGGTTATTGAGTATCGCGGCCCGCAGTTCGTGCAGTTGATAAAGGGATAGAGATATCTGCGGTCCTCTTGGCCGAACATCTCCTTTTTACAGTCTTCGCAGACCGACATATCAGGAGAGATGAGCGTGAACCGTCCGGTATCGATGCTCTCTCTGATTGCAAAATTACTGAACCCAACCGGTTCTGCAAAGGATATGTCGACCGCAAGAATCCTGGAGTGAGGCGGAGCCTCATTTCGAAGCCGGTCGACAAAGGGACCAAGATCCGTGCCCTCAACCAAGATCTCAACCCCTGCGGCAGTGTTGGTTACAAACCCGGTCAACCCCATGCGGGTCGCCAGATTATAGACAAAGGGCCTGAATCCTACCCCCTGGACAATGCCTTTGACAGAAATCCTCAGACTCTCCACAATAGCCGGCCGTGCATGGTTTTTTATTATACCCTACTTATCGATGCAGTGAGGGACGTCAGCCTGCTGCCGGATAAAGCAGTTTCTCTATCTCGGCCGACCAGATCCTGTAGCCATTGTTACTGATATGCACCCCGTCTTCGACAAGACAAAAGGGGTCAGGATTCCCGTTATCATCAAGGAAATGGTCATGGATGTTGACATAGGAGACTCCCTCATCGGCTGCCAGGGACTTCAGCCGCCGGTTCATCTCCCGTATATCGTCATTCGATATGAAGGGATACAGCACGGGAAGGAGGCTCTGAACAACGATCTGCGCCGCGGGATACCGGGCCGCCATTGCCCGGACGATCTCCCGGTATGTTCCGATGAAACTGCTGTCCTCCATAGCCAGATTATTGATACCTGACATAATAAATACTCTGTCAACCATATCCAGCTCACGCAGCACACAATCAAGACGCCGGGAGAGACCGTTGACCGTCTCGCCCGCTATGCCGAGGTTGTAAACAGTATGTTCCGGGAACCTGGACTCCCAGTCGAAGAACTCGATCAGGGAATCACCAATAAACAGGAGTCTTGACATATATCCCTAATAATACCAGATCCGTAACAAGCCTTGTATTTATGATACAATTTCACATGCGTTATAGTGCACAAAGGATAGCCCGGTGACCTTTATCCATACCATTGCCGGTGAGTACATCACCCAGTCGGTCCTCCACGCCTTCATAGCACTCATCCTGGTGGAAATCTCCTTCCACGCCTGGGATATCGACGATCACCTCTCGATGTTCAGGTACCGGATTCTCACCCTGGGCCTGCCGATCATCATGTTCCCGCTCTTTCAGGTCATCTCCCCGGATCGGGGCTCGTGGTATTTCAGGCTGACCACCGCACTGTTCGACAGCCAGCGTTGGCTTGACCTGAAGGTCATGGGCATCTTCCCTCTGGCAATAGCTTTTATGGGGATGCTCGCAGCCTTCTCTCTTCTGTTCGTCATGCAGGAGATTCTTCCTATATTCCGGGGCCGCCGGGCTTCTCAGGAATTCGGCGATTGCCAGGAAACTCATGAATACGACGCACGGATGCAGGCTCTTCTGGAGAGTATCTGCATCCCCCTGCAGATAGAGAAACCCCTGTTTCTCGTTATTGATGAGACCGTTCCCATTTTGTTCACCCAGGGCTTCAGGAGGCATACGGTCATCATATCAGACCATCTGCTCGTGACACTCGATGACGAGCAGCTCCGGGCAGCACTGACCCATGAAGTTGTCCATATGATGAGGAGCAGCAGCCTTAAAACACCGCTTATCTATCTCCTGAGGATGCTGATGTTCTATAATCCGGTAAGTCTTGTTGAGTTCAGGCGGATCGTCCATGATGATGAATTCATATGCGATGCGATCACCATATCGATTACCGGGAAGCCGGAGGCACTCATTACTGCCCTGTCCGCCTTCTATTATCATCATGATTCCACTCATGCAGACGAGCAGGAGGGAGGCCTGTCTCAGATGAAAGAACGGGTCGAAAGCCACAGCCACAATCTGATACTGGATGAGCGGGCCGAAAAACTGCAGAATGCGCTGCGCACCGGTACCGGCGGATTCCGGCTGATCCCATTTATCATTACGGCATCTGTCATAGTAGTGACAGGCTATCTGGTGGTGTAATATGTCTGGAGAAAAACATACCTACCTGCGTCAGCTGCTTAACTTCAGTGCAATTGTCTTCGTGCTGGTCACCGTCCTGGCCCTCCTGAACTGGCTCCCCTTAATCCTGCAAAAGAACCGGCTGCAGCGGTTCGATTCGGTGGAGGCCGCACGGAAATTACTGCATATGCAGACGATCTATCTCCCCACCTACATCCCGGAAAGCCTTAATCTTGCCTGGCCCCCGGCTGAAATATATGCCCAGGACACCCCCTTCAGGGCTTGCACTATGAACTTTGCGTTCAGGGACAGGAAGGAAATCGGCCTGATAATACAGCAGGTTGACTCACACGCCCCATATTCGCTTGAACCTCTCCTCAAGATACGGGAGAGAAAAAGAATCAACACGGTGTCTGTCAAGAACAGAAAAGCCAGCCTTGTGTCAGCCGTATGCGATCAGGACATCCCCTGCAATCAGCTGTCCTGGGATGAAGGCAGTACCACGATTACACTGACCGGCAAAATACCAGCTCGCGATATCATCAGGATTGCAGCAAGTATGCTCGCGGACAAATAGACCCTTGCCATGAAGTCCCCCTCGCTTACGGGCTCCCGCCTCACTTTTTTCTCCTCTAAGACATCTTTCCCCCGAAACTAGGTATTTTTCCCAATTGCCGGAGTGACTCCTGTCTGTTACCATGTAACCAATATCAAGAGTTGAGCGAAGCGCAGCAGCTTTTGATGAACTGGAGGGAATATGACAAAACGCCACGACACTGTATTGATCGTAACACTATGCGTATTGCTGGGCGCATTACTTGGCACAGGGGTTCTCTGGGCCACGTCCTCTCTGGCAGCACTTTCTGAGGCTGACCAGGCCTGTCTCGGATGTCACGACACCGAGCAGACATTGAAATTCAGCAATGGGGAGAAATTCGTCCTCAAGGTCAATCAGCAGGAAATTGAAAGCTCGGTCCATGGGATCATCGGTTGCACCGCATGCCACGGGTTCACCGCCGAAAACCATCCGCAGAAGACCTATAAAAACAGAAAGGAATACAGCTCCCTGAGTGCACGACGCTGCACGCAATGCCATTCGCTGCGGAACAATCCGATCCATGATAAATTAGCGAGCGGTTCATCGGCAACAGCCGTATGCACTGACTGTCATGGTTCACATAACGTCAGGAGGGTCCGTGAGCTTGCACGGGGGAACCAGTACTGCATGACGTGTCATAACAGGGAGATTGATGTCCATTACAAAAACGGTGAAAACGGAAAGATCATCGTCCGGGAAGAGCTCCTGAACACCTCAGTCCACAAAAACCTGAGTTGCGTCGATTGCCATGTGCGCGTTTCGGCCGAATCCCATCCCGTAAGAGATTTCAGGAGCAGGCGGGATTTTTCTCTCGTCATGGCCGAAAATTGCCGGAGATGCCATTTCGACAAATATACCAAGACCCTGGAAGGCATCCACTTCAGGGCTCAGTCGCAGGGGAACAACAAGGCTCCGCTCTGCACCGACTGCCATGGGACCCATGCCATAGCCTCCGCCAAGAAGGACAAACTGGCAAACGCCAAGCGGTGTCAGCAATGCCATCAGGATATCTATGCCATCTATGCAAAAAGTGTCCATGGCGCTGCCCTGATCAACGAGAGCATTGAGGATGTGCCCATTTGCTCGGACTGTCACAAGGCCCACGACAACGCAGGCCCGCACACCGCTGATTTCAGAATCTCGGTCCCCCAGATCTGCGCCGGCTGTCATGCCAAGAAAGAGATTATGCAGAAATATGGTCTGTCGACCAGGGTCGTTGACACCTACCTCCAGGATTTTCACGGCGTGACCATGAAATTCTATAAGCAGTTCGGCACGACCGAAAAACAGATTGCGGTCTGCATCGACTGCCACGGTGTCCACGATATCACCAGGTTAAAAGGCGTTAACTCACCGACCATCAAGGCAAATCTCGTCAAGCGCTGCCAGAAATGTCACCCGGGGGCAACATCGTCGTTCCCTGACAGCTGGATATCGCATTACGAACCGGATATTAACAAGTCGACCCTGATTTTCCTGATCGACTGGGTATACAAGCTGTTTATTCCTTTTATGATCATTGGGCTGCTGCTGCAGATTCTGCTCCATATGTGGCGATATTCGGTGAACCGGTAACGGTAAAGGAGACTGACATGAACAACACAGTACAGGAATATATAAAAAGATTCGGAGGACTGAGGCTGGTTGAACACTGGCTGAACGCAGGGGCCTTTGTTCTGCTCGTCATCACCGGACTCGCCCAGAAATTTCACACCTATGAAGTGTCTCAATGGACCGTCAGCTTTCTGGGTGGCATCGACACCACCCGACTCGTTCATCGATACAGCGGCATAACCCTGGCGATTCTGACTGCGCAGCATATTCTCGTCGCTGTGGTCGGCATCCTCTTTCTGAGATGGCAGCCGTCAATGGTCATTCAACTGAAGGATTTCCAGGACGCAATCGACAATATCCGCTATTACCTGGGACTTTCAGAGCATCCTGCGCGTTGCGACCGCTTTGACTACAAACAGAAATTCGAATATTGGGGCGTTGTCGTGGGCGGCATACTGATGATAGCAACCGGACTCGCCCTCTGGTTCCCGATTACCGTGACCAGATTTCTGCCCGGGCAGATGATACCGGTCGCGAAGGCCCTGCATACGAACGAGGCGCTGCTCGCCTTCCTCGTTATCATTATCTGGCATATCTATAACGCCATTTTCAGTCCTGAAGTCCTGCCGGTCGACACCGTTATCTTCACCGGAAAGATCTCAAAGGAGCGCATGATCCATGAACATCCGCTCGAATATGAACGGATGTTCGGGGTGTCCCCGACAAATCATGATATGGACCATGGTGATGGGCATCAGGCCTCGTCCCCGGACGGAACGACCACAACCACCAAAATGCCCTAGGGTTATGGAATCCACCATCAAAATGTATCCTGTACGGCGCGACAGCCGCGCTTTGGATGCAGCGATTAATTTGATGGTGGATTTTGTGTAGGCACGGGATCTTGATTTATCGCTGCGGGAGAGCTAAGATGCAGTAATGCAGAAAAAAATCATCATAGCAATACTTCTGACGGTTGTGATCATCTCAGGCAGTCTTGGCGTGATCAGCTATATCGCTGTCAGGGAGAGCATCGACAATACGCTTCAGCACAAGCTGGAACTGTCCAAGATCGTTGCCAGGAACATCGACCTGCTCCTGAGCAGCAGTCTTAAAAGACTTTATGACATATCCCTTTCAGGCACGATCGATCTCTCCGACGGGAACTGGTCGCCTGAGAGGGATGCACTGAAAAAGGCATATGACTATTCGATATTCTCGGACGGTCTTTTCATCCTTGACAGAACCGGCAACGTCGTCTTTAATTATCCCTATCAGCCGCTGAACTATGTCAATCTCCTCTCCCGTCCGAATGTGAGCACGACGATCACCGAAGGGAAACCGTTTGTCTCCGACATTTTCACTATCGAGCCGGCCAGAAAGAAGATGATCTATATCCTGGTGCCGCTGAAAAACAGGCATGGAATAGTCGAAGGAGCGGTGGGCGCAGAGATAGACCCGGCGACCCAGAACTTCAGAGAGATCATCCGTTCACTGCCGTCTGAGAAGAACGCCTTTATGGAACTGGTCGACAGCCATGGCGTGGTTATCGCCTCGAGCGATCCTAAGCGGATGTTCAAGGACCAGTCAGAGGGCCATTCACAATTCCTGATAAAACTGATTGCTGAAAAAAAGGCGGTGATCACCAAATGCCACCGCTGTCACGAAGCAACGGCAGACCAGACATCGACACGCAGCAGGCGGTCCAATGACATCATGACCTATGCCCCGCTCGAACTGGCGCCTTGGGGCGTCAGCATCATCCAGCCGGAAAGAGACATCCTCTCACCCATAGCAACGATGAAGCGGTCGTTCCTTATGGTGAGCCTGGTCTTTATCTGTCTGGCACTGATAATCGCCATCGGCATGAGCAGGGCGATCGTCAAGCCGGTCCATGAACTGATCGATGCAACGGTCAAGATCGCCGACGGCGACATGAGCAAGGCGATCGCCTTCGGCGGGATGGATGAAATTGGAAAACTCAGCAGCAGCTTTGAAGTAATGCGCCTGAAACTTGCAGACTCGATGGAGGAGCTGCACCGGCATACGATCGAGCTTGTGCAGAAGGTGACCGAGCGGACCAGGCAGATAAACGACAGCAGGCAGAAGATCAAGGAACTGCTCAAGAAGGTTATCACGTCTCAGGAGGAGGAAAGAAAGCGGATCGCCCGCGAATTCCATGATGTGCTTATGCAGGACCTTGCCGCAACGCTGATAAAGATCGACCTCTGCAAAAAGTACCCTCAAAACATCAGTGAAAAACAGATCAATGAGGTCAAGCAGATTATTGAGAAAAGTATCGACGAGGTCTATAGTATCATCAAAAACCTCAGGCCGTCGGTGCTGGATGATCTCGGGTTCGAGGCCGCCGTCAGATGGCTGCTCGACCATCATCTCGAATCAAAGGGCATAAAATGTTACATCAACATTTATAATACAATTAACAACCTGGAGTTCGAACCCCAGATCGAGATCGAACTCTTCAGGATCATCCAGGAGGCCATCATGAATATCTCGAAGCATGCCGAAGCACACAATGTCTTTGCGCTCCTCGAAATCAGGGAAAATGACCTCATTATAGAGATCGAGGACGATGGCTGCGGCTTCGACCCTGATGCCGACTTCCTGAGTGATATGTCGAGTCGGGGCCTCGGACTGCTCGGCATGAAAGAGCGTGCGGGATTTTTGAACTGGGATCTCAAGATCCGATCAACCCCTCAGCAGGGCACCCGCGTGCATCTGAGGGTGCCGCTGAACAGCGAGGTCGTCACCTATGCCTAACAAGATCAGAGTCCTCATTGCCGACGACCACTCCCTGGTACGGGAAGGGATCGCGGCCTTTCTTAAATGCACCGAAGATATCGAGGTTGTGGCCGAGGCGGCCGACGGGCTGGAGGCGATAGAGAAGGCCCTGAAGTTCAGGCCTGATATCATCCTGATGGACATCTCGATGCCGAAGCTCGGCGGGTTGGAAGCAACAGTCGAGATCAAAAAAACCGATCCCTCCATTAAAATCCTGGTCCTGACACAGTATGACGACAAAGAATACATATCACGTTTTCTGAAGGCAGGGGTCTCCGGCTATCTCCTGAAGCGGGCGGTGGGCAGTGACCTCGTATCGGCGATCCGGGCTGTCAGGGAAGGTGACACCTATCTTTACCCCGCAGTGGCCTCGAAGGTCGTAAACAATTTCCTGGGTAAGGAGAGCATGTCAGGCGAAGGAGGGTATGATGCCCTGACCGACCGGGAAAAACAGGTCCTGAAGCTTGTTGCAGAGGGGCACTCCCATAAGGAGGCTGCCGATATGCTCAAGATCAGCGCCAAGACCGTGGTTGTCCACCAGACCAATATCCTTGAAAAACTGGGGCTGAACAACCGGTCGGAACTGATCAGGTTCGCCCTGTCCCGCGGGATCATTCAGTAAAGTCTATTCGGGGAGTTGCAGCAAGATGACCGGGGCGAAAACCGCCAGACTGGCCGAAAATAATGGAATCGGTCGGGGAGCGGTCAGGGAGGATCGATCCGGGGCATATTTCATAACCGGACCGCCAGCACTGCGACAAAAAAAGGCAATTAAGGCGGGGCTAATCTACCCCGCCTTAAGGTTTAGGCTGCTCCTGGACGCCCTCCGTCACCGGCCCGGTTCCCGTCTCTGCCTCAGTGCCAGACTCAGTGCCAGACTCAGGGATGGAATCCGGGTTGGACTCGAGGTTCTCTCCGGGTGCTGCATCTTTATGAAGGCGCTTTTGTCTCTTCTCTTCCTGTTTTTTTTGCCTGATGACTTCCTTCTTTCTCTTCTCGCTCTTAAAGGCTCCTTTTCTTGCCAACGTTCCCCCTTATATCATATGAGATTTCCATGCGTTCAGGTTTTGGGTCACAGCACGGTTCTAAACTGCTTTAAGTATATCATAAATGGGCAGTACAGAATAAACCTCATACTATCAGAAGGTTGCCCATACAGCAGCCTGATCATACCGGCCCAATCATCTTTGGCCGGGCGAAAAAGGATATTCCGGGGGAAAAGGGGCATATCTCCCCTCGTCCCATAGACGGTTGCGTTCCCTGGGTGCGCATCTCAGTAACCCTTTTCTGCAGAGCGTCTCATGCCATTCGTACTTTATGAGCGCCCGGGCGAAAGGTATCTGTTCCGGTTCGAATGCAACCCTGACCGTCGGGGAATACTGCTCATTACCAAAGCCGGTCCCTGCCTCCCTTTGAGGTTCCTGGGCCCTGCCGTGCACTGATGCCCCTGAAGCTGCGTCCTTGCCATTCACCGTGCCGGAAGGACCGGGAGCAGGGACCTTCTGCAGGGACTTTTCATAAAGATATCCAAATCGCTCCTTTTCGCTGAACGCCGCGACCGCGATCACCCCCATGGCGGAAGAATCATCAAAGGTTTTTATTGCGTACGAATCCGCCTGCTCGGTGAAATAGAACTGGTGGACGGTCTTTTCATCTGTCCTCCACCCGTCCAGTTTTGTATATCCATACGGATTGATTACGTACATCTCCTCATCATTTCTCAGGTATGACTTCCTGCCGCTGATAATATTCCTGCCGTCAACGGCAATCACCACCCCTATCCTGCCGGATGAATTATTCCGGACCAGGATGCTGTAGTTCCGGCCTTTGCCCGCCTCAAGGTACTTCTTGACAACACGCGTCCCGCCTGCCTCATAACTCTTATGCGGTATCGTGCGCAGGACCTCTCCGCGTTCTGAGACAACCTCAATCTCCACCTGACCACCCACGGAGGCATCCCCAGGGATTGCTGACATAAACCAGACAACTGATAATACAATTGCTGCTAACCTGATCATCTTCTTTCTCCTTTCAGTAATGGTATTTACCCGATGAGACAGGAAAGAAGGGAACTTTGTTCCCGAATTATCAAAAAAATCTGGTAAAGTTAGATAATGGAACTTTCAGTGCAGATGCATTGTCTTATCATATGACTCCAGAACAGATTATCGGGCACGATGATGACGGGTCCCTTGTGGCGTTATGCAAAAAGGGCGATATTGATGCCTTTGAGGAATTGGTGAAGCGACACCAGAAAAAGATGCTGAATATGGCCTTCAGAATGACCGGCAACTACGAGGACGCCTGCGAGATCGTCCAGGACGCCTTTGTTGCAGCCTATAAAGCCATGGACCAGTTCGAGCAACGGGCCCGCTTCTCGACCTGGCTTTATACCATTGTCGCAAACCAGACCCGCAACCACCTGAAAAAGGCCAGCACGGTTTCAGGCCGCGCAGAGTATTCCCTGGATGAGCCGATCAATTCTGAAGAGGGATTTATCCGGCCGGAACCCGCTTCAACAGAACCTTCCGTCCTCGATACACTGGAACAGCGGGACATCCAGGCTCGGGTACAGCAGTGCATCAGTGGACTGGATACGGAATTCCGGGAGGTCCTGGTGCTTCGGGATATACAGGGTTTTTCGTACGACGAGATAGGTTCCGTGCTCAAAATTGCGGACGGCACAGTCAAATCCCGGCTCTTCAGGGCAAGAGAATCTATAAAAAACTGCCTTAAAATACTGCTGGGGAGGCCCTGATATGGATTGCGGCAAGATCAGAAAAGACCTGCATGCCTATCTTAATGAGATGGTCAATTCTGAGGAGAAGGCGAGGATCGAAGGACACCTCGCTTCATGCCCTGACTGCAGAATTGCCCTCGAAGAGTTGAAGCAGACCGTGCAGCTCCTGGAAAATCTGGATGAGGTCGAGCCCCCTGCCTGGCTGACACAAAGGGTGATGGCACGGGTCAGGGCGGAGAACGCAGGGAAGGAAGGGTTTTTGTCGCGTCTCTTCGGCTGGATACCGATGAACCTGCCGGCCACGGCTGTCGCAACTCTCGTCATAGCGGTTACCGCGGTTGTTCTCATGAAGAGCATGGAGCCGAAGCTGCAGGAAACTGTACAGACAACCGTAAGCGAACAGCCCCTCGCACCGGCGCAGGGGAGCATCCCTCAGCAGGCAGGACCTGAGAAGACGGATAAGGGCGGAGCAAGGCCCGGCGATCAGGCGGCAAGGGAAGAAGCCCTCAAGACGCAAGCGTTATTACAGAAGTCTTTGCCCGCCGCGCAGAAGATGCCTGATGACAGGCCTGCCACTGTCCCTCCTGTTGCCACTGTCTTGGCTCCTTCAGGAAAACTTATGCCGGAGAGAAACCCCGGCACGGCCATGAAGAAGCCTGCAGACGCAGGAGAAGGTACATCTGAAGACCGAACGGCACCAAGCCGGGAGAATAAGACCCTGTCGCGTCAGCAGGCCCCTGCTGCATTACAGGCTGCGCCTGCGGCTCCGGCAGGTTCTTCGGCGCCAAAGCCGGCAGAAGTATTACCGGAACAAGGCACTGCCAGGGGCAGGGCAGTTTTAAAGGATGGGCTGCAGGCCGAACAGGACCGGCCTCCTGCAAAGGCCAGGGAAGAAAGGGCC
>JBARHQ010000027.1:0-19753 GCA_049799315.1 Thermodesulfovibrionales bacterium | reverse complement strand
CGCTGCAGCATGTGCGCGTCAAAGGGCCCAAAGAAAGAGAAGAAGCCCGACAAACCCAAAAATGACAAGCCACTCTTCAGATCGTTCTAGCTTTTATCCGCTTACCACCCCGGCCTCCGGCCACCCCTCCTGAAAACAGGCGGGGAGTAAAAAACGCTTTATTTTAACTCCCCGCATCGTTAGCATCGACAGTTGCCGTGCTTACGTTTAAAACTCCCCTTCTTCGGCAAGGAGGGGTCTCCCGAAGGGAGGGGGTGGTTGGCCGGATAATTCTTCTACCTTTTCTTCCCCGGATATCCGTCAACGGCCGAGAGTATGCCGTTCAACAGGGCAAGCGGGGTTGGCGGGCATCCCGGTATATACACATCGACGGGGATGACCTTGTCGATGCCGCCGAGCGATGCATAGCTCTCTCCGAAAATACCGCCATTGCAGCCGCAATCTCCTGCTGCGACTACCAGTTTGGGCGTGGGGGTCGCGTTGTATGTCCTTTGGAGCGCTATCTCCATATTCCTCGAGACCGGTCCGGTGACCAGAAGCATGTCGGCAAATCTCGGCGACGCGGTAAAATGGACACCGAACCGCTCGCAGTTATAAAAAGAATTGTTTATAGCATGAATCTCAAGCTCGCAGCCATTGCAGGAGCCAGCATCAACCTGGCGTATCGTCAGGCTTCTGCGGAAGTGTTTGATAATCGCCTCTTCCAGTCGTGCGCCGGTCTGCCTGATTTCCTCTTCAACAGCAGGAGGAAGAGGTTCAGTAACAATGCCGGTCCGGAATATCTGTCTAAGAATACGTATCACAGGTCATGCCCCGAATATGATTGATTGAAGCTCTTGTTGCAGAGGGGAAAATCAGGGACGATATTCCCGGGTATCGCCTGCTCAAGCCCCAGCCAGTTGACACTGGAGGGGTCTCTGACCATGCACCGGTTTATCTCTCCGGCCGGGCCTGACTGAAGCCAGTAGAGTATCTCGCCTCTCCAGCCCTCGACTGCAGCAAAGCCGGTTGTGTCCGATGCCGGCATTACCGGCAATGTGGGGTCAGCGGCTATCGGACCATCGGGCAGGTTCTCAAGTATGTATCGGATGATGCGGATGGACTCCCGCACCTCCTCGATCCTCACATAGGTCCGCGCATGAACATCACCGGTAATTTTGACCGGGACATCCAGTTCAAGGCGGTCATGCTGGTCATACGGCGGAAACGGGTTGAAGATACGGCAATCGAGATTCATCCCGCTCGCCCTGGCCACAATGCCGACGACGCAAAGCTCCCGTGCCCTTTCAGGTTTGAGTATTCCGGTATCACGGACCCTGTCTTCAAGTGACGAGCTTTCGTCATAAATGACCACCAGCCGTTCAAAATCTCTGGATAGGGCCTCAAGCTCTGCCTGCATGTCGCTCCTACCGGAGTTATCTATATCAACGCCAACGCCGCCGGGAATAACCTTGTCCATAATGAACCTGTGGCCGAAAAGACTGTTGTTCGTCCTCAAGACCAGCTCCCTGAGACGGCTGCACTGATACAGCATAAAGGCGAAGGCAGCATCATTACAGATCGCCCCGATATCGCCCAGGTGGTTCGCGATCCGTTCCCGTTCAAGAAAAATCGCCCTGATATAATGCGCCCTCTCAGGGATGCTGCAGCCGGTCATGGACTCCACGGCCATAGAATACGCAATGCTGTGGGCAACGGTTGTGTCCCCGGATACGCGGCCTGCCAGTTTAACTCCATCTTTCCACGAAAGGCCCTCAAACCTTTTCTCTATTCCCTTATGAACATAACCGAGCCGCTCTTCGAGGTTGACAATCATCTCGCCCACGGCCTGAAACCTGAAATGGCCCGGCTCTATGATGCCGGCATGCACCGGTCCGACCGGTATCTCATAGACGCCCTCTCCTTCGGCCCGGGCCCATTGATAGTCGCCGGGAACCCTGGGCATCGGCGTTGCCGCGTCAAAAGATTTTCTGAGCGGAAAAAGGTCCTGGGGCCAATCCTCAAACTTTATCCACGGCCGCATATCAGGATGGCCTGTAGGGATGACGCCCATAAGGCTCTGCATCTGCCGCTCGAACCGGTAGGCAGGCAAATATTTCTTGGTGAGGCTCGGGAAACAGGGATCATCGACAGGCAGTTCGGACCTGACAATCAGGTATTCCCGTCCCCAGCGGTAACAGGCGTAAACAGCAAACCCCCTCCCAAAAGGAGTCTCATCCACTGCCCACTCTGCAGCCAGGAGGGCATAGGCCTTTTTCAAAATCCGCGCGGCCTCGGCAAATTTCTCCCTGCTGAGCGTACAGCATATTACCGACGAAGGGCGCTGCCTCTCGTCGAACTGAAGTTCAGCCCCTAATACTGACGTAAGTGCATCCGCAAGCATGCTTATCATTTCAGTAACTCCACTGCCGTATGAAACCACCGGCTCAGGAAATCAGGCAGGTAAAGTCCTATGAGCAGGACAAGCCCCATATGAAACAATACCGGCAGATGCGCGACCTTCAGGGGCCGCTGGTTGTCAGGCACCTCGCCGGAAACCATCGGCTGGACCTTCCTGAAGAGGGCCGCAAAGGCCACCCCAAGCCCCAGGAGGAGAAAGGGGGTAAGCAGAGGGGCGTCCTTGATCGTTGCAGTAAGGATGAGGAACTCGCTGGTAAAGATGCCGAACGGCGGCATCCCGACGATCGCCATGACCCCGAACATCATTCCCCATCCGACAAGGGGATTGCCCCTGAAGAGGCCCCTGATCTTGTCCATATCCTGGGTCCGGTGCATCTGGGAGGCATGTCCCACCGTAAAGAAGATAGCAGATTTTGCAAGGCTGTGAACCAGCATGTGCAGCAAAGCCCCGAACGTCGCTATGGGCCCGCCAAGACCGAAGGCAAAGGTAGTAATCCCCATATGTTCGATCGATGAGTATGAAAACATGCGCTTGATGTCCTTCTGTCTCAGCAATGAAAATGCAGCCACAAGGACCGAAAGAAGGCCAAATCCCATCATGATATTGCCTGCCTGGTGCGAGTGCGTCGATCCGTCAACAAGCACCTTGCATCTGACAAGGGCATAGAGTGCGATATTCAGCAGGAGGCCGGAGAGCACTGCTGATATTGGCGTGGGCCCCTCGCTGTGTGCATCGGGCAGCCAGTTGTGCAGCGGGACAAGGCCGACCTTGGTTCCGTATCCCACCATCAGAAATACGAAGGCCAGCGACAGGACCGTCGGTTCCAGTTTGTCGCTCACCTGGCTGAGGTTCGTCCATAGGAGCGCCTCTCCTCCCTCACCAAGGACCTTCTCAGCCGCAAAGTACAAAAGCACCGTACCAAAAAGCGCCTGAGATATCCCCACACCGCAGAGGATGAAATACTTCCAGGCCGCCTCGATTGCCGTCGGCGTGCGGTAGAGAGAGACGAGGAGGACCGTTGAGAGCGTCGCCAGTTCCATCGCTATCCAGAGGACTCCTATATTATTCGTCAGGAGACAGAGCAGCATGGCAAAGATGAAGAGCTGGAACATGGCATGATAGAACCGCATCTGGACATGCCCGACGCGCCCGTGCTCCACTTCCCTCCTCATATACCGGCGGCTGAAGACGGCAGTCGTCATCGAGACAAAGGAAGTCAGGACAGCCAGGTAGACATTGAAGGCGTCAACGAAAAAAAACTTGCCTCCCGCCATCATCGGTCCCTGATCGTAAACCTGCAGGGCCAGCCCGAAACCTGCTGCACAGGTGGCCATCGACCCCAGGATATTAATCTCCGGTGCCAGCTTCCTGTCGCCGACAAAGGCCAGGATCAGTGCCGCAACCAGGGGAACCCCGAGCAGGATAAGGAGCATCATCGCCGGCTAATCCCCTTCCTTGAGTCTCGCCATCTGCTCGACGTCAAGACTGTCAAAGGTCGTATGGATATGGAAAAAGAAGATCCCGAAGATAAAGGCCGCAATCAAAACGTCGAGGGCCACACCCAGTTCAACAACCAGCGGCATGCCGTAGGTCGCACTCGTCGCAGCGAAGAAGAGCCCGTTTTCCATGGCAAGAAATCCGATAATCTGGGTGACCGCATGTTTTCTCGTAATCATCATCAGCAGTCCTATCAGTACCGTTGCCAGGGCAATCGCCAGCGTCGACTTTGTTATGAGGTGCGAAAGCTCGCTCACCGGCGCCATCAGATGATACGAAAATATGACAAGCGCCAACCCGATAAGCATGGTCATCGGGATATTCACCAGCGTCTCGACCTCCCTTCGGATCTTCAGACGCACCACCAGGACATGCAGGATGTACGGCAGGACAAAAACCTTGAGAGAGAGCGTCAGGATTGAGGATATATAGAGATGGTGCTTGTTCGCCACATACCCGACAATAGCGGTGTTAATTGAAAGCAGAAGCCCCTGCCACGCAAAAATATGGATAAGGCTGTAAATCCTCTTCTGGACAAGCATCCCGAATGCAGTGAGGAGCACAAAGGCTGCGAGAAAGCTGTTTATCTGGGCCGCAATCTGTAAGTTCATGTCACTCCAGTATAAAGAATGAGAGCATGCCGAGCGTCGCCATCAGGAAGGCCGAACCCAGGAACTCCGTTAATCTGAAAAGCCGCATCTTTGCAAGGCCTGTTTCGATCAAAACGAGTACAATCCCCGAGGCAGCAAGCTTGACCAAGATAATAATACCCGCACCAACTATCTCCAGAGGACCATCAGAGATGGCAATGCCCCACGGAAAAAATAACGCGCTGCCCAGGGCCATGAAAAGGAAGAGCTTCATCATCCCCGCCCATTCGATGAGGGCCAGATGCCTTCCCGAATACTCCAGCACCATCGCCTCGTGCAACATCGTCAACTCAAGGTGCGTCGACGGGTTATCAACAGGAATCCTGCCGGTTTCAGCAAGGGTGATGAGGATAAAGGCAATAAAGGCAAAGGCCAGCGAAGGTTTCAATAACGATTGTCCGCTGTACATGACCTCGGCAATATGAGAAAGAGATGTCGATTTATTGGCAAGCGATACCGTGAAGATAGCCATCAACATGGCAGGTTCGGCAAGCGAGGCCACCATCATCTCCCTGCTTGACCCCATACCGCCAAAAGCAGTCCCAATATCCATACCTGCCAGCGCGGTAAAGAAACGCGCTGTTGCAAACAGACCAACCAGGACAATAACATCTGCTATCGCTGACAGAGGCAGGTTTATCGTGAGCATCGGAACAACTGCTCCGGCGATGATGGTCGTACCGAAGACAAGATAGGGGGTGAAGCGAAAGATCCATGATGCGTTTTCAGCCAGGACCACATCCTTCGAAAAGAGCTTCGCTAGGTCGCGATACGGCTGCAGCAGACTTGCGGAAGACCGGCCCTGCGTCCAGCATTTCAGCATGCGCACCCATCCGACAAAAAGAGGGGCAGCTCCGATGAGGAGCGCAACCTGAAGCAACTCTATGACAAGCCGGCCTATCATCATAACACCGTCAACAACAGCAGGACGAGGATGGTCAGGAATGAGTAAATAAGGTATGACTGTATGCGCCCCTGCTGCAGCCTGCCGACCTTTCTCGCCAGCCAGAAGCTTACACCGGCAATCGGCGTGTAGAGCACGTTCCAGAAATGATCTCGGATCCTGAGATGGTATTGCAGCCTTTTAGGAAAAGCCGCATGAGCCGACTGAGGGGAAAGTGACACCGACTCCTTTATATTTGCCACGAACCCGAACACCCTGCGAAGAGGCATCGCAAAAGAGGTCGCGTTATACTGCATCCGGTTCGTCAACTTCTCAAAGCCGCAGTCCCATACAGGCCCGCGATGTATCCTGCCCGGCCTGACGTGCAGGACGACATAAACAATACCATAGACAAGAATGGCGCCGATAAAAACAAGAAAGCCTGAATATGATGCCCGATCCTGGGCAACAGGGGTGAGCCACATCCAACCGCTGGCCGTGGCAGACATCGAAAGTTTGCCTCCGACCAATTGTTCAGGGACTATATCCATCCAGTCGATAAAGACGGTCGGGAAAATACCGAGAAACAGGCAGGCGAAGGCCGCCAGTGTCATGCCGGACCGCATGGACCAGTCGGCCTCATGAATCTCATGCTGCCTCTGGCCGCGCCACTGGCCGAGGAAACTGACGCCAAATGCCTTAACAAACGTGGCAGCCGCCAATGCAGCAGTAAGCGCAAGAAGCGCTGCTCCTAATGGCATGAACAATTTCATCAGCGGACTGGGAAGGGATGGAGACAGCAGAAATGCCTGGAACAGGAGCCATTCCGATACAAAGCCGTTGAACGGCGGCAGCGCTGATATGGAAACACACCCGACAAGAAAAAGCGCGGCCGTCCACGGCATCCGGTGAATAAGGCCCCCCATATGCTCCATGTTCCTTTCATGGGTGGCATGAAGGACAGCCCCGGCCCCCATAAAAAGGAGTCCCTTGAACATGGCATGGTTCACAACATGATAGAGGGCTGCGGTCAGGGCAAGAGCCGCAAGCACCGGCAATTTAAAGGAAGAGAATACCATCGACAGCCCTATCCCCACAAGGATAATACCGATATTTTCTACTGACGAGTAAGCCAAAAGGCGCTTGAGGTCTTTCTCCATAACGGCATAGAGAATACCCATAACCGCTGAAACAATACCAAGGAAAAGCACGATCGCTCCCCACCACCAGGGGAAGACCCTCAGGAGATCGAAGGTGATCCTGATTATGCCGTATATGGCGGTCTTGAGCATCACGCCGCTCATGAGTGCAGAAACATTCGACGGAGCTACAGGATGGGCCTCCGGCAGCCAGACGTGAAGAGGCACCATGCCGGCCTTTGCTGCAAAACCGAAGAAGGCGAGAAGAAAAGCTGCCGTCGCCCATGGCAGAGGGAATGTCGCATGGCGCATCGCATCAAAAGTATAGCCACTGAAGCTCTCGAATCCGGTTGCAATGCCCGCCATAACACCGAAGGAGAGCAGGATCGCAATAGCGCCGACATGAGCGACAACCAGGTAAAGCAGAGCGGCCCTGCGGTTCTCCGGCCGCTCGTCCTCAAACATGACCAGGAAATAGGAGGCTGCAGCCATCACCTCCCATGAAATAAGAAAAAACAGGGCATCATCGGCGAGGACCACCATAAACATGCCGGCAAGAAACAGACAGTAAAACACAACAAGTCTTGTTACCGGACGATGCCCGGAAAAACCTTTCAGATAGCCCGCAGAATAGAGGGAGACGAAGGCGGAGAGCAGCCCTATGACCGTTAAAAAGAATCCGGCAAGCGGGTCGAGCCGGAGATGAAACGGAAGGTCCGGCAACCCGATCAACAGGATAAATTGTTCCGTGGCTCCGCTCCAGACCGCCATGATACCGGCAGCCGTCGTCATCACGGAGGCAAGCGTCGCTACAAGAGAAAAGAGAATGACAAGCAGACCCTGGGACCGGGTGAACAGACCCGACAGTAAAGCAAACAGCATGAGCAGGAGAATCGAGGCCGAGGCAATTTCACCGGGCGAGAATATCATAACGACTTCCATTATTGAGCATTACCCGATTCTTTGTCAACTGCATGTTCTTCCGGATTTTGCCTGACGCATGCGCGCATGTTGACAGGATAATTGGGAAATACCTTAGGCCAATATGAGACAAAAGCGGTGAGGTAACTATTACATCACCGCACTTACTGAGGCGCCCGAGGAGGTGCCGGCGGTACTGTCTGAGATCCGGTCTGAGGAACTGCAGGAGGCGCTGACAGCTGCGGACCCGACGGTGACTTGCCCTTCGGCTGAACCAGTATAATACTTATGCGTCTGTTGCGCGGGTCATTCGGATTGTCCTTGATAAGTGGTGCCGTCGAGGCATACCCGGCAACCATCATCAGCCTGTCCGGGTCGAGGCCGTTTTTTTCGAGTTCTTTTCTGGCTGCAGAGGCCCGCTCGGTCGAAAGTTCCCAGTTCGTATAACGGGTCGTCGAATAATTCAGGGCATCAGTATGGCCTTCAATCGCAATTTTATTATTAAGAGATTTTATGTTTTCTGCTATAACGCCGAGGATCTTTTTTGCCTTGGGGCTCATTTCAGACGCACCGACCGGAAAAAGTGACTGACCTTCTTTATCGACGAGTTGTATTCTTACCCCGCCCTCAAAAAGATCCACCATGATCTGGTCCTGCACATCAGAAAGCTTGGCCTTGACCTCAGCGCTGATCCTCTCCTTTATTGCCTCGGGAAGCGGGGCATCATCAGTGCTTCCCTTTGCGCTCTTATCAGCGTCCAGTTTGCCGAACTGCCCTCCGGAGTCTCCAACGGTGCCTCCTGGTTTATCCAGCATCATCGACGTTCCGCCCTTTTCGAAAAGACTGAACGTCTTAAAATACATAGATAATTTGATCCGCTTTTCGGCCGAGGTCATATTGAGCAGCCACATGAGCAGGAAGAAGGCCATCATGGCGGTCACAAAATCGGCATAGGCGACCTTCCAGCTGCCGCCGTGATGACCGGCGTGGCCGCCTTTATTCACCTTTTTGATAATTATCTTGGAGGACTTGGCAGCCATGGAGAACGACTACTTTTTCCTGAGAACGGTCTCGAGTTCTCCGAAGGTCGGCCGTACCGAGCCAGGTATGGCCCGTCTTCCCGATTCAACCGCAATCTGGGGTGCAGCACCCCCGACAAAGGCAACCAATGCCGTTTTTATGACCTTCGGATAGATCCCTGCCTCATCCGCAATGGCCTCAATCTTGGAGGCCATCGGACCGATAAAGCCATAGCAGAGCAAAATACCAATAAACGTCCCGACAAGTGCCGCGCCAATACTGTGGCCGAGGACGGCAGGCGGGGAATCGATTTTGCCCATCGTGATAACGACCCCGAGCACCGCGGCAACAATTCCCAGGCCCGGCAGGGAGTCAGAAACCTTGTTAATGATAGCCGGGGCCATCATCTCCTCATGGTGGTTCGACTCAATATCTATCTCCATAAGGTTATCGAGCTCATACGGGGGCATATTGGTCGTAATCATGACCTTCAGGTTGTCGCAGATAAAATCGAGGGCGTGATGGTTCGAAACAACGCTCTTGTATTTGCTGAACAAAGGACTCTTCTTCGGGTTGTCTATGTCGGATTCTATCGAGATGAGCCCTTCTTTCCTTATCTTCGAAAAGATCAGATTGAGGAGGGAGAGCAGTTCAAGGTACTCTGCCTTGCCCGGCCCTCCGCCGCCGAATATGGGGCCGATGCTCTTGAGGACAAGCCCGATGACCTTCGGCGGCGAAGCAATCAGAAAGGACCCTATCGCGGCCCCGCCGATGATGACCAGTTCGGCAGGCTGCCACAGGACATGGAGGTTCCCATGCTCCATAAGGTAGCCTCCGATTATCCCGAGAAAGACCACAACTATGCCGATTATTGTAAACATGACCCTCTAATGTTTATCACATTGCTGACAAAAAATCAATTTTTCACTCCTGCCGGCAGAACATGTCACGCGGGGACATCCTGGTCAGAACCAGGCTTGTTGATCGGCAGCTCGATGACAAAGGTCGACCCCTCGCCTTCAGTACTGTCAACCGTGATCGTCCCGCCGTGCTCGGCAATAATTCCGTAGGTCATCGAAAGCCCAAGTCCGGAGCCTTCTCCCACCGGCTTCGTCGTATAAAAAGGATCAAAGATATTTCCCCTGATGTGCTCCGGAATACCACTGCCATTGTCCGAGATCCCGATGATTATCTTTTTTCCCTCTTTATCATACGCCGTCCTGAAGACAATCTGAGCCGGTCTTCCGGACAAAAGCACCGCCTGCTCGGCATTCATCAGTATATTCAGTATCGCATGTTGTATCTGCTGCACATCGACATAGGCCAGGGGTGTATCCTGGTACTCTCTGACTATGGCGATCCCCTTGGACTTAAGCCAGTAGGCCCTGAGATCTATCGTCTTGTCGAGGACTTCATTAATATATTCCAGGCCTCGATGCGGCTGCTGCTGCCGCGAAAAGCAGAGCAGGCCCTCGACAATAACCTTGCATCGCTCGGCAGACTTATATACCTTCTGCAGCTCTTTGCGGACTGCATCGTCCTTCACGCGGAGCAGGAGGAGCTCTGAAAAACCGAGTATGCCTGTCAGAGGGTTATTGATCTCATGCGCAACCCCCGAGACCAGTTGCCCGATCGATGCCAGTTTATAGGAATTGTAGAGCTGGTCCCGGAGTTTCTTCATCTCGGTCACATTCTTCATCACGCAGACGAACGACGCATCTTCGTCATTAGGACTGTCCAGAACAACAGGATAGACGCTGATTATATAGGTCTGAGGTCCTATCGTTACCTCATCCTCAACAGCCTGATTCAGACTGAAGGCCCTCTCAAGCAGGCAGCTGGCATGCGGGATTTCTAGTTTGAAAAGCTCATCAACCCTCATGCCGATCACCTCTTTCGGGTGACGGTTAAACCGGGCTGAAAATGATACGTTCACCCTTTTGATCAGGCGGTCCCGGCCGATCACGAAAATAAGGTCGGTTATGGCATCCACCGTCGCCTGCCACTGCTTCTGACTATTGACGACCACAGAGGCCGGATCTTTATGGAGCTCATCGGTCATATGGTAGCATCCTCCTGTTTTCACCTGCCCATTTGTTGATGCACGGGGTCATGATGCCCGGGTTCCTGTACGCTTTCCCTCTCCGCTGTACTGAGAAGAACAATATCGACCCGCCGGTTTTTTGTCCTTCCCTGCGGGGTTGCGTTGGAAGCAAGCGGCCTGAATTCTGCATAACCTGACGCAGAGAACCTCTCCGCCGGAAGGGAATAGTTGCTGAGAAAATATTGCAGAATACTGGTCGCCCGGGCAGTCGACAATTCCCAGTTCGAGCTGTATTTTGACCGCGGATTGCTCACAGGAACATTGTCCGTATGCCCTTCAACCACCACATAATTCGGCACCCTGGTGATGACTGACGCAATCACTGACAACGCCTGGATAGAGGACTCCTTTACCATTGCCTGACCGACATCGAAGAGAACATTGTCCCCGACTGATATGACGACCCCTCGATCGTCCCGCCTGACCGAAATATCCTCAGGTGTCTTCAGCAATGCAATCGCCCTGTTTACCTCTTTTTCGAGTTTCAGTATGTCCTGAGGAATTGGGACGATACCCTCGATCACCGGACTTGTCTGGACAGGGGCTGCCCTGAACGCCGTCCTCATAGACCCCGTAAACAGCTGGAGCTTCCCGGTGTCGACCCTGCTGATGGCATACATGGCAGTAAAAAAAGCAAAGAGGAGCGTTATGAAATCCGCATAGGAGACGACCCATCTGTCGGGGTTCTCCTCCTCTACGTGGACTCTTCTCTTCCTCACGCAGGACCGTCCTTCCCCTCGAGAAATACCTTCAGTTTCTCCCTGAGGTAATAAGGGTTGAGGCCTGACTGGATGCCGACGACCCCCTCGATCAGCATCTCACGGACCGACAACTCATAGGACAGACGGTTGACCAGCTTCTTAGCGATAGGCAGGAGGATAAGGTTGGCTGAGCCGACCCCGTAAATCGTAGCAACAAAAGCAACTGCTATGCCGGCCCCAAGCTTGGACGGGTCAGAGAGGTTCTCCATGACATGGATCAGGCCGAGGACCGCCCCGAGGATACCGACCGTCGGCGCAAACCCGCCGGCAGTCTCAAAGACGCGGGCTATCCGCCGCCTCTCGGCCTCAAAGGTCAGGTTTTCCTGCTCCATGGTCTCACGCAGCAGCTTGACGTTCATGTGGTCTGTGGCAAGAGTCATGGCTTTTTTTAAAAAAGGGGTCTGAATTTTTGCTATCTCTATCTCGAGCGCGATAAGGCCATTCCGGCGGGCAATACCCGCATACCGGATGAAATCGTCAATGTACGTCTCCGGGTCAAGTCTCTGCTCGAAGAAAACATATTTCAGCGAGAGAAATGCCTTGATGATATCCCTGAGAGGAAAGCTAAGGAGTGTTGCCCCGAATGTCCCACCGAAGACGATGAAAGCAGCGGTAGGCTGGAGCACCGAGGAGAGTCTGCCTCCTTCGAGCAGGTTGCCGCCCAGTACTGCAGCGATACCGACCATAAGTCCTATTATGCTTGCAGGGCTCATCAACCATCATTTCCGCTCTGCTGTCTGAGGTTCCGGATCAGGTCGCGCTGGCGCTTCAGCGCATACTGGATGATCTCATCGCGCACCTCATCGTCCATGTCAGCAAAATGGACACCGACCTCGAACTCGCGATTGCCGAGGTCTCTGACCCTGACGATCTCTCCATGCGTAAGGACCCCGACCGGAGGCAGCGTCGGCAGAAGCAGCTTCATCTCGACGGCATCCCCCAGACTGACAGGCTCATTCATGACAAACCTGATACCCGAGGCGCTGAGATTGACGTGCTTGTGTTCTGCCTTAGTGCACCCCTCCTGTTCAAGCTGCAGGTGTTGCAGGATAAGCGAAAGCTTGGCATTTATATCCGTCAGCATCTTCCACAAGGCGGGATTTTCTGCCCGGTCAGGAATATCCGGCTCCTCCGGCAGGGTTGTTCCATATCCGGCGAATATCTGCGCCTTTCGCCGGACCTGATCAGGGGCTATCCTGGAACACTGAACCGGGAACACATCATCAACCCTGAAGTACTCGCGCTTTTCACCCCAGATCCGTCTCAGCCGGAGGACCTGACCCTCTACAGCTTCAACCTCCGTATAAATATCCCCGTCGGTCGTCGATATGACGAGATAGCTTCCCTGTTTGACGTCCTTGCCTGGCTCATCAGCCGTGCGGAGCACGACTTCGCTATCTGAGGCAGATACAATCCCGGCAGTCGTCCGAGCGGTCTCAGACAGCAGCCGGTAATAAACAGTATCACCGCTTTTAAATCCCAAGAGACTCCCCCTTCCCAGCCGGTGTCTGGAGAAAGGCACTGACCGCCTCCCCGTCGAACTGCGTTCCGGAGAATTTTTTCAGTTCGTCAATTGCAAACTCATGACCAAGAGCCTTCCGGTACGGCCGGGATGACGTCATCGCGTCATAGGTGTCCGCAACCTTAATGATCCTGACAATCAGCGGTATCTTATGGCCCGCAAGGCCGTCCGGGTAGCCTGAGCCGTCAAAATGTTCGTGGTGGTTCCGGATCAGTTCCCTCTCTCTCGGAAAAAATTTTATGGGCTTGATAATATTGTCGCCGATGACCGGATGCAGTTTGATCTCCTGCATCTCGTCGTCCGTCAGCCTGCCGGGTTTCAGCAGGACTGTGTCCCTGACGCCTATTTTGCCGATGTCATGGAGATAACCGCCAAAGCTCAGGATATCCCGCTCCTCAGGGCCGACCGCCATCTGCTGGGCTATCTGCTGGGAGTATGCCGTGACCCGTTCCGAATGCTGCTTGGTATAGCTGTCCCTGACCTCGATACTCATGACCAGAGACTTCAGGGTGTTGACCAGATTATTATAAAAAACCTCATAAAGCGCATTGTTTTCGATCCTGAGTGCTGCCTTCCTGGCAAAGGCAACGGCGAGTGATATCTCATAATCGGTAAAGGCCGTACCGTCGGCCTTATTCGAAAGGTTCAGGACACCGAAGACTTCTTCATTCATGATAAAGGGAATCGAAAAAAGCGGAAAGGCAAGCGGCATTCCTGTATGGGGGTTCAATTCACCCGGAGAGGCTATGTAATAGTTTTTGTCCTTTATGACATGCTCGATGATGGTCCCGTCAATCGATATCCTCTCTGCCGTAGTCCCTGTTGCACTTTCGATCTTAAGGCTTCCGTTATCGATAATCCCAAAGGATGCCTCCTGCACATTGAGGAGCCTTGAGGACATCTCGACAAGGCTTTCGTAGACCTCCCGGTTACTGAAAAGCCCATCCAGTTCGGTAGTGACCATGTGGAATATCCCGATCTCGTAAAGGCTTCTGAAAAGCTCTTTGTTCAGACGCTCGATGGCGGTGCCGCCTTCTCCCGGCTGGGAAAGTCCATGCAACAGTTTCTTTTCACCGATGACCCTGTCTGCAATCGAAATAACGGTGTTGATCTTGAACGGCTTGGTGATAAAGTCCCGGGCACCCTCCTTCATGGCATTAATTGCATTGTCGAGGGTCGAAAATCCGGTGATGACAACAACAGACTGCAGCGGATTCTTCTTTTTCGTTTCTCTGAGCAGGTCCATGCCGCTCATCCGGGGCATGGTGAGATCCGTAAAAACAATATCATATTCGCGCTGCCCGAGCTTTTCGAGCCCGTCGAGCCCATCGACAGCAATATCTGTCTGATACCCCCCGACACTGCCCAGGATATCAAACAGCACATTCCTGACAACAGGGTCATCGTCAACTATGAGGACTGTTCCCTTTGTCGTCACCTTTAATGAGCCTTTCCTTTAATATTTGCACTTCAGTCCCGGTGAGCACACCCATGGCATTCAGCCGGGCAACCCGCTCCAGCCAGTTGGTCGTCACCTCGGGGTTACCGCCGGCTGCAACTTTTTTCAGGGCCTCCATGTCCCGGTGGGTGTCCCTGATATGCCGCGTCAGTTCCTTATTTTCATTGACCAGAGTCATGAGACGAAAGGCCCTGTCGGCCACAAGGATAATCTCCTGGCCCTTAAACGGCTTGGTGAGATAGTCGTAGGCCCCCTCCTTGATCGCCTCCAGTGTAGTGTCAAGAGTGCCGTATGCAGTCAGTATTACCACCGCAATATCAGGGTTCGTCCGAACCGCATACTTGAGCACCTCAATCCCGTCAGCCCCCGGCATGCGGAGGTCGGTTATAACAAGGCCGATCTCTTCAATCCTCAGTATCCTTATTGCATCGAGACCGTCAAGGGCCGCTGCAACGGAATAACCTTCCCTTTGAAGGAGAGAGGTTATAACATCCCGTGCAATTTCGTCGTCATCGGCAACAAGTATTCTGAAATCCTTCTTTTCCATCCTACATTGCTTCTCGTATCCGCTCAAGAACCTCATTCTTGGTTTGGGCCAGAATCTGCTTCTTTTTGCCTTCAGCAGATATGCTGACGATATCCTGAGGTTCTCCATGCTCCTTTTCAAGCAGTGCAGTCGGGTTAAGCTTCGACACTCTGTTGTAGAGCTTAACGACTTCGTTAAGCTGGAAAGGTAACACGGTCATTTTCACTACCTCCGAAACATGTCGTTGAGATTTCGCACCTCTAATTCATGTATCGGACGATCATAAAGAAAACTTTAGCGAAAGGTTATTTCCCCAACACACCCGGGAAACAAAGAAGCATCCTCCTTCCATATTAGATACCCGGACCGCTTGGCCTGATTCCCAAAAAGCTACGTCTTCCGGCTGCCACCGGTACTCCTAATAATACCATGATCCATTAAAAAAATCCCGGAGGTCCGGAAGCTATATGGCGGAAATCACCTTCTCTCCAACGGTTGAGCAGCGGCTCCCTTGGGAAGGGACGAGCCAATGATGTCGAATGCTGTCGCATTGCGAACAGTTGTCTCACGCGCTACAATAAAACATGATCAGCGTCATCAAGACAGAGGAATACATTATTGAAAACGAGCCGTTTTACCTTGCTTCGGGGAGGGAGGTGGAGATATTCGAGTCAGCCTACAGGAACCTTATCCCGGTCCTTTTAAAAGGACCGACCGGATGCGGCAAGACCCGGTTCATGGAATACATGGCCTGGAAACTGAGGAGACCGCTGATAACCGTCTCTTGCCATGACGATCTTACCGCGTCTGACCTTGTCGGACGGTATCTGGTGCAGGGCGGTGAGACAGTGTGGGTAGACGGCCCGCTAACCCGGGCAGTCAGGGTGGGCGGGATCTGCTACCTGGACGAGATCGTGGAGGCACGGAAGGACACCACCGTGGTCATCCATCCCCTTGCCGACGACCGGAGAATCCTGCCTATAGAAAAGCGTGGAGAGGTCCTGAAGGCACCTCCGGAATTTCTCCTGGGCATCTCTTATAATCCCGGATACCAGAGCGTAATGAAGGACATTAAGCAATCGACACGGCAGAGATTTCTTGCAATCGAGTTCACCTATCCGGAAAAAAGCCACGAAGCTGCCATCGTGGCGCGTGAATCCGGCATCGACGTCCGGATTGCTGAAAGCCTGGTCAGCCTTGCCGAGAAGACCCGCAACCTCAAAGACCGCGGACTTATCGAGGGCGCCAGCACAAGACTCCTGATCCACGCGGCGAAACTCATATCCTCCGGAATCGATCCTGCTGCTGCATGCAGTGTGGCCGTGGCCGCTCCTCTTACGGATGACCATGAAATGCTGGAGGCACTCACCGAGCTTATACGCTCGCTGATCTGATGTCGCGGACTGCCGAGAATTATCCAGCGAATTATTCAGGCAGGCTCAGAGAGGATTTTATCGGAAACCTCCGCCTCGATTTTTTTGATGACGATGAGATTGCGGCACTTCTGTCGGATCTCGATACCCTTGACCCCAGGATACGGCAGAAGGCCTTTGCCCTCTGCCATTCCCTCTCCCAGGCAGGTTCGTCCCTCCTGCCGAACACCGTGAAGCGAATGAAGACCGCCTCGACATTCCTTCGCCCCTCCGACTTCGGACGGTGGCTCGGACATGCCTATGATATCTTTGACCATCAGGGGGTCGGAGCGCTTATAGACTTTATGGCCCGCATCGATGAGGAGACCCTGAAACGGTTCCGTCCCGCTAAGGGCCTCGACCTCCAGAGGGTCCTCCCCGTACTGGAGACCTGCCTTAAAGGCATATCAGGCCTTGACCTTAAGATCTCGACGGCCGATGAATCTTATACCGACACTTCAACCGTCTACCTCCGCGCCTTCGAAGATACCTACGAGGACCGTGACAGGAACTATCTCATCTACAAGTTCAGGATTGCTCATGCCTGGGCACAGATCGTCTGCGGGACCCTGACCCCTGACAGCAGGACGCTCGACGAATTCCTGAAAAGCAGGACCCAATGGCATGAGGAATTCTTCATGAGCCAGCCTTCACAAAAGAGCAGGAAAGTAATAAACCCACCCCCGCACCCCTCCCGAGAGGGGACTTCCGAGACAATCCGGCATCCCGACATCGCATCTTTCTTCCGGACCTTCCCCGTACCTGAGATGGCATTGGACATATACAACATTCTTGAAGGGGTTAGACTTGTGCCTTTTCTCGAAGACGCCCTTCCGGGTCTCATGAGGGAGGTATATGCAATCAAACAGGATATCCTGATGAAACGACCGTCTTTTTCAGGCCTCTCTGAAAAAACAGCATTCATAGAGATGCTGTATCAGTTCTTCCTCAGGGGGGGACCCCCAGAATCAGCACTAGAATCAGCACTAGAATCAGCACCAGAATCACTGCCTGAATCAGCACTCTGGCAGCCGGAAATTATCAAGGCATTATTATCCCTGAAGATCAGGACAGGACAGGGCCAGAGTATGACTGTCCTTCTGAGACTTTATGATATCTGCTCAAGACTCCCGGGAGATTACAGGCCGGCAGGTCTTGAGCTTCTTCTCGGGACGATACGGCCGGATAAGGTTTCCCTCGTCCTGAAGGCAGGACGGCGGGCACAGCGGCAACGCAGGGACGGCATGATCACCAGGCTGCTGGAAATGCCGGACTTCGAGCCGCACAAGACACCTGCGCGTCTGTCCGGACGGCATGAGCAGAAACCCGACCCCGGAAAGGAGTATCTCCTTATAAAAGGAAGGGTCATAGAGCTCGACAGCGAGATGCTGGAGCTTCTCGATGAACGCGGGGGTATTCCTGGAGGCATCATCGTCAAGGGGGCGGATATGGGAGGAGCAGCGAGTCCCCTCAGACTGACCGATCTGCTGGAAGAGGCGGCCACGGTTGAAGAGGTTGTCCCCGAATCCGGGATTAGTTCCGGCATTCACGGCGGCATACACTATGACGAGTGGGATTACAAGAGAGGTGGTTACAAAAAAAAATGGTGTATATTGCATGAAAAAGACAGCCATCCGGGACATGAACCATTTGTTGAAATGACGGTAAGGCGTTACAGCGGATCTATCAGGGTGCTGCGCAAGAAATTTGAACTTCTGCGGCAAGAGCCGAAGGTCCTCCGGAGACAGAGAGATGGCGATGATATCGACCTCGATGCAATGGTCGATGCGTTGTCAGACATCCATGCCGGAATTCCTCCCACTGAAAACCTCCTGACAAGATACGACAGGCAGGAACGCAATATAGCTGTCCTCTTTCTCCTCGATATGAGCGGTTCTACCAAGGGATGGATCAATGAGGCAGAAAAAGAGGCGCTTGTCATGATGGCGGAGGCGCTGGAGGCCCTTGGCGACCGCTATGCCATATTCGGTTTCTCCGGGATGAAGAGGAGCAACTGCGAATTTTTCCGTATAAAAGGATTTGAGGAAACATACGGCGATACGGTGAAAAAGAGGATCAGCGGGATCGGGCCAAAGGACTATACGAGAATGGGGCCCGCCATCCGTCATGCAGGAGGTATCCTGAAATCAGTCGAGGCCCGGACGAGACTTCTTATTACCCTGAGCGACGGCAGACCCGAGGACTACGATGACTATAAAGGACAGTATGCGATCGAGGACACGAGGAAGGCCCTTGTCGAAACCAGGGAGCAGGGCATTCACCCCTTTTGCATAACCATAGACAGGGACGCAGGAAACTACCTCGGACATATGTATGGAGAGTCGAATTATATCGTGATCGACGACGTTAGGAAACTGCCGTCGCGGATCACCGAGATCTACAGGAGGCTCACCACGTAGGCAACTATCTCCTCGGCAGGGTGAAGCTGAAGGTGCTGCCTTTGTCCGTCTTGCTTTCGACCCAGATTTTTCCGCCATGGGCTTCTATGATCGTCCTGGCGATGATCAATCCGAGACCTGAACCCTTATGATCGGCACTCACCCGATAAAAGGCGTCGAAGATGAAGGGGATATGCTTATCCGAAATGCCGATACCGGTATCCTGAATTTCAAGCAGTATTTCCATTCCCGAATTTTGCACCTTGACGTTTACCATACCTCCGGGATTCGTGTACTTAACGGCATTGTCAAGCAGATTTGCAATGACACGCTGAATCATTCTCTCATCAGCCGGGATGACCGGCATGGGTTCCGCCAAAAAAAAGCATTCGAGTCTTATGTTTTTCTGAGCAGCCCCTAATTTTGCGCCCTCAATCTGCTTGAGTACTGCAGCCTTTACGTCAAAATCACCCTTGGCCGGCAGATATCCCTTGGCATCGAGTCTTGAAAATTCTATGAAGTCTGTCAGCAGGTGCTCCGCAGTTCCCAGGTTATCGTTTATTAGTGCAAGATCGTCTTTCAGGTCCCGTGTCTTTCCCGCCAGGAACCTTTTTATTAACCATGAGGAAGGGACGATAGCGTTATTGATGTCGTGGGCGAACATGGAGAGAACGCTTTTGCGCTCTCTTTCGAGTCTTCTGATTTCTCCCAACTTATTCTCAAGTTCTGTCAACAGCCTTTGGCGTTCAATTGAATAGCGGATTGCCTTCAGAAGCAAGGCACTGTCTATTGTTCCCTTCACGAGATAGTCCTGCGCTCCGCTGCGTACCGCCTGTATCGCAAGTTTTTCATCGCTCAGTCCCGTCAGCACGATTACCGGAACATGGGGATATGGGGTATGGAGCTTCAGAAAGGACTCCATGCCTTTGCTTTCAGGGAGACCGAGATCCGTCACGACAATGTCAAATGTTTCTGACGCGAGATTCTCAAGAGCAGAAGACAGACTGGGCGACCATTGCACCTTTATGGTGATACTTTTTATATGCCGAAAAGATCGCT
>JBARHQ010000026.1:0-19060 GCA_049799315.1 Thermodesulfovibrionales bacterium | reverse complement strand
ATACGGTCCTTCTCATTTTTGCGTATCTCTTTTTCCCTTTGGCGAGTTCATATATCGCGCTACAGTTTACCGGAGCGACTACGTTCACAGGAATGTCCGGGGTCAAAAAGGAATTGAAGATATCCATACCTTTGTATATTTCAGGGATTGTGGTGTCCCTGGTTCTTTTGCTCGTCTTCAAACTCGGTGAATGGGGGCTTATATGAAATACCTCTCGAAAGTAGTGAGTCTTGAGTTCTTTTCCGATCGGTGCGTCGGATGTGGAATATGTCTTGAGGTATGTCCGCATGGAGTTTTCGCCATGGAAAACAAAAAGACGGTCATTCTGGACAAGGACCGGTGCATGGAATGCGGGGCCTGTGTAAACAATTGTGCCTTCGGGGCACTTAATGTTGACAAAGGCGTAGGCTGTGCTGCCGCCATAATCAACAGCATAATAAGCGGCGGTGAGCCTTCCTGCGACTGTAGCGGTGAGAGCAAAAAAAGCGATTGCTGCTGACATGGAAACTGTTTTTAATAATATTCAGCATATCATTCAGAACCGGCACGGACTGGCTTTTATTGCGGTTTTCGTCGGAGGACTGATTTCAGCTGTAAGCCCATGTGTGCTCGCAGCCATTCCCCTGATCATCGGCTATGTCGGTGGTTATTCAGAAGGAAACAAAAAAAAGGCGGCCATTTTTTCTTTGGTATTTGTCCTTGGACTCTCGATCACCTTTACACTGCTTGGTGCTGCTGCATCAGTTATGGGCCAGTTTTTTGGATTTGCGGGTAGATGGCTCTATATTGGATTGGCTGCGATTGCCGTACTGATGGGTCTGCAACTCATGGGGATCATCTCAATCCCCTTGCCCTTTCAGAAAACAAGGGCAGTTAAAGCAAGAGGCCTTCTTGGTGCTTTTTTGCTGGGCATGCTCACAGGTACGGTATCATCGCCCTGTGCAACACCTGTCCTTGCAGTGATTCTGGCCTATGTCTCGACTCAGGGCGATATGGTATACGGCGGATCACTCCTTTTTGTCTATGCCATCGGCCATTGCGCACTTATATTCATCGCCGGACTCTCAATCGGATTTACAGAGAGCATGGTGAGTTCGAAAGGCATTAAGAATTTTTCCCTGTATTCCAAACGATTCAGCGGGGCAGTGCTTGTTGCTGCGGGGCTCTATTTAGGAATAACAAACTGGTAGGAGGCAGCCAAATGATTAAAAGCAATACCGACGTTGACAGTGAGTTTCAGAATATATACAACGCCTTCTATGAAAAAATCCGCCGTTATCTAACGCGGCTTGTTGGTGAAAACGAAGCCGAAGACCTGACGCAGGAGGTTTTTCTCAAGACAAGCCGTGCGCTGCATAGTTTTGAGGGCAAATCACAGATATCTACATGGCTTTTCAGAATCGCAACCAATACGGCACTAGACAAATTGCGTAATAAGTCCGACGGGAATACCGTTGCCGGCGACGATTTATACGGGTCGGCAGAAGAAAAAGTCGAGTGGGCGGTGGAGCAAGCGGCTTCCCCCGAGCAAGCAGTGATACAAAAGGAAATGAACCATTGCATCAGGGATATCGTTGAAACCCTTCCTGAGAATTATCGGGTGGCACTATCCCTCAGCGAACTTGAGGGATTTTCAAATAGGGAAATTGCTGAAATAGTCGGGACAAGTATTGAAACGGTGAAAATCAGACTTCATCGGGCAAGACGAGAATTGAAACAAAAACTGTCTTTGCAGTGTGACTTCTATCGTGATGAGCAAAACAAATTTGCCTGTGGCAGAAAAAATGAGTTGATAAGATTTCCATAGTGGTGAGGTGTATCCTTTTCTTGCTGCAACACGTCTATAGGGACGGAAAGGAGGTGATACACCATGAAGCTTGAAGAGCGAATCAAAGAGTTAATTGCAATTGGTGCCTCAGTTACTGCAAATTGTCAGCCGTGCTTACAGTACCATGTCGACAAGGCGATGGAGAACGGCGCCAAGGAGCAGGAAATTACAGAAGCAATTGAAGTTGCAAAGATGGTCAGAAAAGGCGCTGCGGCAAAGATGGATAAGTTCGCTTCAACTTGCAGCAAAACTGCGCCATCAAATGCGGGCGCGCCTACTGAGGGATGCGGATGTAGTGAGGCATGACCACAGGGTGATATAACACAAATGCCTTGCAGTGGAGTGCAACAAATGCACCCGCTGCAAGGCCTACTAATTCCGGGGAAAAAAGAATGTTCGATATAATTCAACAGGCATCAAAATCAGACAATCAACTTGCCGAACTTCTGGCTGAAGCAAAAGAATACGCACAGGTCTATGTGCTTGCAAGGCAAAGGCAGAAGGGCTGTGACGGCATGGGTGAACTGGCGACTATAAAGGAAGAATTCAGGGATGTCATTGATACAGTTATACAATACTCCCAGAAAAAGAAGTACATTACTCAAGACATATCATACGATATAAATCTGATTGCGGACGAGATCGTCAAAGTGCAGAGTCCGTAATATTTATTTTGCAGCTCTTTTCTCTCTCTTATTCGTGCTGGTTCTCTCGCTCACCTTTGCCCTGCTCGGCGGGGGTGCTTCAGTATCTATTTGCTTATGCCGTGTGACACTGCGCTATTATATTTATATATGGATAATACGTCAATAAAACGCCTTGGCTGGAGCCTGGTCGTTACCCTGATCATCTTCATCGCTGAGATTTTCGGAGGTATCCTCAGCCACAGCCTTTCCCTTTTGAGCGATGCAGGGCATGTCCTTACCGATGCCTTTGCACTTGGACTGAGCCTTATAGCCCTGCTCATTATGCGGAGACCTTCCGACTATAAGGCGACCTATGGTTATCAGCGCATAGGCCTGCTCGCAGCACTTATTAACGGTATCAGCCTTGTCGTCATCGCCATTTTCATCTTTATAGAGGCCTATAAGCGTCTTCAGTCGCCCCCAGAAATCAATGCATCCGTCATGCTTCCAATAGCAGCAGCGGGGCTAGCGGGCAATCTTGTCATGGCGTGGATTTTGGGGCATAAGCATCATGATCTGAATATGAAGAGCGCCTGGCTCCACGTACTCGGGGATACGGTGTCTTCTGTCGGAGTCATCATGGCCGGGCTGATAATAAAATTTACCGGTTGGGTGCTTGCCGATACCATAGCGAGCGGCATTGTCGGATGCATGATCATTGTCGGCGGAACCCGTGTCATAAAAGAAGCCCTCTGGATACTCCTCGACCTGAGTCCAATGGGTTTTCATGCAGAGGACCTCTCAACGTTGATTGCTGGTATTCCCGGTGTAAGGAATGTCCACGATGTGCATATATGGTCCATCGGGCATGGGATACCGGCCTTTTCAGGACATGTTCAGGTCCATGACCAGAAGATCAGCGAGGCGGATTTCATCAGAAAAGAAATCGAGCATCTGCTTTCTGATCAGGGAATTAAACATGCCGTGATACAGATGGAGTGTGCAGACTGCTGCAATAATGAGATCTATTGCAGTCTAAATGCAGAGAGCAGTCACCTGGGTCACCACCACTAGCATAAAATCAGGAGGAACATAGTGGAACATAAAACAATAATTGCCCTCGGCAGACTGAAAAAAAGTTTTACCGTGAAACGCTCTTTACTGATCATTCTCTGTGTTATGGCAGTTACAGGCGCAGCCCTCGCCCTTAACTCTACCAAGGAGGGGCTGGTCGAATATATCGGGGCGCAGAAAGATATATTCACGAGTGGTAAGGCTGAGAGCGTTATAGCGCTGGAGGACCTGGCCGGGCGAAAAGGACTGTACGCCATGGGACCGATCGATGGACTTGATGGAGAGATTACTGTCTTCGATTCAAAGCCTTACATTACCAAGGTGCGCGGAGCCGATTATATACTGGACAAGACATTCAGGCACGGCGCTTTTTTTCTTGTCTGGACAGAACAGTCGAAATGGAGGGATGTCCCTGTTCCGGTAACCGTAAAAGGCTATGTGGATCTGCAGAAATTCGTCAAGGCTGAGGCAGCGGCAGCGGGAATTGATGTGACGAAACCGTTTCCATTTCTTCTTGCCGGAACTCCGGTTGAGATCAAGTGGCACATTAACGTAGACCGCACCGACGGAAAACCGATCACCAATGAATTATTCGTAAAGTCGAAGGAGCCGTTTGCTACCAGGAACGAGCCGGTAGACATCATAGGGTTCTATTCGGAGAGCCATTCAGGTATATTTCTCTCCCAGTACGCCCCCGCAATCAAGAAAGGCTCCGGCATGCAGAATACGATTCATATCCATCTTGTCTCCCGGGTAAGTAAGGCTTCTGGACATATTGATGATATTACATTTGGAGAACATATGATACTGCGGCTGCCCGAGCTGTAAAGCTTGAGAGCATCACCTGTCCGGAACCCCACGCATGTTCCCTTTAGCCTGGAAGCTTGTTCCGCGGCAGAACTTTTGAGCGGTGCTGACCCCCGGCTATGATTTCGCATTATCCAGAGCGCACCTCACCTTCTTCAATAATTCCAACGGAGGTATCGGCTTATAGACGATGGCCGCGTCGTTTCGAAGAGACGCCTTGTCCCGAACAATATCAGGCGAATATCCGCTGACAAAAAGTATCTTGATATCCGATGTTATTTTCTTTATCTCATCATACGCTTCTTTCCCACCCTTGCCGGGCATGATAAGGTCAAAGAGAAGCAAGTGAATAACGTCCTTATTCTCCTGGTATTTACGCACCGCGTCTTCACCATTGACCGCTGTAATCACCGTATATCCAAAGTCCTTCAGCACGGTTTCCGTCAAATTCCTGACAATCTCGTTATCCTCCGCAAGGAGTATTGTCTCTGTACCTCTAACGGGCTCTTCCCCTAAGACCTTCATATACCCGCCAGCCCCGCCAGACGCAATGACCGGCAGGTATATTCTGAAGGTCGTACCAATCCCCGGCTCGCTGCAGACGTTGATATATCCGTCATGCTGCTTGATAATGCCATAGACGACCGCAAGCCCTAAACCCGTGCCTTTACCCACCTCTTTAGTGGTATAGAACGGCTCGAATATTTTCTGACCGGTCTGCTCATCCATGCCCGCACCTGAGTCAGAAACGCTTATCATTGAATACAAGCCCGGCTTGCCATATCCATGGAGCGTGATGAAGTGCTCATCAAACCGCACCTGTTCTGTGGCAACAGTCAAGGCCCCACCCGTCGGCATGGCATCACGGGCATTGGTCGCCAGGTTCATTAAAACCTGCTCAAGCTGATGAGCATCAGCAAGGATAGGAACCTCTCCGGCGGACAGGATGGTTTTAAAGGAAATATCCTCGCCGATGACCCTCATGAGAAATTTTTCCGTCTTCCTGATGACCTCGTTCAAATCAATGAGCTTTCTGTCGATGGCCCGCTTTCTGCTGAAAAGAAGGAGGTCTTTTGTGAGATGCGCTGCCCGGTCCGAGGCCTCAAGCATCTGTTCAATATTCAGTCGATTCGGATCGCTTTTTGTCATCTTCATGAGGGCGAGGTGTCCGTATCCGATAATGGCAGTAAGAATGTTATTGAAATCATGGGCAATGCCCCCCGCAAGGGTACCGATAGATTCCATCTTCTGTGCCTGCCTGAGCTGATCTTCGAGCTTCCGGTGTTCGGTAACGTCACGCATCATTCCCCGTATTGTCGTAATCCGGCCGAGATCATCCCTGATCGCGGTAGCATTGATAGAGACATGCAGCTGCTGCCTGTCGCTGCAGAGCAGGATTGTTTCAAAATCGACGACAAAACCACTTTCATCGAGGATATTAATGAAGAGGGTTCGATCATCGGGATGAGCATAGAAGCCGTCAGTTGCTGCGCTCAAGAGTTCCTCTTTCGAAGAGTATCCCAGGCGCGATACGCCCGACGGATTTATGTCGATAAGCTTACCGTCATATGTCGAAATAAAGATAATATCCTGGGATTCTTCAAAAAGACTGCGATATTTTTCCTCACTATCCCTGACCGCTTTCTCGGCATTTTTGCGGTCTGTCATGTTGATGCCCACTCCCACTAAAAGAGAAGCGCCATTGATCGTGGCGCGATATCCTGTGAAGTAATACGGGGTCTTCTTCCCGTCCTTACTTAAAAAATCAGCTTCGACGCGGGATTCACCCTTTTCAAAGACCTCCCTCACCCTGTCCTCCACGATCTTTTTCTCATCCTCGGAGAAGAAGTCCAGCGGGTGCATGCTCTGTACCTCTTTCAGGGAATACGCCGAGACGCTCAAAAACCTCTCATTGACCCGCATGAATTTTCCTTTGTCGTCAATAATATAAAAAATATCGGGCAGGCTCTTAATGATCAATTCGGAGAATTGCTTAGACCATAGAATATCATTCTCCGCCCGCTTGCGCTCGGTGATGTCGGTCACTGTCCCTTCAAGGGCAATCGGCGTTCCCGATTGATCTTTTATCAACACATTCCTCTGGTTCAGCCACCGGGAATCTCCGGCCTTGTTGATTATCTGATACTCGTAAGAATCAGGCATGACACCCTTTAGCAGATTTCCCCATTGTATTGCGAAATAATCCTGCCAGTCCGGATGTATTGCCTCCCTGATAAAGGCAGGGTTTTTGTAAAACTCATCGGGAGAGTACCCGAATATTTCAGCAGAGGCAGGACTGACGTATTCATAAACACCTTCGGGAAGAGACATTCGGTAGATCATGTCCAGGGAGTTTTCCGTAAGATTTCTGTATTTCTCTTCAGCGGCCCTCAGTGCCGAAAGCTCCCGCGTCTGCTCCTCGACTCTGGCGGCAAGTGTTTCATTTTTAAGAGAGAGGATCCGTATCGTCTCATGCAGTTCCTTCAACTGCAGCGCAGGGTCTCTTGGATCAGACAAGGCGGTTCTCTTCTTCCCGGGTTTTTGCACATGATAATTATAGTCTTTTATGTCAGGAAAGAGAACGAAAAAAAGCTCAGTTGGGGGCTGATCCAGAATCCGCTTACATGCCATTGTTATGCTGTTATTGGATTTTGATAGTGGATTGTGGGTGATGTGGTTGAGAGTTACCGTGTTTTCTGGTATAGTCAAAGTTACAACTGGTGGCCATAAGTAGATATGATTAATGTTCGCAAGCGTTATATTCTCCGTGCAACTGTCGGATATGCTGTCTTTTCTGCACTTTGGATCATACTGTCCGACCAGCTGTTTACATCATTTACTGATATCTCGGTAATTACCTGGCTGTCGACGCTGAAGGGTTTGACCTTTGTTCTTGTGACTGCAACGCTTCTGTATTTTGCCCTGCATAAAGTACCGGCAGGGGATGGCACAACATTTTCTAACACCGGACTTGTAGCCTCATCACCTGAAACTGTCTTGGAGATCTCAGAAACTGCAAGTCTGATGCCGCGCTGGTTCTTCTATCTCTTTTCAGTTGCAGTGACAGGTGCAATGCTGCTTCTACGCGCCGGAATTGAGGTACCGTTTGGAGATAGACTGATGCTGATAATGTTTATGTTTCCCATTATTCTCAGCGCTCTGCTGGGAGGATTGGGGCCGGGCCTTGTATCTACCGCCGTGACAGCATGCTGCACGGCATATTTTTTTATTCTGCCCCTCCATAACTTCCTGATGGCAGCGCCTTATGATCATTTCCAATGGGGCATGCTCATCGCAAATGGAATTATTGTCAGCACCCTGAGCGAGGCCATGCACCGCTCGCTCAGGAGGTCACAGGCGATCAGCCGGCACCTGAACGCAGTGGTTACCGGGACTTCAGACGCCGTATTTGTGAAGGACCTGAAGGGACGTTATCAGCTCTTTAATGAAAGCGCGGCACGCTTTGCCAACAGACCCGCAAGCGAGGTTATTGGGCATGACGACACCTTTATTTTTGCGGCTGATGTGGCGGCAAGCCTGATGGCACTGGACCGCTCCATTATGGAGAGCGGCCGGACTCAGACCCATGAAGAAAATCTGAAAACCATCGATGGCAAGGAAATGACGTTTCTTGTGACAAAAGGTCCTGTGTTTGATAACCAGGGCAAGCTTACGGGCCTGTTCGGCATATCACGGGATATCACTGAGCGAAAGCAGGCTGACCATGAAAAAGAAGAGACCGTGGAATTGCTGCGTCTCTGTAATGAGTCGGGAAGTATAAGGGATCTGATGCAGAACCTTGTGCTCTATTTCCAGAAACTAACAGGCTGTTCAGCCGTCGGAGTACGCATGAGGCAGGGGGAGGATTTCCCCTATTACGAAACCCGTGGGTTCCCTGACGACTTTGTTCTTGCGGAAAACAGCCTCTGTTCTTTTGACGGGAAAGGCGAATTGGTGCGTGACGATACAGGTCATCCCGTGCTTGACTGCATGTGCGGCAATATTTTATGCGGACGTTTCGATCCTGCCAAATCCTTTTTCAGCCCTCGCGGAAGTTTCTGGAGCAATTGTACTACTGCACTGCTGGCCTCAACTACTGAGGCCGACCGGCAGGCAAGGACGAGAAACCGGTGTAATGGCGAGGGCTATGAATCAGTCGCTTTAGTGCCGATACGCGCGCATGGTGAGACCTTCGGACTGTTTCAGTTCAATGACAAGCGGAAGGGCTGTTTCACTGAGGAAGAAATAACCCGGCTCGAAGACCACATCAACTACGTGGCAATCTCGCTGGCCAAGCTGATGGCTGACGAGGCGCTGGAGCAAAGCGAGGCAACGTACCGCTCATTGTTCGATAATATGCTGAACGGGTTTGCCTATTGTCGTATGCTGTTTGAGAATAACGAACCCGTGGATTTCATTTACCTCAGAGTCAACCAGGCCTTCGAAACTCTGACCGGACTAAAGGGCGTTGTCGGAAAGCGGGTCACCGAGGCCATCCCCGGCATCCGTGAGGCTGATCCCAAACTGTTCGAGATCTATGGCAGGGTGGCTCTGACCGGGCAGCCCGAACGCTTTGAGATTTTTGTCGATGCCCTGCAGATGTGGTTCTGGATTTCGGTGTATAGCCCCCAGCGGGAATATTTCGTGGCTGTGTTTGATGTTATTACCGAGCGGAAAAAAGCTGAAGACGAAAAGGCAATATACCAGCGTCAGCTCGAATTGCTTCTTGAGACAGCGGGAGAGGGCATATTCGGGGTCAACAGGGAAGGCACCATTACCTTCGTCAACCAGGCAGCGATACGATTGATAGGTCTTGCAAAGGATAATCTGATCGGCCTCAACAGTCACGCAGTTTTTCATTCTCACCGCAGCGACAGCACAAATCATCCCTGGCATGACTGCCCGCTTAGCAAGACTCTCGACGACGCCATCTCGCGTTCGGGAGAAGAGACATACTTTAAGGCAGATGGCTCAGGGTTCCCCATAGAATTCATCTGCACGGCAATAGTCGAAAGAGGAGTTACAAGCGGAGCTGTCATGATATTCCGTGATATCACCGAGCGAAGGAGGATCGAGAGCGAGTTGCGGCAGGCCCAAAAACTGGAAGGGATCGGACAGCTTGCCGGAGGCATCGCCCATGACTTCAATAATGTGCTGAGCGCAGTTGTCGGCTTTGCCGGGCTGCTTCAGATGCAGTTGGACAAGGCCGATCCCCTCGCTCACTACGCTGATGAGATTATGGCTGCCGGACAGCGCGGAGCTGCGCTGACACAGCAGATCCTTGCAGTCAGCAGAAAACAGGTGCTCGACATGAGGCCTGTCAATCTGAACGAAATAGTCAGGAGTCTTGAGAAAATGCTCCACCGGCTTGTCAGGGAGGACATCGACATTCAATATAATCTCTCAGGGGAAGACCTGATGATCTTTGCCGACGCGAGCCAGATAGACCAGGTATTGATAAACCTTGTCATCAATGCGCGCGACGCCATGCCTGGCGGCGGCAGACTCAACATCGCGACCGAGGCATTTATCATGGACAGCCAGTATATCGGAATGCATGGCTACGGCAGTCCGGGAGAATATGCCGTCATGACGATTTCGGACACAGGGTGCGGTATGGACGCTGGGACCAGATCGCATATATTCGAGCCGTTCTTCACCACTAAAGAGAGCGGCAAGGGGACAGGCCTTGGGCTTGCGGTTGTGCATGGCATAGCGAAGCAGCATAACGGGCATATCACGGTTTATAGCGAAATGGGAAAGGGTACCACCTTCAAGCTCTACCTGCCGCTGACTGAGCATGGCATTGAAGAAACAGAAAGGAAGACTGTTGTTCAGGTCAAGGGCGGGACAGAGACGATATTAATCGCAGAGGACGACGCCTCTCTGAGAAAGCTTTCACGAGCGCTGCTGAGTCATTATGGATACAAAGTAATAGAGGCTTCTGATGGAGATGATGCAGTTCGAAAATTCGCCGGGAACAGGGACGTTATTCAATTGGCCATACTTGACGCCATAATGCCCAAAAAAAACGGCAAAGAGGCCTATGACGAAATGCGCAAGCTTTGCCCGGACATGAAGACTATTATTATGAGCGGCTATTCAGAAGATATTTTCAACCATACCGATATATCGGACAAAGGTATAGTTTTCATCCAGAAGCCGGTGACGCCCATCAACCTGCTCAGAAAGGTGCGGGAAACACTGGACGGATAGCATGAAGACAATATTCGACAATAAAAATTTCGAGAAACTTCTTGATGAATCTGCGAGGATCCACGGACATCTCTGCCCTGGTCAGGTGCTCGGGGTGAAGATGTCCATGCTCGGACTCAGAGAGGCCGGAATCGAAGATCCGAAAGGCAAGGGCAGAAAGAGCATCATCGTCTTTGTCGAGATGGACCGGTGCGCTACGGATGCCGTGCAGTCTGTTACCGGCTGCAGTCTTGGCCACAGGACCATGAAATTCCTGGATTATGGCAAGATGGCTGCAACCTTTCTGAACCTCAAGACAGGAAAAGCTGTGCGGGTCATTGCAAAAGAAGAATCGAGGCAGAAGACAAAAGAATATTTCCCGGAGATCGAAAACAAGTACGCAGCCCAGCTTGAGGCATACAAGGTCATGCCGGACGAAGATCTTTTTGATGTCATGGAAGTAACGGTTTCGGTACGCCCTGAGGACATGCCCGGCAGGCCGCTCAGCCGCATCAGATGCTATGCCTGCGGTGAATATGTGCAGGACATGCGTGAAGTATTCAAGGATGGCCGGGCCCTCTGCAGGCCCTGTGCCGGGCCGGGATACTACACCAGATCAAAATGTGATATTATTTGATTAGCGCTATGCAATTATCCCATAACGATACCGTGAAGGACATTAATGGAGATTAAATCAAAACTCTGGATCGAGGTCGGCGGCCAGCCGGTCTTCGGCAGAGGCCGCCGGTTTCTGCTTGAGGCCATAGACAGATACGGATCGATTAACCAGGCAGCAAAGGAAATAAACATCTCTTACAGAAAGGCCTGGGGATATATTAAGGCAATGGAAGAGAGGCTCGGGTTCAGGCTGATTGAAAGACAGGCCGGCGGAAAAAATGGTGGCGGCGCCATTCTTACCGCCGAGGCAAGGGCATTTTTGAAAAAATATGCGGCACTTGAGAAAGGCATGCAGGAGCTCGTGGATAAACGGTTCGAAACCGTATTCAGGGCAAAAATGAAGACAAAATGAGACGGGTTCATAAAAAGCTTCGGAGGCAAGGCGCGCAAAAAATGAGGAATGAAGCGTACTTGCCGGTACGTCGCAATGACGAGTTTTGAAGTGCAACGCAGCATACGGACTTTTTACGAAGCCGTCAACAGTTAAAGATGACAGGAGGTTACTATGTGCGAAGCATCTCATGAGAACAATAAACCCGGCATAAGGAAGCTCCCCGCTGCAGAAGCAGTCGGCACCGTTCTGGCCCATGACATAACAGAGATAAGGCCCGGCGAGTTCAAGGGACGGGCCTTTAAAAAAGGGCATATCATTAAAGAGGAGGACGTCTGTCATCTGCAGAGGCTTGGGAAGGAAAATCTTTTTGTCCTGAATATCGCAGAGGACGAGATGCATGAGGATGATGCAGCCTATGCCCTGGCCAATGGGCTTATCGGCAAGGGCGTGAAGATCAAGGGAGAACCGAAAGAAGGTAAGATAAATATTGTTGCAGAGACAGACGGGCTCCTCAGGATCAATAAAGATGCCCTTCTGGCCTTCAACATGCTGGGCGATGTCATGTGTGCTACCGTTCATAACAATACTATGGTGAGAAAAGGACAAACCGTCGCAGCAACAAGGGCAATCCCGTTGATAGTGAAGAAACAGGTGGTGGATGAAGCGGTGAAGATCGGGGAAAAAGCGCGGAAGAACGGAAGCGCGGAAGATGTCGGGGCGACGCTTGCTGCGCCCTGTATGTTGCAGGAGGGCATCATTTCGGTCAGAGAGATCCGTAAACCCAGGGCCGGGGTGGTCATCACCGGGAATGAAGTCTATTACGGCAGGGTAAAGGACGCCTTTGCTCCAGTCATCACAAAAAAGATCGAGGCAATAGGCGGTGAAATCGTCGGCACCTACTACGCCCCTGATGATGAATCCTTTATAGAGGCACGGCTGAAGGAGCTGATTGTTGCCGGAGCAGACCTCCTTATTACCACAGGCGGCATGTCTGTCGACCCTGATGACGTGACAAGATTTGCGATCGGAAACCTCGGAGCCACAGGAATCACCTATGGCTCCGCAGTACTCCCGGGTGCCATGTTCCTGGTGGCGTATATAGAAACAGGCGGTGATCAGGGGTCAGGGGTCGGTGAAAACCCGGACCCCGGTCCCCGGTCCCTGGTCCCTGTCCTGGGAATTCCAGCCTGCGGCATGTATGCAAAAACAACAATATTTGACCTGATCCTCCCACGGGTCCTTGCCGGTGATATAGTGGGGAGAACGGAGCTGGCAGAACTCGGACATGGCGGACTCTGCATGAAATGCGAGATCTGCAATTACCCTGTTTGTCCATTTGGGAAATGAAAGCCGACCTTTAATTTCTGCCGGAAGAAATCCCGGCAGCCCGGCTTAGTCTTTGCTGCTCTGCCTTACCTCCAGTATTCTTTCGATCTCTGCGATCTGTACCTTGTACCCCTGACATTCCTCTTCATATTCGCTCTGCATATTCTGGGCTTTTTCAGCTCCGATGTGAAGGGAGGTCTTCCCGAAGGTAAATGAGTGAAGGTCTTCCAGATCACAAAGGTTGTCCTTCAGCCTTTTCAACTGCTGTCTGAGTTCATCACATGTCATTTCCTCAAGCTTATTGTCCATTTTAAACCCTCCAGTTGACGAAAATATTTGCAGACGTTATAATGTGCATATGCACATTATAACTGAAAGGACCTTTTTATGTCTCCCCGGTTGAAAAAACCCCGGACATGCGGGTGCCAGCTGAAAGGAAAGGCATACAAGCCAACCGGTATCAGCATGAAGGATCTTGAACAAATTGTCCTGTTCAAAGACGAACTCGAGGCCCTGAAACTCTGCGATATGGATAAGCTTACCCAGGAGCAGGCCGGATCGAGAATGGGGATATCAAGGGGAACAGTACAGAGGATACTTTCAAGTGCACGAAAAAAGGTTGCCACGGCCCTGTCAGGATGCAAGGCCCTGGTTATGGAAGAAATCATATGCAAAGAGGAGAAATTATCATGAAAGTCTGTTTTCCGGTACAGAAGAATGAAGGACTTGAAAGCACGGTATACAACCATTTCGGGTCAGCACCGCTGTTTGTTCTCGTTGATACGGCCGCAAACACCGTTGCCCCGGTGCTCAATGCTGACCAGCAGCATTCAAAAGGGGCATGCAGTCCGATAAAGGCCCTCGGCAGCCAACGCGTGGATGCCGTTGTGGTCGGAGGCATCGGAGGGGGTGCGCTGGGCAAGCTGAATCAACTGGGAATAAAGGTATACAGGGCACAGCCAGGGACCATAGCTGGTAATCTTGAACTGTTTTCTTCCGGACAGTTGCATGAATATTCAGCTCAGCTGTGCTGCGGCGGCCATGATGCAGGAGGCAGTTGCGCACATTGATCTCAACTGGTCTTTAAATTTTATAAACCCATAAAAGTTAGCGGGTTTGTAAAAAGCTCTGGAGGCAAGGCGCGCATGGTTCGACAAGCTCACTATGACATTCGAAGAGCCTGCCCTGAGCAAAGTCGAAGGGAGTTTTGAAGCGCAACGCAGCATGCGGACTTTTTACGAACCCGTCAATAAAGGAGGCCTCACATGGCAGATAAGAAGTTTGTCTTTATCATCACCGATTCCTACGATAATCCGGACAGGGTGGCCGGGGCGCTTCAGCTTGCAACCAATATGAAGGCGATGGACGCAACCGTTGATTTCTTTCTCATGGACAAGGGGGCGCTGCTCGCAAAAAAAGGTTATGCAGAGACGCTCATATGGCAGAAAAAAGATGAGTTCTCACCAATCGCAGACCTCATGAAGACTCTGATCGAAGATTTTGGGGTGAAGTTCTATATCTGTGCCTCCTGCGTCAAGCACTACGGCCTCGACAAGGTGGAACTGGTTCCCAACAGCGAGGCAAAACCCGGTTCCTTTCTCGGCGAAATGCTGCTTGAAAGGGAAGGCCTGACCTTCTGAACACAGCCAGTGCATGATGACTGTTCTAATCGGCTTTATTGCAACAATCCCATTTCCCCGTTGCACATGCCATAATAAATCGGCATAATATTGCAAGAAGGACTCGGCGAGTATGATGCTCATTATTCAGAATAAACCCCTCTCTACGGGCTGGGGAGGGAAATTTATGCACTATCGGGAGCCCTGGTAACGTGGAACAGGAGAAGCGGTAATGATAGGGATAACCGTAAAAGACATCGTTGTGAGGGACAATGTCAGTATCTCTGGCAATGCTTCCCTGAAGGATATGATCTCGCTGATGAACACGAACCAGAAGGGCGTTGTCGTCATCGTGAGAGATGGTAAACCTGAGGGAATGCTTACGGAAAGAGATGTGGTCCGGCTTCTGCATGAGGGGGCGGACATTGAGTTGGTGGTATCAAAATATGCACGGAGACGGTTTATCACGATAAAAAGTGAGCGGACACTTTTCTATGCCCTCTCATTAATGATAGAAAACAATATCAGAAGATTGATTGTTATTGATGATCAGGATATGTTCATCGGTGTTATTGCCCAGAAAGACCTGCTTCTTTTTCTTGAGGTGGACTATTACCGTACAAAGATACAGGTTCGGGACATCCGCAAAACAATCAGCACCCTGATAAGCCTGCCTGCTGATGCCGGTCTCGACAGCGCTCTTGAAAAGATGGTGCAGAACAATATCAGTTCCCTGCCGATTTTGGACAAAGGGAAGGCTGTTGGGATCATTACCGAGAAGGATATTTTAAGACTTTCAGGGGACGCCGTATCCACGGCAACTCCGGTCCGGCTCTGCATGTCCCATCCGGTTATCACCGTTACTCCCGACACCCCGCTTGCAGACGTTGTGAAGCTGATGAGTATGAAAAACATCAGGCGGGTGGTAGTCGTAGATAAGGATGATTTTGCTTTAGGTATTGTTACCGACCGGGACCTTGTCAGGAACTTCGAGAGCGATTATAGTAATTTCATCGAGGGGAAGCTGAAGCATTCTAGAGATGTCCTCAATCTGTTTCCGGAGATGCTTCTGGAAATTTTGGATACGGGGACAGAGCAGGTGGTCATTTGGGCAAATGAGAAGGCAGTAGGCATATTTGGCATGGGGATAGTCGATCACCCGGTCACGCGGATCATCCCTCAGACTACTTGGGCAAAGATGCATGAACACCTGCTGGACAGCGCAAAAATAAAGGATTTTCAGTTCAAAAAAGACGATTCTGTTTTCGAGGTTTCAGGGTTCTTCCTGAAGACAGACAGCCAGGCGGAGCTGGGTAGGATACAGATGATTCTCAGAGATATCAGTGAAAACGTGAAGATTTCCACAACCGACGCGCTGACGGGGCTCTATAACCGGCGGTTCCTGAACGAGTTCCTGATGAAGGAAATCGCCAGGAGCATGAGGATGAAGAAGCGGTTTACCGTTGCTCTTATCGACCTGGACAAATTCAAATCAATCAACGACACGAGGAACCATGCAGCTGGTGATGCAGTGCTCAAAGGAGTAGCTCATGTTATGGGGACTAATATCAGGAGTGCAGATATTGTTTCACGTTACGGAGGCGATGAATTCGTGATTATCATGCCGGAAACGGCAGTGGAAACCGCAGCCCCAATTCTTGAACGGTTGTGTAACGCGATAGCACACGAAAACATTCTTCTGCCGGATGGGGATTGTGTATCCGTCACTGCAAGTTTTGGTATGGCCGCCTTTCCGGATGATGGGAATATAGCTGCCGATATCCTTATCTCAGCAGACAACAGACTTTATAAAGCGAAAAGAGCCGGTGGAAATCGTATTGCCGGCGATGACTGATATCCAATAAATTGAGCACAAGGGCCATGCGCCTCACGGAGCTTACTCTTTCTTCCCGTGCAGGTCCCGGATAAACTCCTCGGCCGTCTTTATGGCCGCAAACTGCATCTCCTGTCTCAGAAGATCGCAGTTATCAGCCTCCAGATCCTCGATTGGCCGCTCACGCCCGAAATCCTTTGAAAGATAAAGGTGACTCATCTGCCAAAGCACCTCTCCCTGCCGGTCCCTCAGTATCACCTCGGTCTTCGACAGGAACCCATTCACAATCAATCCCTTATCCAGTCCCCGGTCCAGGACAATGCCTCCCCGGGTAAGGTCGATGCTCCCGTAGGCCAGCCGCTTCACGCTCAACTCGATGACCGCTGAACTGCCGCTGAACTCCCCGGTGATCGGGTCCCGGACAACTTCGATCGCGGAAGCCGCAGGAAAGGCCGTTGATATGCCTTCGGCAACCTTATCCTGAACGAGCGTCCCGAAATCCGGAATGGCGGTCTGGGTCTCCGTCCCACGTGCCTTCCCGATTGCATCGCCCAGGACAAGAAGCGCCGAGCCTCCCGGGGCAGCTAAGGTAACGAGGGCGAGAAGATGGGTCTCGGTACCGGATGACTTCATAATGCCGGGCGTTTCATACCGGATTATCTTGAGCGGGCCAAGTGCAGAAAGATCAAGGCCATCCGGAGCCTGCCTGTATTTTGCCGAACAGCCGGAGACAAACAGGAACACGACCGGAACAAGCACTGCACTAACCATGCGAAAGACAGCTGGAAATTTCAGCTTCCTCATCATCATACCTCCCGGAGTTATCCTGAACACAAACCATTTGTTCTCGCTGCTGGACCATGCCTCTGGTCTTGCTAACCCCCCCATTCAAGCAGCATGTGCAACAAACAAAGACCTCAATCGGCGTCCTGAATCCATGACACTTTCTCATACGTGTATTTAGCCGGTTCTTCATTATATACAAGTCTTTCTGTGAGAGCAACCCAAATACTTTATCTGCTCAGACTTCAGAAAGAACTTATGTTGGGCCAGCGCAATAGTGTGGTATTCTATTGTTAAAGAATTCAAATTCCGGGAGGAAGAGTATGTATCGAATGAGGGGATTTGTCCGTATCCTTGCGATAGCAGTTATGACTGTTTTTGCGGCGGGAAGCGCAGCCTCGGCAGCGGTAACCAGGCCGGGTGGTAAGCTGTCGTACAGACTGGATATACTTGCGCAATCGCCGGGGATCACGACGATGAGCGCAGAAGACCAGTCTGTTGCCCTGAGCCTTGCCCCGGAGGGCCCCGGCAGCCTGATGCGTGATGCACAGGGCAGGCTCCTTGTCTATATCCGCATGGCAGATCTTTCAGAGAGCAGCCTGCAGGAACTGACACTCGCAGGGGCTGAGATTGTGCATCGTTCCGATGCCTATCAGGTCATCACAGCCAATGTTGACATAGCGGCCCTACCGCTTATCGAGGGCCTGCCAGCTGTCCTGAGCATACAGGAGGGCCTTATGCCCCTGGCGGGAGGCAACAGATTTCCGCTGTCGCGCTCTCAGAGCATCACACCCTTATCAACATGCCCCAACGGCATGAGTGTTTCTGAAGGCGATACACAATTAAAGGCCGCTTCAGCCAGGACCAGTTTTAGTCTCAGCGGCAGCGGGGTCAAGGTGGGGATTCTGTCGGACTCTTACAACACTTATGCAGCGGCTGTCACGCATGCCGCAGACGATGTCGCCTCAGGCGATCTGCCGGGCGCAGGAAATAACTGCAGCGGACAAACGACAGAAGTCGATGTGCTTTCAGACACGACTCCCTATGCCAGCTACGATGAAGGACGGGCCATGCTCCAGATCGTTCATGATCTTGCGCCCGGTGCAGCTCTCAGTTTTGCAACAGCCTTCAACGGCATAACTTCCTTTTCCGACAATGTCCGGAGTCTGCGCGCCGCTGGAGCGGACATCATCGCCGATGACTTTTTTTACTACGAGGACCCCTTTTTCCAGGAAGGACCGATCAGTGTCGCGATCTCTGATGTGGTCTCTGCCGGCGCGCTCTACTTTGCTCTGGCCGGCAATCATAATATGGTCCTTGGCGGAAACAAGGTAGGCTCCTACGAGGCGCCTGCCTATCGTCCGACCGCCTGCCCTGCAGGTATGCCAGTCTGGTCTGGCCCGGACTGCCACAATTTTGAGCCCATCTCCGGCACCAATAGCGGCAGTGGCATAACGATACCAAACAACTGCAGGTTAAGAATTGACCTCCAGTGGAATGAGCCCTGGTATGGACTTTCCGATGATTTTGACCTCTTTCTGCTCAACGACAGTGACAGTATCGTCGCAAGCAGCGCTTCTAACAATCCTACCTCGACCTTTCAGAGCCCCTTTGAATTCATCAGTTATACTAACAATTCAGGGGTATCACAGCACTACCGGATCGTCCTCAATCGCTACGCCGGCAGCGGCACACCGCGCATAAAATACATCTTTACCCAGAATGGCAACTGGTGCCCGATAAATGTGCAGTACAGCGTCTCAAACAACGGCGATATCGTCGGCCCGACGCTCTACGGCCACAGTTCGTCGCGCTTCGGTCTCAGTGTAGGAGCCGTACCCTATAACAACTCAAACGCACCAGAGGGCTACTCCTCCCGCGGCCCTGCAACGCATTACTTCGGCCCTGTCGTCAACACGACCCCTGCTGCTGCCATCAGCCCTGATCTGATCCAGC
>JBARHQ010000025.1:0-3017 GCA_049799315.1 Thermodesulfovibrionales bacterium | reverse complement strand
TCTCTAAGCGTCTTTTCAAGAAGGGCCCGTTTCGCAGGAGAAAGATGTGAAATACGATCTGACATCTCATTCATCACAGGTGCCTCCTTATTTTATTGTTAAAAACTAATCCCATGAATCCTCTTCTTTGATATAATCAAGTTTATGCAATTAACCCCGAATTACCATATACCGGGGAGGGGAGTATCGGGATCCACAATCACGTTGATGCACGATGGCAAACCCGATGCCACTGCCCTCTGGAGTGCAGGGATAATGTCAGATGCTTCGACTACGAACTCCCCGTGCCCGCCGAACAACTCCATGATTCGTTCGTATCTGAGCCGTGGCTGGAACTGACTAAAGAGCTCAGGGTAATCAGGTGGAAAATACGTCTTCTGTCGAAACGATCCTGTAATCCCGTCGTTGTTGGCGATTATGACAATGACAGGAATCCGATAGCGCACTGCAGTTTCCAGATCCATGGCGCTTAACCCAAATCCGAAATCACCGCATATCACGACTACCATTCTCTCCGGGGCAGCGAGCTTGGCTCCCATACCAAATGGGATGCCGCTCCCGATGCATCCGTTCCATCCCGGGTCCAACCAGCTACATGGTTCTTTTGCTGACAGGATCATCTGACCAGTCGCAAGGGTGATATTGCCATCTAACACCACCACGGCATCGGTGGGCAGAAAATCGCGTATTGCAACAAAGAGTTGCTGCGGGCGCATGGGCCTGGACTCTTCGGAAAGCCACGCGAGGCGTGCCTTCCTTTTCTCTTCGCACATCGTTTTCACCACTCTGTGCCAGGAAGCCTTCCACACTGTCCTGGTCAGGTCTTGCTGTCCTGCCAGTGCCCCTTGGAGTTGGGTCAGAAAACGACCGCTGTCAGCACAGACCGTTAAGGAGGCCTTGACGTTTTTCCCAAGCATTTTCGGATCGGTGTCCACCTGTATGATTTGCACTCCGGGCGCCAATTCAGCCCCGAAGCGAAACCTCCAGTCGAAGCTTGCTCCGGCCATGATAATCACGTCGGCTTCCGACTGGATCCTTCGCCGAACTTCATTGGCACAAAGCGGATGATCATCGGGCATAAAGCCCCGAGCCATCGGAGTGGTGATGAAAGGAATGCCCGACTGCTCCACCATACACCGCAGCGAGTCCTGGGAAAACGACCAACGAATGCCCTCGCCAAGGATAAGTAGCGGCCGTTGTGCTGCGCTGAGAAGCCGAGCGGACTCAAACACCATTTGTGCAGGCGACTCTGGCCACGGGACAATGTCAGGAGATAGGGAGCAATCCAGATCGCTCATCCCCTGGAGCACGTCTTCCGGAAGATCGAGATACACCGGCCCGGGCCGCCCGCTGCAGGCAATCTCAAAGGCCCGAATCACCGAACTCATGATCTCCGAGGTTCGTTCGACCTTAACCGCCCACTTTGTCACGCTCTGGTAGATCGGTATGGCATCAAGTTCCTGGAAATAGCCGATTCCTTCCTGGTTCAGGGGTCGTCTTCCTCCCATCACGATAACAGGCCAGCCATTGTCCCGGGCCACCAACACGCCGGTTAGCGCATTAGTGACAGCCGGCCCTGCCGAGACCACTACAACCGATTCCAAACAACCCGTCACGTAGTTGCAGGCAGCGGCCATCAAGACCGCGGCCTGCTGATGACGGGTACCGATCGGTCTGATGCCACGTGCTGAGCACGCGGGAAAAATACAATCCACTGGTGTCCCAGTGATACCCAGGACCTGTTTCACTCCGCACTGACGCAGCGCCTCAGCGACTAGAGAATAACCGCCCGCTTTCTTCTCCCCGAGCGTCTTTTCAAAAAGGGCCCGTTTCGTCGGGGAAAGATGTGAAATTCGATCTGACATCTCATTCATATTTTCGCTCTCAGAGTACCGTTCGTTTCATGAGATTTTCTTCAAGGAGCGCCTGACATGAAGCCAGATCAACACATTTCGTGTTTTTCGCAGACAGCAAACCATCGCTGGCTTTCAGGTTCTGAATCGATTCCTGAATTGAGGCCTGAGCAGCAAAAAGGCAAGGAGTGCTATACAATACTGCGGAAATACCTTGAGACTTTAGTTCTGTTAAGGATAACGAAGGGGATTTGCCGCCTGCAATGTGGTTGAAAACAAGGGGTTTTTTTGTATGAGATCTAACTGCCCTAACTAAATCGAGATTGGAAACCCCATCGACCAATAACCAATCAGCCCCGGCTTTATCAAATGCCTCAACTCTCCTGATGATATCATCATGATCATTCGAATCTGTCCGGGCCACGACGACCATGTCTTTTCTCGTTGCAATGACTTTTTCAAGTTTCGGTAAAAATTCATCAAGACTCAATATCTGCTTATTATTGAGATGGCCGCATCGCTTGGGTCTTTTCTGGTCTTCCAGAATAATACCGGAAGCTCCTATCGATTCCAATAAGGAAACAACATGACAGGCGACTTCGATATCCGCATATCCATCATCTATATCGACCAGTATGTGCTGCTGAGGCAGGATGGTTCTTATACGCTGGACAAGCGCGACGATATCTGACCATGAAATCAGACCAATGTCCGGCATGCCGTAAAAGCTCGCCGCAAAGCTGAAACCACTCACGAAAGTTCCATCGAAGTATTTCGCCGAAATTGCCGCGGAAAAAGTATCGTAGATTCCTATAAAGGGTATGATCTCTTTTTCCGCCAGTGCTTCTCGCAGTCTGCTGCCATAATTTAATCCCATTTTTTCTCCCGCCATGAACACCATTCTCTTCTTCGAAGAGCGGGTGTCACCTTTCCTTAATGATTAAGACGATTTGCGACATCTTCTTCAGAGAGGTTTTCGATCTCCGCAAGAAGATCGATCAGTTCGTTATCATCCGTCGCTAATAATTGTCTTTGCGCAATATTGGCAGCAAATTCCGCCAGAGATGGATATTGAAACACGGTGAGAATCGGAACATCAGGCCCAAACTCCTTCACCAGTCGAACCACGACCTGCGTTGCACGAAGGGAATCACCGCCTAAAGC
>JBARHQ010000024.1:0-18619 GCA_049799315.1 Thermodesulfovibrionales bacterium | reverse complement strand
GAGATGCAACGCCGGCCTCAAGAAGGCCAACGAGTGTAATATGCGGCAGAACAACAGCCGGGAGTGCGACGGTTAAGGGGTAGGGGAAATAGCCCGTGCTTGCGCCACTGCCGTATATCAGGGGCTGTATCCCGAGTTCAAGAGCGGTAAACAGCGCGGCAGCATTGATCCCTGCATACGCCCCGAGAGCTGTTCCGACTATCTGAATTGATGCACCAGGCGAAGTCTCGTCATCTGGTTCAGACCCTTTTGTTACGTTCAACATTCCACCGACCTTTGTGACAAGCCGGTAGAGTGAATAGCCGACCAGCGACCCGACAAAGGCGATGTTAAAACAGTTTGCAGCTATGGCGGTAACACCCCCGTCACCGAAAACCAGAGCCTGGATAATAAGGGCTACGGAAACCGCTATAACCGCAGCCCACGGTCCCAGCAGGATCGCAACGAGCGTCGCGCCGGTGATATGCGCTGTGGTGCCTCCCGGCAACGGAACAGTGAATATCATCGCCACGAAACTGAATGCAGACGCCATGGCGATATACGGCACCTGCGAGGTCTTCAAATCCTGCTTCACTCTTTTTGATGCGTAAGACCATATGCCTATCATGGCAGCCCAGAGACTTCCATAGGTAGCTGGTCCGAGATACCCGTCAGGTATGTGCATAAATACCTCCTCCTGTTAAATGAAGGCTCAAGAGCCTTTTCTTCTTTCTGCGCGTTGAGTCAAAACAAAAAAAGCCATGAACGTGCGTACCTTCTGGTACCCGCCTTCATGGCTTTTCCAAAGTATGTTATGTATAACTGCTTACGGCATTACGATAGCCCTTCAGGGCTCACATCAGGCCATTATTTGACCTTGCTTGTGGCAAAGAATATTTCGCCAGTTTTAAATGTTACTCAACCAGTCCTAATCCTGTCAAGATATCTTCATAAATCTTTATACGGAAGCATGTTCCCTGATCGCCTCTTCCACCCATATGTTAAGGCTTTTGCCCTGCGCCTGAGCTGCAAGGGCGGCAGCGGCATGCAATTCAGGGGCAATGCGCACCATCAGGTTTCCCGACGCCTGTTTCTTGGGCTTGCGGCCCGCTTTGCGGCAATCCTCAAGATAATGATCAATAGCAGCCTTTAAGTCTGCATGCAGTTCTTTAACCGTAGTGCCATGAAAGCTGATACTGTCCTCTATGCCCAAAATCCTGCCCACAAAAACATCATCATCAGGACTGTACTGCACTCTTGCCGTATAACCTTTGTAGCTTATTGTGTTTATCATGGCTTAACCTCCAAATTATCAAACCAGTCTCTCAGTTCGTCTATCTGATATTTTTTAGCATCTTTGCCCGGATGTGGGCGGTGCATGTATTTTCTATGGCCGGCAAGCTCTAGAACCACACGCGAACCCGCTCCCTCCCTCACCTCTCCGCCAAGGGCTTTGATCAGGGCCTCTATGTCAGCAAAAACTATACTGCTCTTAGCAGGCTTTGTCATTATCGCGGCTAGGGTCTTTTTATGCCTGCTGTTCATATAACAATGATAACTTTTATTGATAGCTTGTGCAAGCATAAAGTGCAAGCAAGGTCACTCCGCGATTTTGCTTTTGTTTAAGATTTTAATATCCGGTAGCTGTACTTGGGGATGCGCTGATAATCTGATAACCATAATTTTAGATTGACAGAAATCTTTATTTTCCTCAAAATAAAGACGATGAGACTCAGCAGTTTAATACTTCTTTCTGTTTTATGTTTTGCCCTGGTGTCGCCGCTGACCATTCACCTGGCGTCGGCAGAGCAGGCAGAACATCTGGTTACCCTTGATGTCTGTCATGCCTCAGATGCCTCCTTGTCGGTCAACGCAGACAGTCCGGCGCTTTTTGAATCTTTCTTTAGACCCATCACCCTCGAATTGGCAAGTCCTTGTGAACCCCACAGTCTGGCTATTACCTCTTATCTAGCAGCACTTCAGCAAGAACGTCCCCCAAGGTCTTAACTCCCAACTCCGAAGTCGTCGAGACTGGTTTTTTACGGAAATGCAGGCTCTTCACCTGCATGAGAGAGGTTTTCTTCAAACCTTTCTCCCCTATACTCGGCTCCACTTCGGAAATTATTGAAAAATAACTATGGAGTGGAGCCACTTTTTTTCGACTTGAACTTATTTCAGCAAAAACAGAACCGAGGAACCGCTGCTTTGCAAGCGGAGATTTTAATAGCAACATGGAGGTTGAATAACTATGGACACAGAAAAAATGTTGGACGAAAAACTGTCACGGAGAGGAATTCTCAAGGGCGCAGCCGGTGCGGCCGGAATTGCTGCCCTGACCATGGGAGGCCTGGGCCTCTTCTCTAAAGCTGAGGCGAAGGGGGGATCTACGGAAAAGTGGCCATGGCCTTATGTTAAGCTTGATCCCGATAAAACTGCAGAGTTGGCTTATAACGAATGGTACCGGGTATTCTGTGGGGCCGCGGTTATCAATAGTGTTTTCAGCCAGCTGAGTGAAAAGATTGGCGACCCCTACAAATCATTTCCCAGTGATGCTTTTGTTTTTCTTGAGGGTGGCATGGTTGGCTGGGGCACAGTTTGCGGCTCCAATGCAGGCGCAAACATTGTTGCCAACACGATAATCGGACCGAGGATCGCAGGACCTGAATGTGAAAACGGTGCAGCGATTGGTGCCGACATCCTGGAATGGTATTCAGAAGCCAAGCTCCCCACTTTTACCCCCAAGGAGCCTCGGCAGAAAACCAAGATAATTCAAACCACCAGCAATTCACCTCTCTGCCATGTATCAGTCGGCAAGTGGATGAAAGAATCCGGCTATGCCATCAGCAGTCCGGAGAGAAAAGACCGCTGCGCCCGCGTGGCGGCAAGCGTAGCCTATGCCCTGGTCAAGGACCTGAATGCCTGGAAGGACGGAACCTACAAGCAGAAATCTACCTGGAAGCCAGCAAGCAATATGGGGATTACAGCCCAGCAGAACTGCAACGAATGCCACGGTTCGAATATCCCGACGCCGCCCATGGCAAAGAAGTAGCAATATTACTATTCACTCAGAGGCAGGCGGGAAATACTTCCGCCTGCCTCACAGGAAAAGATAGAAGTTCAGGAGGAATCATGCGTATAAAAACTATTTTTTCTGCAGCCCTGGTATTCGTTATGGCCTTTGCTCTGCTGGCCTTCGCACAGGGAGACAAAGAGAATGACATCAAGCTTCATAAAAACTGTAAACACTGCAACATGGACAGGGAGAAGTTCAATTTCTCCCGCATGCTGATCGAATATGAAGACGGTACATCGGTAGGCTTATGCAGTATCCACTGCGCAGCAGTAGAACTGAACCGGAACAAGGGAAAAAAAGTCAGATCCCTCCTCGTCGCTGACTACACGACTAAAAAGCTTACAGACGCCAGGACCGCGACCTGGGTAATCGGTGGCAAGCAGCAAGGAGTTATGACGTCTGTAGCAAAATGGGCCTTTATAAAGGCAGAGGACGCCAAAAAATTCGTCAGGGAAAACGGCGGCAAGATAGCAACATTCGATGAGGCCATGAGGGCCGCTAAAGATGAATAGGGGCACTGCGGAAAGAATATCCACTGAGGACAGGGAACCCTTTGCAGCCCGGAGCAGTGCCGTTTAACTGGTTATAATGAAGCAGACTGTCGGCTTACATACTAAAAGGGACAAGGCCGTAGGATTTGCTGCCGTTCTTGTTCTGCATTCTGTTGTGCTTTACGGCCTGTGGAGTTATCAGGTCATTCCACCACCGGCGGAGGCTCTGACCGTTTTTGTGAACTTTATCAACCCACCAGCAGTTGCAAATCTGACTGAACCTATTGCACCGAAACCGGTCCGCCCGATGCCGATAAAACGGGAAACACCACTGGACATGCCGCCGGTTAGGGAAAATCTTCTGATAAGTGCGGAGCCGGTCACCTCTCCAGCCGCACCGGTCTCGCCGCCACTGCCTGCCGAAAAGGCAGCAACAAGCCCGGTGACGGATAATTCGTCCGGTGTTCCCAAGGCGTCAATCATATCAGGCTCAGTAGCTGGTACCGGCCAGAAACCGCTAGTCATGAGCGATGACCTTTCAGTAAGCTGCACAGATCGCCCACCGCCCGGATACCCCAAACTTTCCGCCCGTCTGCGTGAAGAGGGAAGGACCATCCTGCTGGTTGAACTAAATGAACTCGGACGGGTGACGAATGTCTCAATAAAGAAAACATCAGGTTTTGCCCGCCTTGACGAGGCAGCCATCGTAGCGGTCAAGACCTGGCGCTGCACCCCTGCCAAACGCAATGGAATAGCGGTGCGCGCGGCTGCTTTGCAGCCATTTAATTTCACACTTAAAGGACCCTGACATGGAACAGACACTTGGATTTGCCCATTTTATCTCTCACACGGATGCTGTCGGCCTGACGGTACTCCTGCTCCTGGTGGGCATGTCGATTGCCAGCTGGTATCTGATCCTGACCAGGACGATAGCCAACCTGTCCGCTAACAAACGGGCAGACCTGTTTCTCAAGCGCTTTTGGGAGGCTGATTCACTACAGGCAATGGAAGAAATTCTGAAGAAGGAAGCAGCGGATAATGCTTTTGCTGAACTTGCCAGCCAGGCATTGACGGCAGGGAGAGAGGGAAGCCGGCATGGCACACAGAAACTGGCTTCGGCAGGAGGACTGTCTGAATTTGTCACACGTGCCTTACGCAACAGTCTTGAACAGGAGTCGGCCCGAAGCGAATCAGGATTGACTGTGCTTGCCACAGCCGGTTCGGCAGCACCCTATATTGGGCTGTTCGGCACCGTCTGGGGGATCTACCACGCGCTGGTTTTTATCGGCCTCAGCGGCCAGGGGACGCTTGACAAGGTTGCCGGCCCGGTCGGCGAAGCCCTGATCATGACCGCAGTTGGTCTTGCCGTGGCTATCCCGGCTGTTCTAGCCTATAACTCTTTCAGCCGGCGCAACCGGGTATGGCTGGCACGACTGGACGGTTTTGCCCATGACCTCTACAACCTCGTTACCGTTGGGGAGAAGACCAACGGCTGTCAGTCCAACTGAGGGGGGGGAACTGATATGGCGATCGGAAGTTTTAACAAACGCAACCATCAAGGACCAATGACAGACATGAACATGGTGCCGATGATTGATGTCATGCTGGTGCTGCTGATAATCTTTATCATCACCGCACCGCTTTTAACCCATGCGGTTAAGATGGACTTGCCCAAGGCATCCAGCTCAGCCAACATCACAAAGCCGGACCACATCCAGTTCGGTGTTCGGAAAGACGGCGCACTCTTCTGGAACGGGGAAGTTGTTACGCTTGATTCTCTTTCTGTCCGCTTTGCGGTTGAGGCAAAAAAAAACCCTCAGCCGGAACTGCATATCCGAGCCGACCGACAGGCCTATTACGAACTTGTAGCCCAGGTAATGTCCAGCGCCGCCAAGGCGGGTATCGTGCGCATCGGGTTTGTGACTGATCCGGACGGGAAACAATAAAGACCGATGAATAACACGGCTTTCAATCTATTGGACAAAAAGTGAAGAGAGGGACTGCATGATGAAGCTCCACTATATAACACCAGTTGCCACACTGCTCGTTCTGCTGACAACCGCAGCCTATGCTGAGACTGTGCAGGAGATGTCTGAAATAACTGTCTCCGGCCCTGCTCAGGAAGAGACTCAACCTTTTTCCGGCGACAAAGTTCAGAAAAATGAGCTTGATTCCCTCAAGTCCGCCACTAACGACAGCGCACGTCTTTTACAGGACATTCCCGGCGTTAGTCTCTACGGCGCTGGTGGCATCTCGAGTCTTCCTGCAATTCACGGACTGGCGGATGACCGAGTCCTCGTTCAGGTGGATGGCATGAACCTGATGCCGGCGTGCCCAAATCACATGAATTCGGTGCTTTCCTATATTGACCCGACGAAGGTCGCCAGTGTCGAGGTGTTTGTAGGCATCACTCCGGTCAGCGTCGGGGGTGACAGCATCGGCGGCACCATAAAGGTAAAGTCTTCACCGCCGGAGTTTGCCAAGACCGGAGAGGGAGCCTTGGCCAAGGGACAGGCCGGTACTTTTTTCCGCAGCAATGGCAATGCCCGAGGATATAATTTTGGGGCAACATTAGCGGGACCCTGGGTGAACATATCATATGGCGAGTCGAGCTCCCGATCGGATAATTACACGGTAGGGAAAGACTTTAAGCCGGTCGCCCAGGGGCGGGAAGGCGGCCCGCTGATTTCTGGAAACATCGTAGGTTCTTCTTCTTATCATGGGGTGACAAACAGGGACGTCGGGCTGGCACTGCGCCATGAGGGCCACCTGCTCCAGATGAACGTGAGTGAGCAGAAGGTGGACTTCGAGGGGTTCCCGAACCAACGCATGGATATGACCGCCAACAAAAACACACTGATCAATCTTCGCTACACGGGGCAGTATAAGTGGGGCGACCTGGAAGCCCGCGTATACAGTCAGGATACCCGGCATAAAATGGACATGGGAGCGGACCGATTTTTCTACGGCACCGGGATGCCGATGGAGACCAAGGCGAAGACCAGGGGGGCGCTGGTTAATGGGAATATCGTGCTTTCTGAAAGGGACACGCTCCGAGTGGGGGGAGAATACCAGAATTATTTTCTATACGACTGGTGGCCGCCGGTCGGAGGATCAATGGGACCAAATACTTTCTGGAATATTGACTACGGCCAGCGGAATAAAATCGATGCCTTCGTGGAATGGGAGGCACAATGGAATCCGCAATGGGTCAGTCAACTGGGTGTTCGCAGCGATACCGTCAAGACCAATGCGGGACCTGTACAGGGTTATGACAACGGCCTGGCCGGGTTATGGGGGAACGACGCGGCCGCCTTCAATGCGCTCGACCGCGAGCGTACCGATCACAATTGGGACCTTACCGCCTTGGGGCGTTATACGCCGGGAGCAACACAGACCTATGAGGCGGGTTACGCCCGCAAATCCCGCTCGCCGAATCTCTACCAGCGCTACCCCTGGGCAACAAATGCAATGGCGGCGTTGATGAACAATTTTATCGGCGATGGCAACGGCTACATCGGCAATGTTGACGTAAAACCCGAAGTGGCCAACACCTTCAGCATTACGGGCGACTGGCATGATGTCGGCAAAAAGAAATGGGGTCTGAAAGCAACAGGGTACTACACCTATATTCAGGACTACATTGATGCGCGACGCTGCGACTTCGGTCAGTGCAGCCCTGCGAACGTGGCCGCCACGACAGGGTTTGTGCTTCTCCAGTATATGAATCAATCTGCCCAACTCTATGGCCTGGACTTGTCCGGTCATATGGTGCTGGCCGAAACAACCGGCTATGGCAGTTTCACCGGGACCGCTCTGCTGAATTACGTACGGGGTGAGAACCGTACAACAGGCGACAATCTCTATAACATCATGCCGCTGAATGCGAAACTGGCTGTTATGCATCGCTTTGGGGCATGGACCAACACCGCTGAATTTCAGGCAGTGGCAGCCAAGAAGAACGTGTCGCAGGTCCGGAACGAGGTCCAAACCGGCGGATACGGCCTGTTCAACCTGCGCAGCAGCTACGTGTGGAAACACGCCCGCATTGATATCGGCATAGAGAATCTTTTCAACCGGTTTTACTCTCTGCCGCTCGGAGGCGCCTATGTGGGCCAGGGCGCCTCAATGACAACAAACGGTATTCCATGGGGAGTCCCTGTCCCCGGTATGGGCCGCTCTCTCAATGTTGCGCTGAACGTGCGTTTTTGAAACATCAAGAGATAAAAGGAGAGTATCATGCATATCACATATAGTATTCTCAGAAGGCTAGTGTTTGGCATCATCCTGACCGCTTTGGCTGCGTTGTCCTTGGGTGGCTGCGGCAGTGGAGACGGACCTGCAATCGAAGCACGCCCGCAGACTATCACTTTCGGAACTTCTCCTATGTTGGCCCTGGGCGGAACCGCAACTGTCGTGGCCACGGCCAGCTCCGGCCTGCCGGTAAGTTATAGCGGCACTACACCCCAGGTCTGTTCAGTAGACAATAGCACAGGCATCGTCACTGATATTGAGACAGGCACATGTATCATTGCCGCCAATCAGTCCGGTAACGCGACATTTGCCCCGGCACCTCAGGTGACACAAAGCATACCCGTTATTTTCGATTCAAACCAGACCATAAGCTTTGGTGCTGCACCTGTACTGAGTCTGGGCGGCACCGCAAGCGTCTCTGCCACGGCCAGTTCCGGTCTTGCGGTGCTCTATAGCAGCACTACCACAGCCGTCTGTACTGTCGATAGCAGTACCGGACTGGTAACAGACCTTACGTCAGGAGCCTGTATCATCGCTGCCAGTCAGGCAGGTGACTCCAATTTCAACCCGGCCCCGATAGTAATACAAACCATAATGGTCTCTGCGTCATCTGGAGCAACCCTTCCCGGAGCGCCGGCAGGAGTCGCTGCAACAGTCGGCAATACTTCAAATACCGTCAGCGTCAGTTTCGGGGCAACAAATAGCGGTGGAAGTCCGATTACCGGCTACACCGTAAAGTCCAGCCCCGCCGGACTCACCGCGAGCGGCCCTGCGTCACCTATTACGGTGACGTGCCCGTCTTCATGCACAGGGTATGCCTTCTCCGTATCTGCCACCAATGCAGCCGGCAGCGGCCCGCTATCTGTGCTGACAGATGTCATAACCACCTACAACGTCGTGGAAACTTTTCTTGAGCCGGACACTCAGCCCAAGAATTCGATATTTATCGGGACGTTCACCTTCAACACCACGACCAGGGCTGTGTCGAACTTACGCGGCAGCCTGAGCGAATCCATGACGGGTGGTCCGGTTGCCTATCCGAATGACACGATGACCTGGTTGTCGCTCAACAATCAGCTGTCGTCAGTATACAATCCGACGCTGGGTGGTCTGCTGGTAACCACTTTCTTGTTACCTACGACAAACACTCTTTCAACTAATCCAAATTTTGGTGGTACTGATGGATGGTCACCGGGCACAGGATTTGGTTTGCACTACGGGTTCCCGGGGGCCAATCCTGGCAACGCCTACGCCATGATATTCGTTAATACCAGTGATCCAACAACAGCACTGGCTCAAGCCCAAACAGACAAATTGGCTTATGCCGACTGTACCCCTGGTGGAATGATGGGGGCCAGTTGCATGACAGGTACGACGAAGGCGGGATATGGCACGGTGGGGACGATGAGCGGATACCCCGTATCACAGGTGATAACGAAACAATGACAATAGTGCCTGTCACCGTATTTTATGGTACTGGCACTGGTAGTTAATATATTTGTGACAAGGAGAATCACCATGAAGACAATGAAGTTATTTCTGACTGTACTACTCGGCATGTCCCTGGCTGCGTGCGGTGGCGGGAGTTCCGGCACCGCACCGGGTGCGCCAACCGCGGTCAAGGTAGCCGCAGGCGCTGCCGCAGGCACCGCTTCGGTAAGTTTCACAGCTCCCACTGACAGCGGAAGCAGTGCCATCACCGGCTATACAGTGACTGCAAATCCGGGAGGTATCACCGCAACAGGGACCACGTCCCCGATTACGCTGACAGGGCTGACGCCTCAGACTGCGTACACCTACAGTGTGGTTGCCGCTAACAGCGCGGGAAACAGCGCAGCAGCGACAACCGGCCTTCTGAATTTTTACAGCGTTGTTGAAACGTTCCATGAACCAATGACTCAGCCCAATGATTCGATATTCACCGGGACATTCACCTATGATTCAACCAACAAAACGGTTACAAATCTGAAGGGCTTACTGACCCAGTCTATGACCAAACCGGCTGGCTGCACAGGCATGATGTGTTATGGCAGTATCCCGATGACCACGGTGACTCTCAATAATCAGCTGTCAGCAGTGACCGACGCAACGCTGGGCGGACTGCTGGTAACCACCTTTGCATTAACAACAACGGACACTTTTGATCTTGGAGGCTTTGCCCCGGGCGGAACACAGTACTTCGGCTTGACTGCCGGTACTCCCAATAATCATAATGCTTACGCCATGATATTCGTGAACACCACGGATCCGACGACGGCGTTGACACAAGCCCAAATAGACAAATTGGCTTACGCAGACTGTACCGCTGGCGGAATGATGATGACGTCTTGCATGACTGGTACGACGGTGGCAGGATATGGGAGATTGGGAACGATGAATGGAGTACCAGTATCCCAGGAAATAACGAAACAATAGCAATTGCGGCTTAAACGGCCTCTAGCTAAAGACCACCTGGGTCCTTAATGCCGGTATTCAGATAATGTTTTGATTGATTGACATAAGGCCCTGAAAGCAGTAAAAGAAACTTTGCTGTTTCAGGGCCGCCAGTGGAAGCACGGATTATTCTTCCGATAGCTTCCCTTTTAAAGTAGAATATATATAAAATTATTCTTAAGGAGTATAAGATGGTTTTAACGGCATATTCACTGCATAGAAGTCTCTGCTTTATAATTCTCTGTGCCTTTTTATTCGGCGCAGGTCCGGCAGAGGCCAGGCAGGATTACAAAAGAACCACCGAGAGGTATACAGCCCCTGAGGTGACCCTCATTAATCAGCATGGGGCAAAAGTTTCCCTCCGGTCGCTTCTGCAGTCAGGGAAGCCGGTCATGTTCGATTTTATCTTCACCACCTGCACGACGATATGCCCGGTCCTCTCTGCCAGCTTTACGAACTTTCAGCGCAAGATGGGGCCGGACTCAAAAACTGTCCATCTGGTATCGATCTCGATCGACCCTGAAAATGATACCCCGAAAAAAATGAAGGACTATCTCAAGCGGTATGACGGCCAGGAGGGCTGGGACTTTTTCACCGGCAACAGGTCGGATATCGACAAGGTAATCAAGGCCTTCGATACCAATGCCTCGAATAAAATGGCCCATCTGCCTATCATCATTATCTGGTCTCCTGCCTCCAAAAGCTGGACAAGAATCTTCGGACTGATCAGCACGGCGGAACTGATCTCAGAGTATAAAAAAGCTACCACAAAATGAAACAGCACTCAAGGGTACAAAATAGAACCGTGTCTCTCTTTATCTGCGTTATCACACTCATACTGACAACCGCCGGCCTGGACCCTGCAGCCTCCGCCGAAAACACACGGCAACCAGGTGCCGGACTCAGCAGGAAGGAGCCGCTCCAACTCGGTGAGGATATCTACCGCAACGGCATCCTCCCCTCGGGAAACCCGGTGCAGTCTGTGGTAAAGGGCGATGTCCCCGTCCCGGGAACGGTCTTTACCTGTGTAAGCTGCCATATGCGCAGCGGACTCGGCTCGAATGAAGGGGGCGTAGTCACACCCCCCACAAACGGACAGAGACTATTCCAGCCGCTCTCTTCAACCCAAAAAGGAGCTCAGACCGACTCGCGGCCCCCCACCAGCCGTCAGGCATATACTGATCAATCCCTGGCGGAAGTGCTGCGCAGCGGCATGGATCCCTCCGACCGAATGTTGAGCGATATCATGCCCCGCTATCTCCTTGAGGATGGCGACATGACGTTGCTTATTAATTATCTGAAATCGATGTCGGCACAATTTTCACCCGGAGTCTCTGATACGAAACTGCGGTTTGCAACGGTTATCGCCGACGATGTCAGCCCGGAGAACCGTGACGCAATGCTCGCTCCTCTCCTTGCTTTGGAGAATTACGTCATCACTAAATACAGCCTCAGGACGCAGCCGGCAATGCCCCTAGCCGTGGCTGAATCTATGCCCGGATCAGGAGAGTTGGCATCCCGGACCCTATCCCTGTCCCGTTGGGTGTTGAAAGGCCCGCCGGAAACATGGCGCAGTCAACTTGAAGAGTATAATCGCAGGGATCCGGTATTTGCCTTGATTGGAGGGATCACGACCGGGGAATGGAAGCCTATCCACGAGTTCTGCGAGGAAAATCAGATCCCGAGTCTCTTCCCCATCACCAGCTTTCCTGTGGTTTCCGAAACTGACTGGTACACATTATATTTTTCGAAGGGTTATTACCTGGAGGGAGAGGCAGCAGCGCACTATATCAGCAGCAGTAACGCATCAGGCAGTGAGGGGTTACCTATCCAGATTGTTCAGTCTTCTCCCGAGAGCGCGGCACTGGCTGCCGGATTCCAGAAAACCTGGCTGGATTTGGGACATAAGCCCCCGTCAACCATAATGCTGAAAGCAGGGGAGACCTTAACAGGAAATTTTCTTCAGAAGGTCCTGGCCGAAAAAGATGCGTCTATTGTTCTGCTCTGGGTCGACTCTTCGGCACTGCCGGCCCTGGAGTCTCTGGCTGCGGGCAGGGAGAAGCCTGAGATGGTTTTTGTATCCTCGGATTACATCGGGAAAGGTCTCTGGAAATTGCAGGAACAGGCCCGCGGCTTCACCTATGTAACCTATCCCTACAGCGTGTCCCTGGACAGGCAGCCCCCCCGGGGAGATGGGATAAACAATCATGACGGCGACAGGAAAATAGCTCAGCTGACAAATGCCCTTGTAAGGGTATTCACCCGGGCATTAATGGACATGAGAGGGAATTATTACCGTGACAACTTTCTCGACATCATCGCCATGATGGCGGACCAGAAGGTTCCCTTATACGAGCGCCTGAGCTTCGGTCCGGGCCAGAGATATGCTTCGAAAGGCTGCTACATTGTCCAGCTCTCCGGGGGCCCTAAACCCGAAATTATAAGAAAAAGTGACTGGGTGATTCACTAACATGAACGGCTTCGTAATATATCCTGGGAGGCAAAGACGCGCATGAGTAGGGGCATGGCATGCCATGCCCCTACCGTCAGAAATACTTTGTCCCGGCTCGAAGGCTCTCCCTGCTTACGATATAGGCATCTCCCACCCTGCCGCCCCGGAGCCTGACCGGATAGCATCCGCCGATGCCGGTATCCAGTTTCTCCAGGGGAAATCTGACATTACATGCCCTGCATACCATCACACCACCTTCATGCCGGTATCCGAGCCTTTTTGTATAACATTCCTTGCAGGCGTCGAGATATGACGCAACCTCACCGTTCGCAAGGACAACAAAAAAATCTATCCTTTTTCCCTCAATAAAAACAGAATAGAACTCCGGGACCGCCTCCCTCAGCAGGCGGACATCTATCGAGACCTGCTGTCCATCGAATGGCGCAGACCGATAGGAAGGTTTCTGGTTACAGGAAAACAGGGTAAAAAAACAGCAGAAAAGGATAAGGGCCTTCATAAAAAATTCTAACCCTATGGGCTGGCATTTATCAACTGACAGGCAGCGAAGCTGCGCACCCCTCGCCGGGATTTGTTTTTATTCAGCAGGACCGGTCAGGACTCCGGGGAAAGTGCTCTGAACTTTTCTCTTCTTTCCTCATTCCCTGCCTGGTTGCGATAGACGAGTTCATCAGTCTCCAGGTCGTACTCCGGTATCACCGGGTTGTTCCACCATTTGAGAAAATACTCATAAAAAGTCACATACAGGCTGCCAGGATTCCTGTTATGCCGGAACACAAACTCCGGCATGCCCTGGACATCGAACCCTGCATGATAATGCCTGATCCAGATATAATCACCTGATATCGCCATCTTCAGAAAAGGCACATCATCATAGAGTTTCAACCGTATATTCTTCTGTATGGCCCTGAGCTCCTTGAGAAAACCGATGCTCTTGTTTATCTGTTCCCTGAAGCGGTCAAGGTTGATCTCCGGGTCGAGGATACTCTTTGCCCGTATGCTCGCCCCTTCACTGAAGGGATTAAGGAGCATGACCTGCGCCTGCCGGCAATGTTTGATGACATTGTGCAGCTCACCCCGCTCATCCGCAAAGGTGCGGAACCCCGTTGATCCTATCAGCATGATATCACGTGCAATCCCCTGGTCTTCTTTAGTCAGCCGGTGCCTGCGCCGCGCAAGAAACCCGCGTGCCGAAGAGACGAAGACCAGCCCGGCAGACTGCGCCATCTTCGAGAGCTTGCGGTCTTTCCAGCTTCTGCCCAGATAATTGAAGACAAAAATAAGCGTGACCGCCAATGCAATCTCGACCGAGGCCAGAAATATCTTTTCGTTTCCGACAACTGTCCAATAGACAAGAAATTTCCTTGCGATAAAATCCATGACAGAAGGCAGTGAAAGGGCTATGGCCGCACTCACCACAATGAGTAGGACGTGATACAGAATATGCGCAGGTCCTTTCAGAAAATCCTTGAGCTGTCTTTTATTAAACATTACAACCTCCAAAATATATTTCACGGGTTATTTTTTCGAAACAAGGTGACGGGAAAGTCTGATAATCAGGAAAAGATGATCAGGGCAGTCAGGAGCAGAAAGGCAACTTCGCTCTCCGCCTCCTGGCCCTTGCTGATGATGCGCTCCGAGAGGGATGTAATCATGCCAAGCCGCTCTTCGCCCATGTTGGTCAATTTATGTCGTATCTGTTTGAGGACCTTCTGATCGTCGGTCTTCGTTTCGATCAAAGACAGCACACGGAGAATGCGGGGACTGGGACCGGAATCAGCACTCGGGGAGAGGGCCCCGGCGCCAAGGCTCTCGCCAAAGGTGCTTTTAAGGCCCACGCTTCCCTGGCCTTGCGCTGTTGCTGCTGCATCAGCCCGACTGTTGCGGTCCGCTGATGCCTGCTCTGATTCTGCTGCATACACGTTCATCCCTGCAGAAACAATGAACAGCATGAATATGGTCAGTAAAATAATTTTCTTTCCTCGCATGCCCTTTCCTCCATTTCTTCTGAGCTGAAACCAATAGTGAATAATGATAACATGAAAAAAGCCGGTGAATAATTAAGTTATGTTCATTGTAGCGTGCGCCCAAAACCACTCATCCTGTTCGGGGCAGCAGACAGAACACCGAAAAAATTCTGCAATGACAACAGGATTTGATCATGGATCACGTAAACGAAGGCATTACGGTGCGTGCGTTTAAAAAAATGTTGGCAGGCTGCATGAAATGGCCAGAAGGTGTTGCAGGCAGACTTTTTTCGGCGATTCTGTCTGCCCCCGATATTAAGCCCTGAAACTATGTTTTATGCACTGTGAATAGTTTCCTCTGCCCTGACGGTCACGACAAAAACCGGGGCTGCCAGTAACAGCACAGCCGCCATCACCCAGAACGAAAAGAGATAACTGTGGCTTGCAAGTAGAAAACCGGCAAGGATCGGACCTGTTGCGTGTCCGATATCGAAGATCGTTCCGAAGGTCCCCATAGCAGTGCCGAAATGTTTTTCCTTGCAGAGATCGGCCACAAAGGCAGCGCCCGACGACTGGACAAGCGCCTCTCCCAGTCCGAAGAAGGCGGCGGTTATCATCAGGAGATAGAAGTCCTGAAAAACAGGAACCAACCCAAACGAAACCGCGCATATGAGAAGCCCCACCGTGATTAAGGCCTTCCTCCCGTACCGATCAGAGGTCTTTCCCATAATTGGTTTTGACAGAATAGTGGTGACCACCTGAACACCCCATAGGATGCCTGCCTGAAACTCGTTCAGACCGGCAACCCTGACAGCATAGATCGGCAGAAAAGCCTCAAGCGCACCGACGGTCATATTCTGCAGCCCTTCCATTGCAGAGGTTATCGCAATACGCTTATCGCTTAAGACTTCTTTGATGCCGGATATGAATTTGGCAAAGGCCTCTTTTATGCCTTTGCCCTGTCCTTCGATTTTATCGTTCCGCAATACGTTCAGTGCCAGGGCAAGCGAAACCATACCTGCAATACCACTGGCGAGATAGGCATAATGAAAATCCGCCAGAGAGGGGGCAGCTGACCCAGCCGTCCGGTGGAGGATAAAACCGCCCAGCGGCGCCCCGAGCAGATTCCCGATTATCGTCACTGAGGAGAACCATGAAAGCATCTCTCCCTTGTTCTTGCCCGCGATGTCCGCAATAACTGCCATGGCTACCGGACCGTAGATTGCCGTTGCAAGCCCGTGGATGAATCTGATCACAATCAACAGGTTGTAGTCTCTGACCATCAGATAGGCAAACGGCATGAAGGCAAAGAAGAGCAGGCCGATAAGCATCGTCCGCTTTCTGCCGATCACATCCGACAGAGCCCCTGCAGGCAGTTTAAAAAATATGCCGGTGACAGTCGATACGCCCACGGCGAAACCAATGGCCTCCGGCCCTGCCCCAAGATAGAGCGCAAAGAGTGGCAGCACCGGGGTCCGCGCAAGCGCATAGGAGAGCCGGGCAAAGAAGCCGACAGTGCATAGTGCGGTGAAAGGTGAGAGGATGTTCGTCATAAAGTTAAAGCCTTTCTGGATTCTCGATCAACCAAATCATCTCCCCAAGGGGAGATAATTTCCCTCCCTTGAGGGGAGGGATAAAGGGAGGGTGGTTTATCAGTGTTTCGGCGCCTGCCGGTCGAAATAGATGCTCTTTCCGGTAATGCTCATGGGGATGCCCATGACCACTTCACCCTGTATCAACCCTATGGCCCTCGCTGCAGCGCCGACACGCTGCTGCACCCTGCAGTCGACATTCAGAAGGCTGGCGGTCTTTGCAGCTGACGAGAGGGCAACGCCAATATCCATCATTCTCATCACACAGTGCGGGCCAGTGTATCCCATCTCCTTGTCCTTCATCTGCCTGTTCTTCGCAAACTCGGCACAGGTCGGATACCCGCAGGCGCCGCAGTCATATCCAGCTGTAACCGGCTTGCTCAGACCGAGGAGAAGAAGGGCCTGGGAATCTTCGATATTCGAGGCATCCCGCAACCAAAAGGCCTCATTCGTACTCTTTGGCGCATATTCTTTCATGGATTCGGCGATCTTTTTCAGGTCTTCATCCTTCGTAATCACCACAATCTCCATAAAATCCTTGCCCCCTGCCTTTGGGGCTGTCCGTGCCGATGCTGCCATAAGCTTTACTGCCATTTCAGTTACTTCTTTCATAATAGTCCTCCTTTAGTAATTTTGCCGAAAACCCAGCTCAGACATTGTTCATCCTTCTGTTCCCATCTCCTATGCCGATTCCGGCAAGAAAAACGCCGGCGATCACCATAAGAACCAGTGAACCTGCGATAAAGGCTTTTGCATATCCAAAATGTGTTGCGACAACTCCAGAAAATAAAGGGCCTGTCGTATGACCAATGTCCATAATCGAGCCGAGAAGTCCCATTGCAGAACCCCGCGCGTCCTTGCTGCTTAAGTCGGCTATATACGCTGATGTAGCCGAGGTGACGATCGAAAGGCTCATGCCGAAGGCCATGCTCAGTATAAGCAACGTGACAAATGATTTGAAGAGCGCAAAACTCCCTATGCATGCTGCACCCAGCAGCGCGCCTGCAAATATCTGCGGCCGCCTGCCGTGCCTGTCCGAAAACCGCCCCATCAAGGGTTTTGAAAGTGCAAGCGTAATGACCTGGGCCGACAGAAATATCCCGACCTGATAGGAATTGAGTCCGATGCTGACCGAGTATAGGGGAAGAAAGGTCTCAAAGGTCCCGTATGCAAAGAGAATGGCAGCCTCTACCGCACAGGTAATGAGTATTGTCCGGTCTGCCAGTACCGCCTTGAAGGTTATCATTGTATCTGCCCATGATCGGGTTTGAAGCTGCGTTTTCTCAGGCTGCGGGATGACCAGGGTGAGCAAAAGAGTGACCAGCCCAGCGGCTCCGCAAACGATATAGACGACCCGGTAACTTTGTGCGGGATCGAAGGCCAAGGCACCGATAATGCTGCCGCCGATAAGAGGGGCCACGAACCTTCCGACAAGGGTTGCCGTTGAAAACCATCCCATCTTTTCACCCCGTTCCTTGTGAAAGATTTGGGAGACAAGGGCCATGGCAACGGGGATGAAGATAGCAGTTGCAAAGCCATGGAAAAAACGCACGGTTGCAAGCTGCCAGATTTGAGTTACCCCAAGGTAGAGAAAGGGAGCTGCAGAGAAGATACATGACGAGAATATCAGCATCTTTCGTTTGCCGATTCTGTCTGAAAGTATTCCCGCCGGAATGCTGAAGACAACCCCTGTGAATGCAGACACTGCAGCAACAAAACCTACCCCTGACGGGTCTGCCCCCAGATGGGAGGCAAACAGGGGGAGTACAGGGCTTTTGGATATGGTCGAGCTGAATATCGCGAAAAGCCCTGTGGCGCAAAGCAGCAGGAAAGGGTTTAAACTCATTTTCTGATGAATCCGCGCATCTGGCCCTGTATCTCGGCATGGTAGCCGACATAACGGCTGACGGTTATTTCATTTTTCCCGTATTTCGGATATTCCCTGAGTATCTCTTCGAATCGTGCTTCTGCCTCTGCCTCATCCTTGATGGTTACAATGCCGTCAGTAATGATATCCACAAGCCTATCCGCATAAATTACGATCTTTTCTTCAATCCTGTTTAGTGTATAGTCTTTAACCGGCAGGCCGAGTTCAATAGCCTCGGATTCTGTCAGGCCCCCGCGGATATGCTTTTCCATTATGTCGGTTATCGTCGTCGGCAATCCAAGTTCCTTGCCGAGTTCAGCGCCTATCTTTCCATGTTCCATCCCGTGGGTCTTTGCCTTACCGAGATCGTGTAATAAGGCACCTCTGCCCACAAGTTCCATGTCGAGGGCAGCGCCTGTTCTCGATGCAATCTCCAGCGCCTTCTCTGCAACCTTGACGCAGTGTTTTATATCATCATGAGAAACGCCGGCGT
>JBARHQ010000023.1:0-1577 GCA_049799315.1 Thermodesulfovibrionales bacterium | reverse complement strand
GACTGGGAACTGAACATGCTCCACGGCGTCCTGAGCCAGGTAGAGAAAAAGCTCGGGAGAATATCTCCGGATGTTTCGGGAAAATAAAGTGGGAAACTCATTTGGCAATAAACTTATACGGGGTCGGCAGGACGACAGAAAGATTCTCACAGTACTTGACAACAGCACGCATACCGATAATTTTGCAAGTTACTATCCGAAATATAGTCCGCCCGGTGTTAATTACTGCCCATACAAAACATATTAGAGAATATATAGGGGGCGCTAAGTACTCCCTATGGGCGACAGACCAAGACATCAGCCGAGAAGTTTTCTTTCACCTGATAACCCTTTCGTTGAATATCTCGCCAACGACGTTGATTTCCGGCGCTAACTGAGAGTGCCCGTGAAAGCACCCATGCCATGCTATCGTTCTGATACAAACCAAAAAAGTTCTTGTCTTTAATAGTCATAACATATTATCATTAAAGCACTTTTTGACTTGAAGGGGATGGATAGAAAAGTGATTGCACAAGCCGTGAATTTGATGAACTTCCTGAAGGGGCCGAAGCAGTTCATCATTCCTATTTATCGGCGGACGTATAGTTGGACCCTGAAAGAATGCAGCCATCTCCCCATTTCCCTCCTTCTCACTGCCTTTGGCCGGGCGCTCCTTATTGCCGAGACATTCCTGTTAGTGGGGTTCAAGGAGGCTAAATGGAAGAACTGATTCCGGCTGAGATAATTGAAAGGAAAATCTACTTAATACGCGGTCATAAGGTTATGCTTGACAGTGATCTTGCCGAACTTTACGGAGTGGAAACAAAGCGACTCAATGAACAGGTTCACAGGAACCCGAAGCGGTTTCCTGATGATTTTATGTTTCAGCTTTCAGAGGAAGAAGCGGAATCTTTAAGGTCGCATTTTGCGACCTTAAAAAGCGGCAGGGGAAAACATCGAAAATACTTGCCCTACGCTTTTACCGAGCAGGGCGTTGCTATGCTCTCAAGTGTACTGAACAGCGACCGGGCAATTGAGGTAAATGTCCAGATCATGCGGGCGTTTGTCAAGCTCCGCGAACTGATCGCGACCCATAAAGACCTCGCCCGGAAACTTGCAGGCATAGAAAAGAAATATGACTCCCAGTTCAAGGTCGTCTTTGATGCTATTCGTCAGTTGATGGCTCCTCCATCAACAAAAATGAAGGTAATAACGGGTTTTGAGAAGGCGAAAGATGGGTAACAGGGATAGGTTGATGGCCGAAGGCATAACGCTTCTAGTTCCTTCAGTCTTCAGACTTCAACCTAAACACCAGAGTCGTGCAGACTGACTTGACTGTATCTTTGCTTCTGCGCTTCCGGACTTTTGCACTTCTGCACTGCTTTATACTCAGTCGTATGAGAAGAATAATGCATAATACAAGATCAAAGACCTGACCCCAATTCGCTTGTCAGGTGAAGCATCGGATAACCCGTTTCAGTACACAGGAAGGGAGAACGATGGAACGGGGTTGTATTACTACAGGGCGCGGCATTACTCTCCGGAATTGCAGAGGTTTGCGAGTGAGGATCCGATTAGGTTGAGGGGCGGAATTAACT
>JBARHQ010000022.1:0-3893 GCA_049799315.1 Thermodesulfovibrionales bacterium | reverse complement strand
GGATGTATTTCACTATTCCTATCCCTTTAGTTATTCAGGAATAGACTGGGGATGGATACATATCGGCTTATCGCTGAAGGGATATCATACTGACCTCCGGAATCTGTATGTCCGCACCACCTGGCTGGCTCTTTTCTGTATCCTGGTCGGCATGGCAGTGTCGCTGCCTTTTGCGAGAAAACTGAGCGATCCTATTAAGACACTGGATGATGTAACCCAGCGCGTCGCTGCGGGCGACCTGACAGCAAGGGTTGAGATAGGGACGGGAGACGAGTTGGAAAGTCTTGGGCATTCATTTAACAGGATGACCGAAGCCCTCGACAGATCACAGGGAGATCTGGTAGCCTCACAGGAATACACCGATAATATCATCACATCCATGAACGACGCATTGATAGTAACCAATCCGGACGGCTTCATCAAAAAGGTGAACAGAGCTACTCTCGATCTATTGGGATATGCAGTGGAGGATCTCATTGATAAACCCATAGGGACAATTGTTATTCACGAAAGTCAGGAACAGGAGCGGTCCGTTTCTGTTCTGGGAGAGGGCCTTAGCGAACTCATTACACAAGGGGTCCTGAGAAACCTTTAGACTTTCTACATTTCAAAAGATGGCAGAAAGATCCCGGTGCTGTTTTCCGGATCGGTCATGCGGAATGCCGGCGGGGACGTGCTCGGCATGGTATGTATGGCCCTGGACATAACAATGCGCAAAGAGACTGAGGATGCCTTAAGAAAGGCGCAGGTTGATGCTGTAGCAGCTAGCAAGGCAAAATCGCAGTTTCTGGCGAATATGAGCCACGAGATCCGAACTCCTATGAATGGTGTCCTCGGCATGATCGATCTGCTCCTTGCTACGCGGTTGGAATTTCAGCAGCGGGGATATGCTGAAACTGCACACTCCTCTGCCGAATCGCTACTGAAGATACTCAATGATATTCTCGATTTTTCAAAGATAGAGGCGGGGAAGCTCGACCTTGAGGTCAGTAATTTTGATCTGCTCAGCACAGTCAGGGGAGTGGCAAATCTGCTCGACACGCGCGCCCGTAAAAAAGACCTGCAGCTGTCATATATTATTGAGGATGACATCCCGGCGGTTGTATGTGGCGACCAGCTACGCCTGCAACAGGTTTTGATCAACCTCATCGGAAATGCTATTAAATTTACTGAAAGAGGTGGGGTAGCGGTACATGTTACCGCCAAAGAATATTCTGTTGATGCAGTGCTTTTATATTTTGAGATCACTGACTCCGGGATCGGCATTTCTCCGGAGGGACAACCCTTTATCTTTGATGCCTTCTCCCAGGCCGATTCATCAACAACCCGGAGGCATGAAGGTACGGGATTGGGGCTTGCAATCTCCAAACAGCTCGTTGAGATGATGGGGGGAGAAATCGGATTTGAGAGTAAACGGGGGAGCGGTTCGACTTTCTGGTTTACCGCCAGAATGAAGACAGGAGAGAAAGGATCAGCCATAGTTGTTCCAGACATCGGCGATATCTCACGTTCGGTCTTACCGGAGCGGTTCGGGAATTCCCTCTCTGATCAGTCCCCTGTCCAGCAGGGTACTGATCAGATTGACTGTCTGGTCCTTTTTGCCGAGGACAACATAGTCAACCAGCAGGTGGGCCGGGAGATGCTTGAAAGTATTGGCTGCCGGGTCGATGTCGTAAATAATGGTCAGCAAGCAGTTGAGTTGATATCCAGGAGACCCTATGATATAGTTTTCATGGATTGCCAGATGCCTGTCATGGATGGATATAAGGCTTCCGGAGTTATCAGGGCAATTGAGGAAAAAAACGTTTCGTCACGCGTCACGCGGCATGAACGTATGCAAGAGATGGATCAGGGCAATGGTCGTTACAAACTTCATAAGCATATACCCATTATCGCCCTGACGGCACACGCAATGCAGGGAGACCGGGAGACATGTCTGGCTGCCGGGATGGATGATTACATTTCAAAACCCTTCACCGTTGGTCAGCTGCGACAGGCTGTTGAACGGTGGGTCAAGGTGCGGACTGCGGCGGGCACCGAGGCGATAGCTGAGAAGGAAAATAACGAGAGTCCCAGCGGTCTTGTTGTGGAGGGAGACGCCGGCAGTGCAGGGGAGGACATCGTCTCGATGGAGGCTGAATCTGACCGGTTGGTAACGCTTGATCACAAAACGCTTGATCGTTTAGCACGGCTGCAAAAAGGGGGGGCACCCGACTTGGTGACCAGAATTCTGTCTATCTATCTTGCTGACTCATCGGGTCTGCTGAGCCGCTTGCATAAGGCGGTAATGGAGGGGAGTGCATCCGAGATACAAAAAGCAGCTCATAGTCTTAAGTCAAGCAGTGCAAATGTGGGGGCGATGCAGCTTTCATCGTTGTGCAAGCGGCTTGAGGCGATGGGACGTGTTAACTCGACAGAGGGGGCTGGAGAGCTGCTCGCAGGGATAGATGCTGAATACAGGGCGGTCGAATCTGCGCTGAGAGAGGAACTGCAAAAAAGAGCATCATTATGACTTATACTGAAGTTTTTGGCCGACAGCCAAGAGATGGTCTGCGGCCTCTTGATGGAGGTGGGGCACAAGGTGCCCTGAACTTTGTTGTGAAAGGAAGGCATTGTGAGAGAGAGTGAGGCAGGGAGGAAATATCCTCTTGTGCTGATTGTGGATGATGATTTAACCATGAGGATCCTGGAGAGAGAAGCTCTTGAGCAGGCCGGCTTTGTTGTTGAGGAGGCGGCCGATGGTATACAGGCCCTCGCGGCCTTTAGACGACTCAACCCCGATATAGTCCTTTTTGATGTGATGATGCCTGAGATGGATGGGTTTACCCTTTGCAAGGAGATCAGAAAAACGGAGGGCGGGCAATTGACCCCCCTGTTGATGGTTACCGGCCTTGATGATCTTGAATCAATAAACAGGGCCTATGAGATGGGTGTTAGCGAATTTATTGCCAAGCCGATCAATTGGGCACTATTGGGACATCATGTCCGGTACATGCTGCGCTCAAGCAGTGCTTTTGCCGCCTTAAAGTACAGCGAAAAAGCGCTGCGGGAAGAGAGAGACAGGGCAAACCAGTATCTTGATATTGTCGGTGTTTTGGTCATGGTCCTGGATGCCGCCGGAACAATAGCCCTGGTCAACCGGATGGGTTGTGAGATCCTGGGGGTCAAAGAAGAGGAGATCCTGGGCAAAAACTGGTTTGATACGTTTCTTTTGCAGGGGCGGCGGGGCAAAGCGAAAGAAGATTTCCTGAAATTAATGGGCGGCGACAGTAAGCTGCTTAAGCACTATGAAATCCCTGTTGTGACGAAGGGCGGTGCGGACAGAATTCTCTCGGTCCACACATCACTGATGAGAGATCAAACAGGTGACCTCTGCGGGATCCTTTTTTCAGGCGAGGATATCACTGAGCGCAAAAAAATGGAGAGTGAACTTGTAAAGGTCGAGAAACTTGAATCAATCGGAATTCTTGCAGGAGGAATCGCTCACGATTTTAACAATATACTTACCGCAATTTTAGGCAATATTAGTTTGATAAGAATGTCTGCAGACCCAAACGATAAAATGTACGAGAGACTCGTGGAGGCTGAAAAGGCAACTCACAGAGCTACGGACCTGACTCAGCAGCTGCTTACTTTTTCGAAAGGGGGGTCGCCGGTAAAGATAACGACATCGATTGCAGCAATAATAAAAGAATCCTCAAGTTTTGTGCTCAGGGGTTCAAATGTCAAGTGCGAAATCATTATGACTGACGCGATAGGACCGATTGAGGTTGATGTGGGACAAATGAGCCAGGTGATTCAAAATCTTGTGATTAATGCCTCCCAGGCAATGCCGGCCGGGGGCGTTATCCGGATTTATGTTGACAATTTCATGCTTTGGGCAGGAGCAGGGG
>JBARHQ010000021.1:0-53472 GCA_049799315.1 Thermodesulfovibrionales bacterium | reverse complement strand
GCAACTCTCAGGGGGATACAGTCGAAGAAACGCTTGAGATGATAAAGGATGCTATTGAAGGACATCTTGAGGTTGTCAGCCAAAACAGGAAGGTGAAGAAGGCTTCGTGAGTGGCATTAATAACCTGAAGCCCGAGAAGGTTATCAAGGCGTTCCAGCGTGCCGGATGGACAGCGGAAAGACAAAAGGGCAGTCATGTTCATCTGAGCAAGGAGGGAAATCCGAGTATCCTTTCCATTCCTGTGCGTAAGGGCAAGCCGGTAAAGCAAGGGCCCTTGAGAAACCAGATTGCAAAGGCCGGAATGACGGTCGAGGAGTTTTTGAAGTTATACAGGTGACAAACCTATTGAATATATGGTGCCGATGGAGAGAATCGAACTCTCACGGGGTTGCCCCCACCGGATTTTGAGTCCGGCGCGTCTGCCAGTTCCACCACATCGGCTTTGTGTTGTTAGACGTTAATTCTAAAGTATTTTTTGACTTTTCTGCAACCATCCAGACTTAATATGTCAGTGATTTTGATATACTGTATGCATTAACCGCTGAGATAGGGCGGAATAAACAGGAGGTAGATATGCCAGTACGGAAGGCAGAAGCGATATGGGAAGGTAGTCTGAAGGACGGCAAAGGGAAAATGAAATTCGGAAGCGGGGCCTATGAAGGGGCTTACTCATTCGCATCGCGCTTCGGTGATGGAACAGGGACAAATCCAGAGGAACTTATAGGCGCAGCGCATGCCGGTTGTTTCTCCATGGCTCTTTCCCTGTTTCTTGAGACGGCCGGATTTAAGGCTGAACGCATCCAGACAACTGCAAAAGTTCACATTGACAAAGTCGGAGAGGGGTTCAGGATCACGGTCATCGACCTGGAGACAGAGGCCAGGGTGCCGGGCATTGATGAAAAAACATTTCTCGAACAGGCGGAGGCAACTAAAAAGGGTTGTCCTGTATCCCAAGCCCTGACAGGCGTTGAGATTCGGCTAAAGGCAACTTTGTTAACCTGAGATCCGCAAATATCAATGCGCTGAGGTGAGAGTTGAGATAAATGTGAGAGGATAAAATTCATGAATAGAATGATCGTTGAGTCGCTGAATGTTGGCCTTCCCAGGAAAGAGAGTTTTTATGACAGGGAGATAATTACCGGGATATGCAAACAGCCCGTCGCAGGTCCGCTAACACTCATAAAGTCCGGCTTTGAGGGCAATGGAGTCGCTGACCTGAAACATCACGGGGGAAGTGATAAGGCCGTTTGTGTATACAGCTTTGACCATTATCCATACTGGGAAGATACTCTGGGGATCAGACTTCCGGCTGCGGCCTTCGGGGAGAACCTTACCGTATCAAATTTTCATGAAGACGGTATCTGCATCGGCGACATCTTTCAGCTGGGGACCGCAGTTGTCCAGGTCAGTCAGCCCAGACAGCCCTGCGCAACTCTCGCTGCGCGGTATGGCAGAAGCGATATGCTAAAGCTGGTGGTTGATTCCGGCTATACAGGATTCTATTTCAGGGTACTGGAAGAGGGGGTTGTCCAAAAAGGCGCAGAACTGATAATTAAAGAGAAGGATCCCCGCGCGGTAACCGTTTCCTTTGCCAACAATACGTACCATCACAACAGGAAAAACTGCGATGCGATCGAAAAGGTCCTTGCCGTCCCTGCCCTTTCAGAGTCATGGCAAAGGTCTTTTCAGGAACTCAAAACGTCCTGCGGCAACGATTAAACTTCGTTCTTATTCAGCGGCCTGGAATGCTGGTCCTTATTCTGTTTCATCTGAACGGTTCTGTCAACATGGGTTAGAATTCTTCTCGCCCCGGCAAAATTTTTTCTAAAGTACTCGTCAGAAAGACTGCTGACAGAGACACCTTTTTTACTTCGGCTTGCATGGATGAAATTTCCGTTATCTATATAAATGCCCACATGGGTTATCCTGCCAACTTTCTCCGATCTGAAAAATACCAGGTCTCCTGCCTGCAGCTGGTCAATCGGCACATCCGCCCCTTCTTCAGCCTGCAAGTGAGAGTCTCTTTTGAGGTATATGCCGTTCAGCCGGAATGCGGTATACACAAATCCTGAACAGTCCATGCCGCTGGCCGTGATCCCTCCCCATTTGTAGTCTGAACCGTAAAATTTCGATGCCTGCAGGATATCTTTAGGGGTGACCTCTTTCCCAAAGCGCTCCTCTTCTACCCATGCAGCCTCTACGGGAAGATATCCCGTTGAACCATCCGGAACGATCACTTCATATCGCCTGTTGTCACGACTCAGAAGGGGAAGCCTGGTACCTGCATAAACATTAAGAAAGGAGCCGTCCCTGAAGGTGATCCTTGCCTTCGCATTTCTCACCTGAACAATGGGTTTATCTTTAACAGAAGTACTGTCAGAGGAAAATGAGAGGTTCTCCTTCCTGATCCACCCGCGGTAACCTTTCTGGGAGGGAAGGTAGCCATAGGCCCATTCCTTGTTATCTCCGACTACTCTGAACTCATCGCCCAACAGGACCTCTGTCACGCGCTCAGACTCCTGTGAGTCCCGGAAAAATACGTCTGAGCTGGACACATTCACCAGCGCGGATTTCTCTTTGTAGTTTTCGGGCCTGTCAGGCCTGACGTGGCTGACAGACTTCTCAACTTTTTTCTTCTGATATTTAGCCGGGCGTGCTTGCTTACCCGCAGACGCAAGGGAGAACGAAAAAAAGATCACTATCAGGAACAGGAAGATGCATATCGCCTTCCTTCTCATGGCATCCGTTTCCCTTCGCCTATCAGGAGCATGTCAGCCATCTCAACCCCTTCTGTAAGCACGGGAGAAGACGGCATCTGCCTCAGCCCATTAATATAGACGTCCCTTGCCTTTTGATATTCTCCCAGAAAAAGATAAATCCTCGCGAGCCTTTCATATACCAGAACTGTTTTTGGACTGAACAATATGGCCTTCTTATACATCTCGATCGCCTTTGAGAACTCTTTTTTATCTTCATGGATCTTTCCAACAATTATGCTGGCCTTTACGGAGTCGGGGTTCGACTCAACATACTGACGCAGTTTTTCTCCTGCAGTCTTAAAGTCTCCCGCAATAAAAGCCTTCTCGCCTTCCCTGTACAGACTCATGTTTGTTACCTGAAGAAGAGCATACCTGTCCTGATCCATCCTGATGATGCCACTTGTCTGTCCTTCCTTCAGTTCCAATGAGGCTTCCCGAAGATTTGCATCAAGTGAGTCAACAGCGACTTCCCCGAGATAGCCGTACGCCTGATTGGAATTTTCATCAATTGACCTTGCCTTGGCAAGTAAAGCAAAAGAGGTTCCATTTTTCACCTGGGACAGAATATCGTCCGCCTCGGATTCACTGTTTGTAACAATAATTCTGAGGTGTATTTTTTTATCCTGCGGGCTCCCTGAGATCCCGGTCCCCAACAAAGAGCCTTTTGATGCCTCGTCCCGCAGCATAGAGCGGCCTTTCGTAATTTCATCCCTGACGGGTTCACTTTTTAAAGGTCTGCTTTTGACCTGGGAAATTTTCATTTTTATTTTCTCGATGCCGGCCTTTAATGATTTTGAACCGGGTATATTATACAGGCCTTTTTCGTACAGATCCTTTGCCTGATAAAGCTGCTCCTTGTGAAGATATAGCTTCCCCAACCTCTCATACGCCTCTTCACACCGGAGGTCAAAACGGATGGCGTCCGTATAATTCGCTTCTGCCTTGCTCAACTCTTTTGCAGCCTCCTGGATCTGTCCGAGTCTGACTCGGGCCTTCACCGCGTCGGGGTTAAGCTCAATATGTTTGAGAAAATTTATCTCTGCAGTCTTGAAGTCTTTTGATCTGAACGCCTTATTACCTTTCCTGTAATATGTCATGTCCACTGCAAGGACAAGGGCACGACTGGTATCCCCGAGCGGAATGGCTCCGCTAACCTCCCCCTCCTGCAACCGCAACGCAGCCTCTTTCAAAGGCTTGTCGAGGCTCTCAAAGGCAGTTGGCTCGATCTCGCCGTATCTGTCCCTGCTTTTTTCGTCAACGGACCTTTCTTTTGCAAGAATTGCGAACGTCACCCCTTTGCTGATTTCTACAAGTATCTTGTCCGCTTCCGCCTGACTGTTGACGAAGATAATCCTGACTACAGGATTTTTCTCTGCGTGGACAGATGAAACAACAAGGGTAAAAGACAGGAAGAGAGCAGATAAACCTTTAAATAACAGGCCATGGTTGGAGTGCCATGACCCCTTAAGTGGTCCCGTCGCGGGGAGAAAAAAAGAAGTCCTCAATCTCCCTGCTGCAAAGTACTTTTTATTAACTTTACTCATCGTATCAATAATTCCAGGGGCCGATTCCTTTTGAGAGTATCTCCGGACCCGTTTTATCCACTGTTTAAGCGGATCCAGCCGATTGTCCGATTTTATATGTTACCCCACATCTGGCCATTATTTCCAGAGAAATCCGGTCAACCCGGTTATCGAGAACAGGAAAGAAGACGGCAAATTCATAATATGTTCATACTTGCGTGATAATATTGGTGCAGAAACTAATTGTTTATGCAATCGTTTACTTTTCTCCTTATTACTTGGGACAGGTTTAGATTTAACTTCTGAACCTGTCTTCTTCTTTTCTTCCAAAGGATGACTATTACCGTTCAATGCCCTCTGCTCATACTGAGCGCCTGGCCGAGCGCAGGGATAAAATCCTTTTTTCTCGACATGACACGGGGCAGGATACAGGTACCGTCTTGGACCTTTGCATCAAAGGCCTTCTCGATTATCCAGGTCTCGCCCTTCATGAGAACACGTTCGTAGGAGGCAAGGAGCGGGTTCGTGATGAGCAGTGCGGTCAGGTTGTACCCGCCCGCAAGGCGAATCCGCTCCAGTTCGGAGAGAAGCGCATCCTGTATCCAGTCTATCTCCTCGCAGTCAAGCACCATCATCTGGCTGATGCCGAGTTTCCTGCCGTTAATCAGGAACTCCTTGAAATCCGCACTGATCAGTTCAGCCGGCGTCTTGCCCTGTATGTTGATGCTTGCATGAAGGAGCTCCTTGCCGTATTCCCTGATCGGCACCCCGGCAATCATCGCCAGTTTTTCCGCTGCCTGGCGGTCGCGGTCGGTCGTTGTCGAGAGCGTAAGCAGCAGCGTATCCGAAAGGATACCTGAAAGCAGCACGCCCGCAATCTCTGCAGGAATATGTATCTGATGAAGGAACATGATACCCGCAACCACACTGCAGGTGCTGCCTATCGGATCGTTATATACATAGATAGGAGCAACGGTCGAGATATCGCCGACACGATGATGGTCAATGATCTCGAGAATCTCGGCGTCCTCAATATTGTCAACCGCCTGGGATATCTCGTTGTGGTCAACAAGGATCGCCCGCTTCCTGACCGGCTGGAGAAGGTCGGTCCTGGTGATAAAACCGATAAGACGGTTGTCGCTGTCAACGACTACCGCTGACCGGTATTCCGACTCCAGTATTTTTTTCCTTAGTTCATTAATCGGCGTGAAGAGTCCGACCGACGCAGTATTTGAACACATAATCGAGGCAACCGGCTCAGACATCGTCATGATCTGGACCGTTGCAAAGGCATGGTGGGGAGAGGAGATTAGCAGTGTACCATTGGTCTCGGCCGCTGCGACTACATCGTTGCCGATCAGCATGCCGTCAGTGACGATCAGGGCGGAACAGGCGGAGCGGATGAGGTCAAGCTGGATATCGTGCTGGTCACCGATAATGACCACGTCTCCAGGATGGACCCGATTCAGTAGCGTACCCTTTTGCATCGAGGCGGTAAAGATCCTCCCGGTCAGGTTCGTTCTCCTCCCGGAGTTGCTGATGACACGGCCATCGAGTGTTTTGATCAATATGTCGAGATCAATCGGTGCCTCCGAAAGGTCACTGAACCCAACGCTTTCCATGTAGTGGCGAGCGATGTCCTTGAGCCCGACGATGCCGGTGACGCGGCCGGTATCGTCCACCACAGGGAGTGCGCGCACACCCGTTTCCCTCATGAGGCCGGACAGCCTTCGTACCGAATCGCGCTCGTGCACGGCAACCGGTTTTTTTATGTCCAGGTCGCTCACCGTAGCAGCGAGGCTCTCCACCTCGTTCGGAACGGGCACCTGAAACCGATCGAGGACAAACCTCGTCTCTTCATTGAGCTTGCCGGCCCGCGCAGGGGTGAAGAGAAACCGCCGGTCGGTAACATTTTTAAAGTGGGTGTATCCAATTGCTGAGCAGACAGAATCCGTATCCGGGTTTTTGTGTCCGATTACATAAACAATTTTAGTATCTGTATTCATACGCTACCTGCCCCAGGCCTTGTTAATTTCCTGTTTGCATTCCATCAGAACCTCCTTATTTGCCGATACAGAATTCACTGAAAATTTTATCCAGAATCACCTCGTGAGTGACAGCCCCGGTTATCGAACCTATATGATCGAGGGCGTCGCGGAGTTCAAGTGCAAAGATCTCAAGGGGCTGCCCCTGCCGCAGGGTATCCGCAGCACGTCCGAGCGCGGACACCGCCTGGTCGACCGCCTGCCTCTGTCTGAGGTTCGTGATCACCACGCCTTCCCGCTCCTCTTTCCAGTCGCGGAGATTCGTTGTAACGATAAGAGATTTCAGGACATCCAGGCCTTTGCCGGTGAGGGTCGATATCCGTACCAGCGGACTGCTGTGCGGCAAGAGGCCGCCGAATGATATCTTTTCATCAAGGTCAGACTTGTTGACCACAATAATCGAATTTCTGCCCCTGATCTTCCGGATCAGATCGCAGTCCTCCGGGTCCAGTGGCGCACTCCCATCAAACACTGCCAGGATGCAGTCGGCCTCCTCGAGTGCCCTGAGGCTCCTTTTGATCCCCTCCTGTTCGACCACTTCATCAGAGTTCCGTATCCCTGCGGTATCGATGATCCTGACGGGCAGACCACTGATATTCAGGCATTCCTCGATCAGGTCCCTCGTGGTTCCCGGCGTATCCGTTACTATTGCCCGGTCCTGCTGAAGCAGGGCATTGAGCAGTGAAGACTTCCCGACATTCGGCCTGCCGACAATCGCCGTCGCAAGCCCTTCCCTAAAGAACCGTGCCTCATCATAGGTTTTCGAAAGGTGCTCAAGGTCCCGTCTTATAGCATCCAATCCCTGTCCCATTTGCTCAGATGTCGCTATCTCGATGTCATCCTCAGGGAAATCAATGTAGGCCTCAGCAAGGGCGCAAAGGTCAATCATTGCCTTTCGCGCTGCATCAAGTCTCTCTGTAAGCCTCCCCCTGAGCTGTTCGAGCGCAATCCGCCGGCTCTCTTCGGTCTTTGCAGCAATCAGATCCATCACCGCTTCTGCCTGCGTCAAACTGATCCTGCCGTGCAGAAAAGCGCGCTTTGTAAATTCACCCGGCTCTGCCAGCCGTACTCCCTGAGAAAGTACTATCTCCAGGATACGCCTGATGATCATCATGCCGCCGTGACCATTAATCTCTATGACATCGTCCCTGGTATAGGAATGGGGCCCGCGCATGACCGAAACGAGCACCTCATCAACGAGAGAACCGTCAGCAGGATCAAGAAGATCACCGTAGATGACCGAGGAGGTTGCAACCGCTGAGACTTCGCGTCCGGCCTTACGGGGAAAGAATATGCGGTCAGCAACCCTCACGGCATCCGGCCCGCTGACGCGCACAATCCCGATACCCCCCTGCCCGACAGGGGTTGCAATAGCAGCGATGGTATCGTCAAGAAAACTCATGGGATTCAGTGATTATTTTAACAGGCCGGAGTAAATAAGGGATAAAAAAACAACAGAAGCTCAGATCTTCTTGCTGGCAAGCTTTCTGTTCACCGAGAACTGCTGGGCGATACCGAAGATGTTGTTCACCAGCCAGTAGAGGACAAGACCAGAGGCAAAATTCAGGAACATGAAGGTGAATATGACCGGCATAAACATCATCATCTTCGCCTGCTTCGGGTCCATGGTAGATGGGGTCATCTTCTGCTGTATAACCATGGTAATCCCCATAACGATCGGCAGCGGGCCGAGGGCAAACCCCCCGATAAGGGGTATCATGGCCGGGATATGGCCGAAAAGCGTATCCGGAGCTGAGAGGTCCTTTATCCAGAGCATGAACGGTGCACGCCGCAGTTCAATCGAGACCAGGAGCACCTTGTAGAGCGCAAAAAATACGGGGATCTGGAGGAGCATCGGCAGACAGCCTCCCACCGGATTAACCTTGTGTTTTTTGTAGAGCTCCGTCATCTCTACCTGCATTTTCTTCGGGTCATTCTTATATTTCTCCCGAACTTCAGTCATCTTCGGCTGTATTTCCTGCATCTTCTTCATTGAGGTCTGCCCTTTGTTAATAAGCGGGATAAAGGGGAGCCTCACCACAATTGTCAGAAGTATAATCGCCCAACCGTAGTTTCCGACAAAACGGTAGAACAATTTCAGAACCCAGAAAAGCGGTCTGGCAATGATCGAGAAGAACCCGTAATCAATTACATGCTCGAGTCCAAGGTTCAGGGCGGCAAGACTGTCATGGTCCTTCGGTCCTGCATAAAGGCGGAAAGTATTCTGTCCGGGCTTCCCCTTGAAGGCTATGACCGGGCTGCCGCTATGAAGCCATGCACGGACCTCCTCCATCGGCGTGACCGGGGCGAGAGCTGCAAAAAAATACTTGTCCTCCTGCGCTATCCACCGGAGGTTCTCTTTAAATATCTTCGTATCTTTCAGGTCGCCCGGCTTCAATTCCTTCAGGTCGGTTCCGGTCAGCAGCGCAGGCCCCACATGCACGGTCTCATCCTTCTCAACTATTCCGAAATCAGAGCCTATCGTAATCCAGTACTCCGGGACCCCTGCTATCTCATCAGTCAGCTCGACATCGTATGACCCATAATGAAATGAATAGATCCGCCGCACGGTGACCGAGTCCCTGACGTATTCAAAAACAAGCTTACCGGCTTTATTATCCGGCCCGAGTTTCAGATCTTTTGAAGAGGAAGAGAAACTGGCTCCCGAGAGATCAAAACTCGTGTTTGCCCCGATGCCGATAGCCGGAAGTGCCCCCGGCTTATTGAGGACCACAACGTCCCTATTGTTCTTGTCCTGATATTTTTTCAACTCCCAGTGCTTGACGGTACCACCTTTTGTTGAAAAGACAGCCGCGAAGAGATCGTTTTCTACCCGGATTTCCTTTTCCTCGGAAGCAGGGGCGGTCGCAACGGCGACCATCGAAGCAGCGTCAGTCTTCGCTTCCGGATCAGGCTTCTTTTCAGCGGCCTTTTCAATGGCCGGCGGAGGAGTCGGCGCCTGCTGTGGCGCAAAGAAAAACTGGTAGCCGATAAGAACCAGTGCTGAGAGCAGAATTGCGATGAGGGCCTGTCTATCCATAAATTACCTTACCGGATCAAACCCGCCGGGATGCCAGGGATGACAACGAAGGAGACGTCTGACAGCAAGATAAAGGCCTCTTAGCGCTCCATGCTGAGTGATTGCCTCTATCGCATATTGAGAACAGGAAGGGACGAACCTGCAGGTTCCGGGCAGGATCGGTGATATGAAAAACTTATAAAGCCTTATGATCGATACCAGAATTATTTTCATGTGCAAGTTTGGATAAAGACCTTAGGACAGCGCTATCGAGGTCAGCAAATGTAGCATCAACTGCTGCTGCTCTCGCAACGACCACCACATCATGGCATAGAGAACCGCCTGACAGCCGCTTTTTCAAAGCCTCCCGCAAACGACGTTTTATCCTGTTTCTTATAACGGCGTTGCCGACTTTTCTGCCCACAGCAAGCCCGAGCCTGCAGGAAGAGAGTCCACTTGGTTTTGCGTATATAACAAGGTACTTCGAAGGAAATTTGAGTCCAAAATCAAAGACGTTTTTAAAATCCCCCTTTTTCCTCAGGGGATGGTAGACCTTTGGCTGCGTTATACGCCCAGTCTTTTCCGTCCTTTTTTCCTTCTCCGCCTGATTACATTACGCCCACCGGGAGTGCTCATCCTCTCAAGGAAGCCGTGAGTCCTCTTCTTTTTAATATTATGTGGATGAAATGTTGTATATGTGCCCATAACTTTATCCGAAGGAAAAGTATAAACATTCCTCCCGGGAAATGTCAAGCAATCCCATGCATGTCTGGATTGAGTATCACATGAAGTCAGCACCGGCATCTCAGATGACCTCCCTCCCCTGCGGGGACTGGCAGCAGGATAACAGAGAACTTTCACCGTCAGCCGCAAAACAAGGAAATCTTTTTGACTCTTTGAGCCAAAATAGTAATAATATCAGACAATTAATATATTATGGTGGGGGACTGGCATCTATGCACCGGAAAGAAATAGCACTGTTGCTGGACAGCAAAAAACATCTTCCTTTTCTCAACAAATTCTTTAAGAACCGGAAGAGCTATCACCCGTCATATTTCAGCGATCCAAAATTTTTCCTGGACCACGTCAGGGAAAGTAATCCGGCGGCGGTCATCGTCTCAGGTGCAGCTATGAAAAGTGCGGGGGAGGCAGTCAGGAATTACCCCTCCATCGCTCTTGTCGGAGAGGACGCTCGCAAGGGCATACAGGAAGCAATAAAATATCGGGTAGAAAGCTATATCCTCCCCCCATACCTCAACATTGACGTTGCCCATAAGCTCGAAGCGGTCATCAAGAAAAATGAGATGCTCGTGAAGATGGAGTTCAGGAGGAAGGAACTTGAAGCGGTCGTTGAACTCACCCAGCTCATCTCTGACACGCTTGACTCAAAAGAACTGCTCTTCCGTATAGTCAGGAAGATTGCCGAGATTATCCCGGTCACCCGTTGCTCGATCATCAAAATAGACTGGGGCCACAAAACAGCCTTTGTTGTCGCAAGCTTTGAGGACCCGATGTTCAGGGGGGTCAAACTCAGCCTCAGAAAATATCCGGAGATACTTGAAGCGTTGACCTCAAAGAAGCATGTTGTCGTTCGGGATGTCGCGACAGACCCGATTATGGAAAAGGTGCGGGGGATTATCACCCCCATCGGGATACGCTCAATCCTTGTTGTCCCGATTTTTTTCCGCAGCAAGGTCATCGGGACCCTCTTCCTGCGCACATCACGGGCCCAGCATACGTTTTCTGAGCATGAGATCAACCTTCTCAACAACATGGCGCGCGCCTCGGCAAATTCCCTCTACAACGCCTTTCTGTTCGAACAGGTCGAAGATGAAAAAACGCGGCTGGAAAAACTTGCGATCACGGACTATCTGACCGGCATATACAACATCAGATATTTCTATCACCGGATCGGTCAGGAGTTCAGCCGTAGCCAGCGGTACGCGTCGACCATCAGCTGTCTTATGCTCGACATCGACCACTTCAAGAAGATCAACGACATCTTCGGCCATAAGATTGGTGATCAGGTACTCAGGGAGTTTGCCACCGCACTGAAGAAACATTCCCGGAAGAGCGATGTGCTGGCCCGCTACGGCGGAGAGGAATTCATACTGCTGCTCCCTGAAACCGGGCCTGAAGGGGCTGCCGCTGAAGCAGAACGGATATGGGCATGCATTAGAGACCATCGCTTTAAGAGCCTCAAGGGCAGCAGGACCATTACGGTAAGTGTCGGCATAGCGACGTATCCTGACCCCAGGATCAAGACCTACGATGACCTGATATCCTGTGCTGATACTGCACTGTTTACAGCAAAAAACAGCGGCAGAAACCAGGTATCGGTCTACACCGGATAACCTGACAGCCCATGTCCTTCTGATATCTGCCCCCGAACAGTGGAAATAATCACTTCCCACATGAACGCTGACTTCGATGCCTTCGCATCCATGGTCGCAGCACTCAAGCTTTATCCGAACGCATCGCTCGTCTTCCCCGGATCGCAGGAGAAAAATCTCAGAGACTTCATCGAGGTGTTTCAACCCGCCGCGATCAGGCGCATCCGGGATATTAAGCCGGCAGAGATCATGAGTCTGATCATCGTCGATACCAAACAGCCGGCAAGGATCGGGGGCCTTGCTGAATGTCTGGGCAACAGGAATCTGAAGGTGCATATCTACGACCATCACCCGATAGAGCCAGGCGATATACGTGGAGAAGTCGAGAAAATCGAGGAGGTTGGAGCAACAACAACTATCTTTATTGAACTTCTGAAGGAAAGCAGGAAACTGTCCCTGTCGCCGATCGAGGCAACACTGCTCGCCCTCGGCATTTACGAAGAAACCGGTTCACTTCTCTACCCCTCTACCACAGAACGGGATGTTTTGGCAGCGGCCTATCTGCTGAAGAAAGGGGCGAATCTGAACATCGTCTCAAATTACCTGAAGGTGGACTTGAGCATCGAGGAACTCGAACTTCTCAATGAGCTGGTCAAGACATCAAGCGACGTTGTCGTCGCCGGCATACGCATTGCAGTAACGAGCGCATCGCGGGATTCCTATGTCGGTGATGCGGCACATCTCGCCCATAAGATCATGGATATGGAGGACGTTGATGCCGTAGCCCTCCTGCTCGACATGGGAGGGAAAATCCTGATCATATTCAGAAGCAGAGTGCCGGAGCTGAATGTGTCAGCGCTGGCAAAAGAATTCGGTGGTGGAGGACATCCCTCAGCCGCCTCAGCAACGGTAAGGGAGGCATCTCTTGCCATTGTCGCTGATACGATCAGGGACCTCCTGCCAAAGCACGTGAGGCCGGGCAAGATCGCGGCAGACATCATGACAACTCCGGTTATCACCATTCAGTCTCACAACACGATCAAAGAGGCCGAAGATATGCTGACCCGGTATGGGGTCAATGTTCTGCCGGTGCTGAAGGATGGGGCCTATGCAGGACTGCTGTCGCGGGAGGTGGTCGAAAAGGCGATCTTCCATGGCTTCAGGAAAAACAGCTGCATCGACTTTGCCACCCCTGATGCATTAACGGTCGAGACCAAAACTCCTGCGAGAGAGATCGAGACAAGCATGATTGAGCATAACCAGCGGTTCATGCCGGTCATGCAGGACGGCATTCTGATTGGTGCAATAACCAGGACCGATCTGCTCAGGGTGCTCTATGAAGACTATCTGAGAAAGCGGCATCTCGACCACACGGATACAACCGAAAGAACTGCCCCTGGCCGCAATCTTGCGTCCTGGATAAAAGACCGCTTTCCGAAAGATGTATCCGCTATGCTGCAGGTCGCAGGAAGGACCGCAGAGGAGATGGGGTACACGGTCTACCTGGTCGGCGGCTCTGTCCGTGACCTCCTGTTGCGGGAAGAAAACCTTGACATCGACATCGTGGTCGAGGGGGATGGGATCCTTTTTGCGCGTTCACTGGGCGAGAAGCTCCAGGGCACCTTGCGGACCCATGAAAAATTCGGGACCGCAACCATCAGCCTCGGACAGCGGAAAATCGATGTCGCGACGGCGCGCACAGAATACTATGAATTTCCGGCAGCACTGCCGACCGTCGAAACATCATCGATCAAGAAAGACCTTTACCGGAGAGATTTCACCATCAATACGCTTGCGATAAGACTGAACCGGAAGGACTTTGGCCAGTTGATCGATTTCTTCGGTGGCCAGAGAGATCTGAGGGAGAAGACCATCAGAGTACTGCACAACCTCAGCTTTGTCGAGGATCCGACAAGGGCCTTCCGGGCGATCAGGTTCTCTGAACGCTTCGGGTTTAAACTGAGCAAACATACCGAAAATCTGATAAAATCGGCAATCCAGATGCACCTTTTTGAAAAACTGTCCGGATCCAGGCTCTACGAAGAACTTATCCTTGCCTTCAGGGAGACAAACCCTGTCAGGACACTCAATAGGCTTTCTGAATTCAATCTCCTGAAGGTCATTCATCCGGAGCTGTTGTTCAGCGAGCATCTTGCACAGGTATTTGCCTCGGTCAGCGAGACAAGAGCATGGTACAACCTCCTCTACCTGGATGAAAAAGCAGATATTACCCTGCTCTACCTGCTAACCCTTCTGTCCGACCTCAGCGCAGAGCAAAGAGGGGATGCACTGAAGAGGCTTGCACCGCCGCCCCGGACAAGAGACCTGATACTCAAAAGCACTATGCTTTCCGAAGAGATTTTGAAAAAGCTGCCGGCAAAAGATCCTGCCGAACTCTACCATCTTTTGACCAGTCTCCCGCTGGAGACACTTCTCTTTGCCATGTCTGCGACGAGCGATCCTCAGAAGAAAAAAGATATCTCGAACTTCCTGGTAACCCTGAAGAAAGTTCGTCCGGCGCTGAAGGGACGCGACCTTAAGAAACTGGGCATCCCAGAAGGCCCCGTCTATTCAAAAATACTCGGACAATTGCTTGATGAAAGGCTCAGGGGGAAACTGAAGACTGATCAGGACGAACGGGAATTTGTGATAAACAAGTTCAGAACAAAAAAATAGCCGGGGGTATACACCACCGGCTATCCGTCTATGAAAAGAGATAAAAACGCCCACGTCAGGCGTTAAGTCTATCTCCTCTGAAAATCCTTATCTCCCTGTTGCTGGGACCCTCTGTTCCCTTCCCGGGGTCCACTGCTCTTCTCTTTCCCGTGTGATGCATCACCCTTGCCGCGTATCACATCGCCGCCCTTGGTCCCGCCGCCTTTCGTCCCTCCGAGACCGGTCTGTCCACCGGTCTGGCCACCACGGGTGCCACCGCCGCCCTGCTTATCTTTTCCGAGCGTCCCGTCACCCTTGCCGCGTGTCACATCGCCGCCCTTGGTCCCGCCGCCTTTCGTCCCTCCGAGGCCGGTCTGTCCACCGGTCTGGCCACCACGGGTGCCACCACCGCCCTGTTTATCTTTTCCGAGCGTCCCGTCACCCTTGCCCCCGCCCTGTCTATCTCTATCCCGATCTCTGCCCCTATCTCTCCCTCTGTCTCTGTCGCGGTTCCTGTCCCTGTCGCTTCGGATACGATCATACCTGTCCCGGCGGATATCGTCTCTCAACTCATGCCTGAACCAATCATAGCGGTTCCAATGATGGCCATGCTCCCACGCCCGCCAGTTCCTGTGAAGGTCATTGTAGCGAACTCGGTGATATCCCCTGGGCAGGTGGTAAACATATTCCGGCGGAACATCCAGGACATAACGAGGGACCAGGGATGACTCAATATAGCCCCAGCGTCCGTTATAGACAGACGACCGGAACCAGTAGCCTCTGTAGTATCGATACCAGTAACCGTCGTAGAAATAGAATCCCGGTGTATTCGGAACCATATAAACATACGTTGTTCCACTGGGAACTACCACAACGTCAGGCGGCCCGGCGAATGCCGCTGGCGGCGGATCGACAATCTCGCCACCACCTGCCTCATCAGGAGGCAGCGGTTCGTAGGGCTGATCGCCAGGAGAAATATAAGGTATATCCATAGCCGCCCAACCCGCGGGGGGCATGCTGACAATAAACAACAAAACAAGAAGAAAGACTATGGCATACCTCATAATGTTCTGGCTCCTTTCAACTCTTCCCTTCTCGAATCAACAAAAAAAACAGACAGTTGCGGCGATACAACCATCCTCTTTTCTACCTCCGGCCATCATGTCCGCGATCGCCATGATCTCTATCACGACCTCCGTCCCTGCCGTGTCCCCTGTCGCGATCATGACCGCGATCACCATGGTCCCTGCGTCCGTGATCCCTCCCTTCGCGCCATCTGTCGTCCCTATCCCAGTGTCTCTGCCGCTCCCACCCTCTCCAGTTTCTATTCAGGTCCCCATAATGAATCCGGTGCTGAGGCTCGAAATGCATCCCGCGGTAGTCCCGGGGCAACCTTAAAAGACCACCCGGGACCCTTCCATGCGCTATAAAGCCCCATGGTCCGTTCTGGTGCCTGGACCTGTACCAGCGCCCTTCAAAAGGGCGGTACCAGAACCCCTGATAAAAAAGGATATCCGCCTCGATATCAGGCACACGATATACATATGTCCCCGGTATCACAACCAAATCCGGGGAACTCTCGAGAAAAATCTCAGGTGGAGATACATAAACCCTGGCTGCATATGCCTGGGACGAGAATCCGATGGAGCTGATAAGGACTGCGGCAACGACTAACAAAACTGCGGTGCTTTTTTTCATACGATTCCTCCTCTATATCTTAGTGTTGCTAATGAGCTGTCTTAGGCAAATCCTATCAAAAAACACCTTCGGTGTCAACACTCAATCACACACCGCTGCGATGAACAGTGCCAAATGACCTTTTGCTGGCATATCTGCAGCATATTCTCCTGCATTGGCTATAATAGAATTATGTGTCACATGATCAGGCCGGCAGTAAGGTTCTGCTTCTGCCGCCAGTTGAGTGCAAAAAACAATCTCGACATCAGGAAATGGCTCTTTTACCCGGGTATGCTCTTCGGGGACAGGGATATCTGGTGGGGAGACAGGGGCACGAGAGTCACCCCGCACGAAGGACTTGACTTCTATTGTTACCGGTCAGCTGGCGGTTTCATACGGCCCCTTTCAGACGACATCCGGATCCCTGTTCTCTATGATGGCCAAATCGCTCAAATCGTTGATGACTTCCTTGGCAAAACAGTTTTCGTCAGACACCCCCTGCATGATGAAAAGAACCGGGAACTTTATTCTATATATGGGCATATCCGGCCAAAAGGTGATCTTTCCCCTGGTCTGCAAGTCCGGGCAGGAGATATAATTGGCAGTCTTGCTACCCGACGGGAGAGGACATCTGCTCCACCTCCACATCTGCATCTTTCAGCAGCCCTGATCTCAATAACGTTTCCACAGGAGAGACTCGGCTGGAATGCAACAACCGCTGGTGAAGAAATACTTTTTATTGATCCGATGACCCTGATCGATTGCGAATACAGCATGCTCAACACCTCTTGCGATTGACATCACCCCGCATGTGTGCTAAAAGAGAAGCATAATATAAAATCAGGGAGGTATTATGGAACGGAGATCTTTTTTAAAAGCAGCAGCCGTAGGGACCGCAGTAATCGGAACAGCCAGAGAACTCTTTGCAGCAGAAAAGTATTTTCCTTCAAAGGCAGACCAGGCGCTCTTTGAAAATATCAACAGGGCAAAAGATCCTGCCAAAAAGACGCCGCTTGAGAAGTCGCATTCTCCGGTAATAACCGCTCCGGAGAGGGTAAAAGCAGGCGAACCATTTACCGTGGATATTGCGGTAGGCGAGAACATTCACGCCATGGGTCCGGCACACTGGATCGAGAATATCGAGCTGAGCATAGGCAATGAACCGGCCGGCAGGGTTGATCTCCAGCCTAAAGGATATGCAACTCCCAAGGTGGCATTCACCCTCATCCTGCAAAAAGATGCTGCTCCGAGCGGCAAGGTAACGCTCGTTGCACATCAGCGCTGCAATCTTCATGGCTACTGGGAAAGCAGCCTTGATCTGACGGTCACCTGACAGGCTGCGTGGCATTGCTGCCAGTATCGCAGGGGGAGCCACCACCCCCTGCGTTTTTTTTCGTGAATACCCTGCGGCAGAAACCACAGGGTGTATTTGTTAATAAAATCACTCCCCTGCCATCCACTGTTCTGATTGCAAAACACTTATTTTTCAACTATGGGAAAAACAGAGTCTGCAGGGACAGGGCATAGGTCCCCAAGCTGCACAGAACAGACTGCTATTGATTTTTTGTGCCGGAAGCTTTCTCTATCGCATCCCCGCCGCTTCTTATGTCCTTGCCCATACCACCCACTGTATTGCATCCGGCAAAGGCTGCGATACATATAGCAGCAGCAACAGCCAACAGAACTTTTTTCATCTTCAGATCGCTCCTTTCGCGTTTTATAAAAGTGGTATTATTATAACCCAACGTTGTTAATATATAATAAGTTGCTGATAAAAACAAATTAAATTGGAGCGGGATGCACATACTGAAACAGGTAAAATATTACTCCGTCATACTGGGCATATTGTTTCTCTGGTCCTGTACCCCCAAGGGGACCGTCCAGCCGCAGAAAGGCCCTGCAAAGATTGCCGTGGTGCTGGGTGCCGGGGCATCGCGGGGCTTTGCCCATATAGGGGTACTCAAGATCCTTGAGACGAACAAGATACCGGTCCATATGATTGTCGGCACAAGCGCGGGAAGCTTTGTCGGCAGTCTGTATGCTTATGGTTTTACGGCATTCCAGCTGCAGAAGATGGCTTTAGACATAGAGAAAAACGACATTGTCGATTATGTCATCCCGGACAACGGCTTCATCAAGGGCGAAAAACTGGAAGAGTATATCAACACAACCGTGAGAAACACCCCGCTCGAAAAACTCCGGATACCCTTCTTTGCCGTCACCACCAGCATCCCCGGCGGTCAGGAGTTGATCTTCAGCAAAGGCAATACCGGGACCGCCGTCAGGGCAAGCTGCTCTATCCCCGGTATATTCAGGCCCGTCAGGATAGGAGACAAGATGTATGTGGATGGGGGGGTGGTGAGCCCGGTAGCCGTGGATACTGCAAGGACCTATGGGGCTGATATCATCATCGCCGTGGATATATCAGCAGATCACGATACGCGGCAGCCTGAGGGCACGATTGATACGATCCTCCAGTCAATTAATATCATGTATTCGAAGCTGGCTGCCACCCAGCTTTCGCGGGCAGATGTAATCATCAAACCAAGGGTCGGCCATATCGGCTCGGCAGAGTTTGAAAAGCGTCATGAGGCAATCCTTGAGGGAGAGAAAGCTGCGCTGGAGGTCCTGCCGAAGATCAAAGAAATAATTGCCGGACTGACGCGGGAGGGCAGGCTGCAGGTACCTTAAAAAAAGTAATGTGCTGCCTTACAAATCACCCAGGCAAGGACAGCACAGACAGGAAGTGTGATCACCCAGGCAATCACGATATTGCCGCCGACTCCCCATCTTACCGCCGAAAGTCTTTTCGATGCGCCGACACCCATGATCGTCGACGAGATGATATGGGTAGTTGACAGGGGCAACCCAAACCGCGAGGCCACTTCAATAATAGTCCCTGCCGAGGCCTCAGCAGCAAAACCATGAATCGGACGGAGATTGACAAGCTTTACGCCGAGGGTCTTTATGATCCTCCAGCCGCCCAGCGCCGTCCCGAGGCCCATTGCAGATGCGCAAAGAACAATAACCCAGAAAGGCACGTGGAAGTCAGGAAGCTTATAGTAGCTGATGAGTGCCATGGTGATAATACCCATTGTCTTCTGGGCATCGTTGTTCCCATGGCTGAACGCCATGTACGCCGCAGATACGATCTGGGACCGGTTGAAAATCTTGCTTACCAGGGCCGGCGATGACCGCCTGAATATCCAGACAAGAAACTGCATTAGAAGATAGCCAAGCAGCAGCCCGACAACCGGCGAGGCAATGAGGCCGATCACTATCTTGTAAACGCCTTTCTCAATGATAATGCCGGTCCCGGCCGTGGCAACCGCTGCGCCGACGAGACTCGAAAGGATCGCATGGCTCGATGATGTCGGCAGGCCGAAATACCAGGTAATAAGATCCCATATGATAGCAGACATAAGCGCAGAGATGACCGTAAGCTGGGTAACTGAAGACGCCTCAACAAGCCCTGAGCCGACCATCTTTGCAACAGCAGTCCCGGCAAATGCCCCTGCAATATTCAGGGTCGCTGCCATGGCAACCGCAAACTTGGGGGAAAGGACCCGCGTTGAGACCGACGTAGCTATTGCATTTGCTGTATCGTGGAAGCCGTTTATAAAATCGAAGAGGGTGGCAAGGACTATGACGCAGACGAGGAGAAAAAAGCTGTCATGCATATTTGAGGACTATTGATTCCAGGACATTCGCGACATCCTCACAACGGTCTGAGGCATCCTCAAGATGCTCATAAATCTCTTTCCATTTTATGATCAGGATAGGGTCCTTCACCTCATCAAAGAGCTTTCCGAGCGCATCTCTGAAGTCCCGGTCAATCCTGTTTTCCAGTCGGTTTATCTCTATACAGTATTCCTGGACGTGGCTGTAGTTCTTCTCTTTGAGCTTTTTGATGGCCTTATGCATCACCTCGGCCGTGGTGAGGAGGTCCTTGGACATCGAAATCGCTTCTTTTGTCGATTCAGTGATCCTGAAGACGGAAATCCTGTCAACCGCCCCCCAGATCAAATCAAGCACATCATCAAGACTGCAAGCAAGGGCGTGAAGGTCTTCGCGGTCGATCGGGGTAATGAAGGTCTTGTTCAGCTTCTTCATGATCTCATGCGTCAGGATGTCTCCGTCCTGCTCGACCTCGTAAATCTCCTTTGCGCGCTGCTCAATGTTATCAAAATTCTCCATGAGGGCAACCAGCAGCTCAGCAGCCTTGGCGATATTCATAGAGGCCCGGTCGAATATCTCGAAGAAGTCTATTTCTTTAGGAAAAAGTGCCATAACGTTTTACCCGGATAGCATATATAAATTAATCCCACCCTGTCAATAAAAAGACCCTATCCCTGCAGCCAGAGGTGTATGGTATACTTTTTAAAATATGACATTCTTCCGCAGGGCATACAAGGTTTTCCTTCTCCTCATCCTGAACATCTTTTTTCTCCTGCCGGGCCTGTTGATCAGTGCGGCCTTTTTCCTCGGAGAGCCCCGGCAGACGCAGCTCCGGACATACGGCATGATGATCTGGGCAAAGTGCCTCGCTGCAGTCCTGGGTCTGCATGTTCAGACCACCGGACAACGGCCCCAACAGCGCGGGCTGTTCATTGCGAGCAACCACTCCAGCTACACCGATATACTGGTAATCGGCAGCAGCATCCCCTCGGTATTTGTCGCGAAGGCTGAAGTCAGCTCATGGCCGCTCTTCGGCTGCCTGGCGCAGATCGGCGGGACAATTTTTGTCAAGCGTGAGTCCGCGCGCTCGACACTTCAGGCTGTAAGTGAAGTTCAGCAAAAGCTAAAGGCAGGCGTTAATGTTATTGTCTTTCCTGAAGGCACAACCGACAACGGGAATGAGGTCTCAAAATTCGGAAGTTCCTTTTTCAAAATACCGGCAGAAGATCATCTACCGGTACTCCCGCTCAGCATATATTACGCCTCTGTCGATGGCCTCCCTACAGCGCACGCGCCTGCCAATGAAATGGCATGGCACAACACACCGCTTCTGCCCCACTTCTGGAATCTTCTCTCAAAGAAGAAGATCGAGGCCAGGGTTCATTTCAACGAGGTGATTGACGTGAGTTCAGGATCCTACACCAGGAAGGAACTTGCGGACATGGCGTATCAGCGCGCTACGGATGGATTGAGAATTCTGCAAGGGAATTCTACCGGCTAAGGTCGATCGCCTTTCTGATATCATCCGGCACGACCCCTTTTTCTATCCGGACTGCTCCGATCTTCTCAGGCAGGATAAACGTCAATGCACCGGAGACCGTCTTTTTGTCAAGCTGCATACAGGAAAGGAGATCATCAACGCCGACGGTGTCCGGGATAACAACAGGGAGGCCATAGCTCCTGATAAGCGCCCCGATTCTGTCTGTCTGCTGCCGATCGATAAGCCCGAGCAGACGGGCGAGCAGGGCCGCACTCAGCATACCTATGGCAACGGCCTCTCCGTGAAGATATCGGGTATACCCTGTAGCCGTCTCGACCGCATGCCCTATCGTGTGTCCATAGTTCAGGATCGCCCTCAGCCCTGATTCCCGCTCATCCTTTGAAACAACCTCTGCCTTTATCTCGCACGACCGGCTGATCAGCCGGACCAGGGTTGCACTATCGAGACCAAGGATTTTTTCCCTTTCCCTCTCGAGGAAGCAGAAAAACTCTTCGTCCCAGATCACACCATATTTGATCACTTCAGCAAGTCCTGAAAGAAAGTCCCGCCGGGGAAGCGTCGTGATCGTCGCAACGTCGATCCATACAAGCCTGGGCTGCCAAAAAGTCCCTATCATATTCTTTCCAAGGGAATGGTTCACTCCGGTCTTGCCACCGACAGAACTATCTACCTGGGCCAGAAGGGTCGTCGGCACCTGGATGAAATCGATCCCCCGCATAAAGGTGGATGCAACAAACCCGGTGAGATCTCCGATCACCCCTCCGCCCAACGCAACCAGGGTAGACTTCCGGTCCAGCCTCGACTTGAGAAGTTCCGTGTATATCATCTCGGCCGAGGCCAGGCTTTTGTGTTCCTCCCCGTCGGGGACAAGAATCTCGAAGAGGTCAAAGCCTGCACCCTTGAGAGAGGCTGCGACACTTTTTCCATAGAGATCATGTACGGTGGGATTGCTGATCAGCGCCAGCCTTCCGCGGTAACCGGACTCGGCAAGGGCATTGCCGATACCCGCCAGCGTCCCGTTAGCTATAATAATCGGGTAACTTCTTTCCCCCAATTCAACCTTGAGCGTCTGCACGATATATCTCTGCTATCTCTTCAGCCACCTGAAGGGGAGTTTTGTCTTCCGTATCTATCATAATGCCTGTCTTTTCATAAAATGGTCTACGGTGCTGCATAAGTTCAATGATCTTCTGAAGAGGATCATCTGATTTCAGAAGCGGCCTGTCGTCATTCCCGTCAGTCCTTTTCAAAATCGTGTGAGGACTCGCGGTGAGACAATAGATGGTGCCGTTTTTCCTGAGGACCTCGATATTCTCGTCCCGTAGCACAGCCCCTCCGCCCGTCGAGATTATCGAATGACCCAGCGCTGCATATTTTCTGATCACCTCTGTCTCAATGTCCCGGAACCGCGCCTCGCCGAACCGGCTGAAGATATCCGAAATCCGCATTCCTGCAGCCGCCTCGATGCCGGCATCGATATCTATCAGCTTCATATTCAGCATGCGGGCAAGCTCTCTGCCGACTGCTGTTTTGCCGGTCCCCATAAAACCCGTAAGGATAATATTTTTCACAAAGAAAAGGTCTAAAACTTCCTCAGGTATTTCATGTAGGAATCGTAGTTTCCCTTTGTTTCCCTGATGCTGTCACCGCCGAATTTTTCGAGGAAGGCATCGGCTGCAATCAGCGCAGCCATCGCCTCGGCAACAACAGCCGCAGCCGGGACTGCACAGGTATCAGAACGCTCATAGGCCGCAGCAAAAGGCTCTTTCGTGCCGAGATCAACCGACTGGAGCGCCTTTTTCAAGGTTGGAATCGGCTTCATCGCTGCCCGTATAAGCACTGGCATACCGTTCGTCATGCCACCCTCAATGCCGCCGGCATTGTTCGTGGCCCGATAAAATCCCTGCTCCCCTGAATCTGGATCCCCTGACTCCTGAACCTTTCTCCCTGATCCTCGGTAGAAGATTTCGTCCATCACCTCAGAACCAAATCTGCGGCCCATCTCAAAACCAAGCCCTATCTCGACACCCTTGATCGCCTGAATGCTCATCACCGCCTGAGTCAAGCGACCGTCAAACTTGCGGTCCCACTGGATATGGCTCCCCAGGCCGACAGGCAGCCCGGTGATAAAGACCTCGAAAATGCCCCCCAGGGAATTCCCCTGCTTTATTGCCTTGTCGATTAATGCAATCATCTTTTTCGAGGCTGCAGCATCAGGGCACCTGACCAACGACTTCTCGGCAGCCTTGAACCTGCGCATTAACCGGTCACCTGTTAAGAGCTGAGAGCTGAGAGCTGAGGGCTGAGAGCCTATTTGCACTACATAACTTCCTACACTGACCCCGAATTCAAGAAGAAATTTCTTTGCGATCGCCCCAAGCCCAACCCGCATTGCGGTCTCCCGGGCGCTCGACCTCTCCAGGATATTCCGGACATCAGTATGGTTATATTTCAGTGCACCGGGAAGATCAGCATGCCCGGGCCTCGGTCTCGTGACCGGCCTGATCGATCCCTGATACCGTGCCTCGGCGGACATGCCTTCAGACCAGTTTTCCCAGTCCCTGTTTTCAATTATGATACAAACCGGAGAACCGATAGTCTTGCCCCACCGGACACCGGAAAAAAGTTCGGCATGGTCGGTCTCGATCTTCATCCTGCCACCCCGGCCATAGCCCCCTTGGCGGCGACGGAGATCAGCGTCTATATCTTCGGCAGAGAGCGCAAGTCCCGAAGGTATGCCCTCGATGATTCCCGTCAACCCCCGGCCGTGCGACTCCCCTGATGTAATAAATTTTAGAAAACTCATCTTTTTTCACCTTGTTTTTTATTATCCTGGAACACTTCATTCTGCAACTTGTTTTCATCGACATGCCTTTTGTCGATTCTGCCTTTTATACTGTAGACCTGCTTACTCAGAGAACTATAGACTCCCGACATTCCATCGGCATAAGCATAGAGAAAATATGACATAAGGCCGAGGACAACAATAAGGCGGAGGACTGTCCAGAGCCTTTTATGGCCCAGTGACTCGCTCGCCTTCCCCATAAGGGCAAAGATGGCAATTAAGGCAAGGATAACAGCAACCGGTTTCCAGTAGCCCTTTTCTCTGATGTTCTGGACCTTCGTCTCAATCTGCTGCTTCACCGGTATCGAATCCTGCTGTGGTGGCACTTGCCGAGTCTCCTGTTCGGGCATTACAGATATCTCATTGGCTGGTGCCTTGTCAACAGACTTCTCGTCTTGTTCCCGCAGGCCTTTTACAACGGTTGCCTTCTTGCGGTACTTATCCGGCACTGCCTGGAGACTGTCCGTATAGGAGACCACCCCATCTTTGTTGACATATTTGTAGACCTCGGAAGCGGAGGGGGACGGCACCAATAGAATGGCAAGGGCCAGCAGGAGTAAGAAGCCCCGAGGGAGTCCGCACTCCCGAAAAATGGGGTGAAGAAAGGGGTGGACTATCGGTCTCCTCAAAATACCTCCATATCAATGCCCGTCCATGTGTTTATTGTCATCCCGGTCTGTCGGCAATCCCCTAAGGGGGACAGAGCGGATGAAGAAAAATCTCCGTCAAGCGGGCATGACAGACTGAAATGTTCGGTCTGCAATATGGTTGATTATATCATAAAACCCCGGAAGACCACATTCGCAAGGAAGTGAAACAACACCGGGGGCAGGATGCTCGATGTTCTCATATAAAGGAATCCCATGACGAGCGACGGGAAGAATGTCAGCAGCGCAGAGACGTCGCGATAAAAGAAAAATGCCGGGATATGGGCAGCAGCAAACAGGAGGCTCACAAACACTATCCCTTTAACATTGTTTCCAAATACCTCTTGCAGAAATCCCCTGAAAAATATCTCCTCAGGAAGCGCTATTCTGACAAGCTGCACCAGCATGGCCGAAGCCCCCATGAGATGGTACGACCTGTTGATCGAGAGCACGAAGCTGACCGGGACAAGTATAACCAATGAAATGAAAATAGCGTATTTGATCTGCCGGAGTGAAAAAGAGAACTTTATCTTTCTGCTGAGCACCAAGGGCGCCACGATCATGTACAGGGGAAGAAGATAGTCAGCTACGCGGGAGGGAAAGAGATGTGCCAGAAAAACTATTCCCAGCAAAATGCAAAATGCAATAATCGCCCTTACACTCATTTGGCTAGCAGGCCGCCCATGAAGCAATGGGGGCTGATGAACTTATTCGCGTTTTATTAAAATCCGGCAGTGGCGATTCTGGCAATATTCACAAAGAATGACGGGATTATCCCAATAGCTAAAACGCCGACGAGGGCCACGGCAAGGGCAAGCCCGATCGCGGGCGATGAGGATATTTCGAACGTCTCCCTTGGTTCTTTAAAATACATCATCATCACGATTCTCAGATAAAAATATGCGGAAATCGCACTGAAGATAACCGCGATGATGACGACCCAGGTATACCCTGCCTGGATAGCGCTCATAAAGACATAGAACTTACCCATAAACCCGGCTGTCGGCGGAATGCCGGTCAGCGAGAACATGAAGATAAGCATCAGTGCTGCGGCAAGGGGATGGGTCTTGGATAGCCCTTCATAGTCAGAGATGTTGTCTCCCCTGACATCCCCCGACCTGAGCATGATAATTACGGCAAAGGCCCCGATATTCATGAATGCATAGACAAGCATGTAGACCATGACACTTGCCATGCCGTCGGCTGTCCCGGCTATAATTCCGAGCAGGGCATAGCCCGCATGCGCTATCGATGAGTAGGCCAGCATCCTCTTAATGTTCGTCTGGGAAAGGGCAACAATATTACCGACACCCATGGTAAGGATGGCGATCGGAATAAGGACGGCCGACCACTCGACCTTCAGTCCTGCGAAGGCCACAAGGAAAACCCGTCCGATAACGGCAAAGCCAGCGGCCTTGGGACCGACCGACATATAAGCCGTGATCGACGTCGGAGCACCTTCATAAGTATCAGGGGCCCACATATGAAACGGCACGGCGGCAATCTTAAACGAAAATGCAGCTATGATAAATATCATGGCAAGCAGAAGCAGCTGGTTATTGGCCAGCCCGTGCCGCGCGATGTAGTCGGCGATTCCCCTGATATCGGTCGTGCCGGTCAAGCCATAGACCAAGGCGGTGCCATAGAGCAGGAAGGCTGAAGCAAAGGCGCCGAGAAGGAAGTATTTCAGGGAGGCCTCATTCGATTTCATGTCATACCTGATGAACCCGGCAAGGATATAGGTGCTGAGCGCCATCAGTTCGAGGCCAAGATAAAGCACCATCAGGTCGCCCGCAGACGCCATAATCATCATGCCTAGGGTTGAAAAGAGCATGAGACTGTAGTACTCCCCGAAATTGACCCGTACAATTTTAATATATTTGACTGATATAAGCACCGTCAGGATAAGATTTAATATGAAGATCAGCTTGAAGAACATGCTGTAGCCGTCGGATATGAACATGCCGTTGAAGGCAATCCCCTGGGCACCCTGCATAGCATAGACCACCACCGCTGCAGATATGATGCTCATCAGTCCGATCGTCTCTGTTCTCTTGATGACCAGATCGGCCACCAGTACCAAGAGCGCCAGGACGGTCATAATGATCTCCGGCATTACCGGTCCAAGGTTCGACATCAGAAGCAGCATCAGTTTCCTCCGGTCATTTCAGAATCTCAAAGACATTATGTGCGACTGACACGCCGCGTACGCTGCCGTCGTTCACCCGCTCGATCAGATGACGGACCGACTCATGCAGAAAGTCAAGGAAGGCGCCCGGATAGATACCGATCCAAAAGATCAGCACCACCATCGGCAACAGTGCGGCGAGTTCCCGGGCGTTGATATCTGCCAGCCCTGCGACCTTCTGGCCCGTCTCCATAAAAAAGACCCGCTGATACAGCCAGAGCATATAACCCGCACCGATGATTATGCCCGACGCTGAAAGTACGCCGGCCCACTGGCTCGCCTTGAATCCTCCGAGAAGTATCAGGAATTCACCGACAAAACCATTCGTTGCCGGGAGACCAATTGACGCAAAGGTAAAGATAATAAAAATAGCGGAATATATCGGCATCACAGATGCCACACCACCGTAGTCAGCAATCTGCCGGGTATGCGTGCGGTCGTAGATTGCGCCGACGCCAAGGAAGAGGCCGCCGGTCACAATCCCATGGTTCAGCATCTGGAGTATGCCGCCTTCCATGCCCTGCACATTCAGCGCAAAAATACCGAGGGTCACAAACCCCATGTGACTTACGGAGCTGTAGGCAATCAGACGTTTCAGGTCTGTCTGGGCAAGACAAATAATTCCTCCATAGATGATCGCGACAACGGAAAGCGCAATCATCACCGGCGTCATGGCCCGCGATGCCTCAGGCAGCATCGGAAGGGAGAACCTCAGAAAACCGTAGGCACCCATTTTAATCAACACCGCGGCAAGGATGACGCTGCCTGCAGTCGGTGCCTCGCTATGGGCGTCCGGCAGCCAGGTGTGGACAGGGAACATCGGGACCTTAACCGCAAAAGCTGCAAAAAAGGCCCAGAAGAGCCAGAACTGCATGTCGTACGGCAAAATTAATGTCGAGAGTGCCAGGATGTCGAAGTTCCTGCCGGCATACAAATAGAGGGTGATAATCCCGACCAGCATCAGCACACTGCCCACAAGCGTATAGAGGAAGAACTTTACTGCAGCATAGATGCGGTTTGGACCACCCCATACGCCGATCAGCAGGTACATCGGAATCAGCATCGCCTCCCAGAAGATATAGAAAAGAAAGAAATCGAGCGAACAAAAGACACCGATCATCGCGGCCTCAACAATAAGGATCGATATGAAAAACTCCTTTGACTTCATCTTGACCGAATTCCAGGATATCAGCACGCAGAGGATTGTCACCAAGGTAGATAGCAGGACAAAAAGTATGCTTATCCCGTCCAGCCCAAGATAATAGTTGATGTTCCACGCAGGGATCCAGGCGTGCCTCTCGATGAACTGCATCTGGTGCGTCGCCTTGTTGAAATTCGTAAACAGTGGTAGGGAGACAAGAAACGTGGCTACACTGAAAACCAGAGCCGCCCACCGGGCAAGGCTCTCATTAGCCCGGTTTATCAGGAGTATAAGCGCTGCTCCGACAACAGGAAGAAAGATCAGTGTGCTTAATATTGGAAAACCCATTGTATTGGTAAGCGCCTGTCCCATCTACCAGGCCCTCAGCAGCAGCAGTGCCGCTATAATAAGTACACCCATAGCCATAAATACTGCATAGTGGTGCATAAGTCCTGTCTGGATCCTGCGCAATTGCTGGCTGAAGCCGCCAATAGCAGCGGGGACCCCGTTGACGACCGCCTCTATAATTCTGGCGTCGGTGACCCCGATCAGTACATTTTTTGCAATCCATATGGTCGGCCTGATGATCACGGCACTGTAGAGCTCATCCACATAATACTTATTGAAGAGTATCCGGTGAACGGCACTGAATTGCCGGGAAAGCTTGCCCGGGAGATCTGGCCTCACCATATACATAAAATAGGCAAACCCTATGCCGGTGAATCCGATCGCTACCGAGATGGCCATGACCATCCATTCTTCGCTGTGCGTCCCGTGCCCTTCAGCATGCCCAAGCACCGGTTTCATAAACTCGGTGAAATGCGCGCCGCCACCCAGCAGATGCGGGATGCCCACCCATCCCGAAGCAACGGCACCCACGCAAAGGAGCATAAGCGGAATGATCATGGACTTTGGTGATTCATGCAGATGGTGCTCCTGCTCATGGGTGCCCCTGAAGCTGCCGTGAAAGGTCAGAAAAATAAGCCTGAATGAATAGAAGGCGGTGAGAAATGCCACCAGGGTCCCCGTAACCCAGACGATCTTGCCGACCGGGCTCGTCCCGGAATACGCAAGCCAGAGTATTTCATCCTTGCTGAAGAAGCCTGCAAGCCCGGGAACACCCGCAATGCTCAGCGATGCAATCAGCATTGTCCAATAGGTTACCGGCATAAATTTCCGAAGATTGCCCATTTTCTGAATATTCAGCTCCCCTCCCATCGCATGCATGACGCTTCCGGCGCAGAGGAAGAGGAGTGCCTTGAAAAAGGCATGGGTGTATAGATGGAAAACTCCGGCCGTGTAGGCACCGACACCGCAGGCCAGGAACATGTAGCCGAGCTGACTGACAGTTGAATAGGCAATAATCCGCTTAAGGTCGTTCTGGACAAGACCTATTGTCGCTGCAAACAGAGAGGTTATCGCGCCGGTCAGCGCAACAACTATCATCGCTGTCTCTGAGAGACTGAATATCGGATTGCACCGGGCAACCAGAAATACTCCGGCCGTAACCATGGTTGCTGCGTGAATCAGGGCACTGACCGGGGTCGGACCTTCCATTGCATCCGGAAGCCATACGTGAAGCGGCATCTGTGCTGACTTGCCGATAGAACCGCAGAAGAGCAGCAGCGCGATAAGAGTCATAAGATGGACGTCAAAACCGAGGAAATTATAGCGCGCTGAGGCAAGGGCTCCGGCCTGGGCGAAGACCTGATCATAATAAGTCGTCCCAAAGGTCAGAAAGATCACGAATATGCCGATGCCGAAACCAAAGTCGCCGAACCGGTTAACGATAAAGGCCTTTTTGCCAGCATCAGCTGCAGATTTCTTGTCAAAGTAATAACCAATCAGGAAGTATGAGCAGAGTCCAACGCCTTCCCATCCGAAATAGAGCTGTAAAAAGTTGTTCGCCATCACCAGCATCAGCATGCAGAAGGTGAAGAGGCTGAGGTACGAAAAGAAACGGTAATAGCCGCTGTCCCCGTGCATATAGCCGACGGAATAGATGTGGATCAGGGTACTGCAGGTCGTGACAACGATCAGCATAATCGCGGTCAACGGATCGATCAGGAAGCCGACAGAAACCCTGAAGTCGCCCGAGAGGATCCAGGTGTAGACATTCTCGTTCAGGGTCTTCCCGCCGATTACCTCCAGCATAGTCATGACCGCAATGACCCATGCCGCAGCGACCGCAGGGATAGCGACCCAATGCGCATTTTCCTTCAGGAACGTCTTGCCAAAAAGGATATTTATCAGAAATGCCGCTAATGGCAGAAACGGTATTAAAAGGTAATACTCCATATCTTCCTTATCCTTTCATCTCGTGCATCTCGTCAACGTGGACCGTATTCTTGTTCCGGAAAAGCGCTATGATAATGGCAAGCCCAATCGCGGCCTCTGCAGCGGCGACCGTTATAATGAAAAAAACGAGTATGTGTCCCCTCAAATCCTGTAAATAGTGGCTGAACGCGACCAGGCTGATATTAACGGCATTCAGCATAAGCTCAATAGACATAAACATGATGATGATATTTCTCCGTGTCAGAAAGCCGAAGACACCGATCGAAAACACGGCGGCACTCAGCAGTAAATACCAGGTTATCGGTACCATTTAATTGCTCCTCATCCTCTTTTTTGCAAGAACAAGCGCTCCGATCACCGCAATGAGCAGGATAAGAGATGCTATCTCGAACGGGAAAAGATACTCGGTATAGAGGATCTGCCCCAAGGCCTTGGTATGGGTTATCTTCTGCACCAAAGCTACGGTAAAATTGCCCTTCTGCCCAAGGACAAGGCTCTGCAAGGCTGCGGCAAGGCTGACGAATATCGCGCCTGAAACAATCAGGCCCGCAGGCCATGACCCGATAAACCGGTCGGTCTCCAGCTCCTCCTTCAAATTCAGGAGAAGCACGACAAAGAGGAAAAGCACAAGAATAGCCCCGGCATAGACGATCACCTGTATCGCCGCAATAAACTCAGCATTCAGGAACAGATACATGCTGGCAACATGGAAGAAGAGCAGAAGCATCCACATGACGCTATGCACCGGGTTTTTTCGGGTGATGACCAGCAGGGACAGCACGATAATCGCTACTGCAAAATAGCCGAAAAAAAGTTGCGGCAGCATGCTCATTCCTTCCCCCCTGCCTTGATCCCGCCCGATGTGCTGTTTTTGATCTTGCTATCGATCTTACTGAACATGGCTTGTCCCTCATGTCCCCTGAAGTCCTCAGACATCGGCCTCCAGAACTCCCGGTAATAACGCGCTCCTTTTTCACCGGGGAAATATTTGTCCCAGTTGTCGAGCAGTTTTTCCTTGGTCATATAGAATGGCTCCCTTGAATAATTCGAATATTCATAGTGCTCGCTCAGCGATATCGCCCCAAAAGGGCAGGCCTCAACGCAAAAGCCGCAGAAAATACATCTGAGTATATCAATCTCATAGCGTTCGACAATTTTTTTATTGTCCTCCCCCTCTTCAGTGTAAATATGAATACACTGGGAAGGACAGTAAGCACCGCAGAGGCCGCAACCAACGCACTTCATCTTGCCGTTGTCGTCCTTTGCCAATGCATGCAGGCCTCTGAACCCGGGGGCAACCACCGGCTTCACCAGCGGATACCGTCTGGTCACCGGACGGACAAAGAGCGTCCTGAACGTCAGGGCCATACCCTTAAGGATCTCGGAAAAAAATACGGTTGTGAGCAATGAATTCTTCATTAGAGCCATCCCATGATTTTCAGTGTCCCGGTAATCACGATATTTGCCAGGGCAATGGGGATGAGGAGTTTCCATCCGATGGCCATCAACTGGTCATACCGGTATCTCGGCAGGGTAGCCCGTATCCAGTAATAAAAGAACATGAAGAAATAGACCTTCATGAGAAACCAGACAATGCCCGGCACAATGTTGAGAAAGGGAAGAGCGTTGGTCACAAACATCGGAAGAGTCCATCCACCGAGGAAGCAGATCGTCGCTGTCGACGACATGATCAGCATGCCGGTATATTCGCCAAGGAAGAACAGGGCAAACCGGAATCCGCTGTACTCGGTGAAGTATCCTGCTACCAGTTCGCTCTCTGCCTCAGGGAGGTCGAAGGGGAGCCGGTTTGTCTCGGCAAACATCGCCACCATAAAAACAAAGAATCCCAGCACCTGGGGGACAACATAGGCCCCGGTCGGGTACGCATGCTGACTACGAACGATTTCTGTCAGGTTCAGAGAACCGGACATGATCATCACCCCGACAAGGCTGAGTCCCATCGCAATCTCATAGCTGATGACCTGTGAGGCGGAGCGCAGACCGCCGAGAAATGAGTACTTGGAACCGGACGACCATCCTGACATAACAATACCGTAAGCCCCCAGTGAAGACATGGCAAGGAGGAACAGCAGCCCTATATTGATATCAGCTACCACAAATCTGTCAAAGAAGGGCAGCACTGCAAGAGAGGTAAGTGCAGACACAAAAAAGATGACCGGCGCAAGATAAAAGATCGGTTTGTCCGAGGTAGCCGGGATTATATCTTCCTTGAAGAAAAGCTTAATGCCGTCGGCAAACGGCTGGAAGAGACCAAAGGGGCCGACTTCGCGGGGGCCGAGCCGCAGCTGCATGTGCGCAATAACCTTGCGTTCCCAGTATGTTGCATAGGCCACATGCAGAAGCGTCACTGCGATAACTACTGCTATCTTGACCACGATCATGATAAGCTGGCCAATAAAGCCAAACGACTGGAGAAACGACAGGGGAAGCGCCATAAGGTCGTTCATGCACTCACCTTTCCGACACGTTCAAGGGTCACCGGAGTACTGTCAAGGACCGGGGCCTTCAGAACCGGGTCAAGGGCAGTCGCAATCAGACTCAAAGCCCCTTTGCCTTCAAAGATATTCGGGACCAGGATAATCCGTTTTTCAACGTGTTGGTCGATAACAACAGGCAATTCAATAGATCCGGATTTGGAAGTCACCCTGACGATATCGCCATCGGCAATGGACAGCGGACCGGCAGTTGCCGGATTAATCCTGACGACCGCCTCAGGATATATTTTGAGAAGCGCCGGGGACTTCCGGCTCAGAGTACCTGAATGGAAAAGCGGCCGGGCAAGACCCAGCAAGAGCTGGTCATCCGAATAGCTGCTCACTGTGTCAACTCTTATCTCATCAGTAGCGCCACGCAATGGCTCTCCTTTATAAGGATAAATGGTGTGCCCTTCTGCTATCTCGTCATAGGTCAGGTCACGATGCAGCGGGGAGACCCGGGTAATCTCTTCAAAGACTGCACCGGAATCGGCATAGTGCATCCGAAGCGACATATGCTTCGACACCTCGGCAATAATCCGCCAGTCTTCCATCCCATCCCTGCTGACCGTTTTTCTGACACGCTGTATTCTGCGTTCCATATTCGTAAAGGTCCCGTGTTTCTCACCCCAACTGAGGGCCGGGAGCACAACGTCCGCGAGCTGTGCAGTCTCGGTCATGAAGATGTCCTGAACAACAAGGAACTCAAGCTTCCCAAGCGCAGCCGCAACGCCCTTGGCATCGGGCAGGTTGAAGACCGGGTTTTCACCCATAACATACAGTGCCTTCAATGACCCGCTCCCTGCTGCTTCGATCATCTCAAAGATATTCAGCCCTGGCTTGTCCGAAAGCGTCGTCTTCCAGGCAGCCTCATATCTCTTCCGGAACTCGGCATATGACAACGGCCGGTAGCCGGGAAGAAGATCAGGGGCACATCCCATATCCAGGACACCCTGCTCATTGGCATGGTCGGACAGTAGATAGATACGGCCGTTGATAAGATAGGTTAAGGCACAGACAAGGAAGAGCTTGTAGCCTCCCCCACTGCTCTGGACCAGTTCTTTGCCAATAACAACCGCAGGCGTAGCCGATACGGCCAGTTTCTCGACAAAACCGGTTAGATCTTTTTTCGAAATTCCACCCTGTTTCATCACCTCCGAAACATCGGCCTGCACTTTTTTGATCTTTGCCTCAAGCAGCGAGTGTGAACCGGGGAGACCTTTTCTGCTTACCAACTCAACGACTATATGCTCAAGAAGCTGTGTCTCATGGTTCAGCCCTGGATTCAATTCAAGAGGGCTAAAGTGCTGGAAGCCGGGGATATGCCCTACCGTCAGGATATTGCCTCCCCTCCTGGAGCAGGCGCGTATCTGGAGCCCGAGTATCGGGTTTACGGTTGTTGGGTCGCCGCCTGTCACCAGAACAGCATCTGAATTCGAAAGTCCGGAAATGATATTACCGGTAGCGCCCTGACCAAAGATATTTTCGATAAAGACCTGGGCACCCGCATATCCCATCCTTGCCGTGCTGTCAATATTGTTCGTCCCGAGGGTCACCCGCATGAACTTCTGAAAAACATAATTGTCCTCATTCGTACAGCGAGGGGAGGCAATGCCGGCTATGGCACCACTGCCATGCTTTCCCCTGATCTCTCCCAACCGCTGGGCAACAAGGCCGATCGCCTCTTCCCAGGTAGCCTCTTCGAACACCCCGTTCTTCTTGATCATCGGCGCCGTCAATCTGTCGTCATGTCCGACAAATTCATAGCCGAACCTGCCGCGGGAGCAGAGCATTCCATTGTTGACCGCGGACCCGATCTTCGGGACAACCCTTTTGATAATGTCATCCCTGACCTGGGCAACGACCGTACAGCCGACACCGCAATATGGACACACCGTTTCGATATTCTCTTTTACCTGCCAGGGGCGGTAGCTATGCCGGTGAAGACGTGACATGATAGCCCCCACCGGACAGACCGAAACACAATTGCCGCAGTACTCACAATCGTACCGGTTGCCAGAAAAAGGCTCGACATGGGAATGTCCGCCACGGCTTATGACGTCGATTGCCGACGCTCCCTGAACCCCTTCGCACATCCTGGTGCAGCGCGTACACATGACACACCGCTCCATATTCCGGACAATGACCGGATCCTGAAGATTCTCGGTAACCTTTCGCTTCTTCTCGTTGAACCTTCCGGTCGTCGGACCGTATTTTTCGACAAGGTCCTGCAGTTCGCACTCCCCTGCCTTATCGCAGTAAGGGCAGTCGAGCGGGTGGTTGATCAGCAGGAACTCGAGGATACCCCGGCGGACATCAGCAATCGCATCGGTCTCGGTCCTGACGACCATACCGTCGGTAATCATCAGAGTGCATGAGGTCTGGAGACGCGGCATTTTCTCGACCTCAACAAGACAGAGTCGGCAGCCGCCGTACCTTTCAAGCTGCTCATGATAGCAGAGCGTCGGAATCTTGATCCCGGCAGACCGTGCCGCCTCAAGGACCGTCATAGCCTTTTCGAGCTTTATCTCTTTATTGTTTATCGTTATCGTTATCATCTCACTGTTATCCCTGATCTCGACATCGTAAGAGTCGCCATATTACCTGTTTGGGCAGGCCTTAGCCGTAATATGTTCTTCGAACTCCGGCCTGAAATGTTTTATGAAATTCTGCACGACCGAGGCAGCGCCATCGCCAAGAGGACAAAAAGTCTTTCCGACCATGTTCGCGGCAATTGAAAGCAGTAAGTCAATATCCCCGCTGGTGCCTTCACCCTCCTCAATTCTGCCAAGGATACTCCTGAGCCATCCGGTGCCTTCACGGCAGGGGGTGCATTTCCCACAGGACTCATGCTCAAAAAATCTCAGCGCCCTGTGGCAGACCTTCACCAGACAGACAGTTTCGTCCATCACGATCACCGCGCCGGATCCGAGCATGCTCCCGTGCTTCGGCATATTTACAAAGTCCATCGGGCAGTCGATCTTGTCTGGAGGAAGCACCGGGGTCGAGATGCCACCGGGGATTACCGCCTTCAGCTTCTTTCCGCCCTTGATGCCACCGCAATGCGTATAGATTATATCCTTTAACGTTGTTCCCATCGGAAGTTCATAAACACCGGGCCGTTCAACATGCCCGCTCACACAATATATCTTCGGTCCCGGACAATCGGGGCTACCGATTTTTGCATATGCCTCGCCACCGATTTCGATAATATAAGGCAGGTTCGACAGGGTCTCGACATTATTCACGACCGTCGGCTTTGCAAAGACACCGACATTGACCGGGAACGGCGGCTTGATCCTCGGCTGCCCCTTATCTCCCTCAAGAGACTCGATCAGGGCGGTTTCCTCACCGCAGATATACGCCCCTGCCCCCTGATGCACAGCAAGATGGAACTTCACGCCTTTGCCGAGGATATTGTCTCCGAGCAGATTATTCTCATATGCCTGCTTTATCGCCTTATTGAGGATATCGTTAGCAGCCGGATACTCTCCCCTGAGATAGATAAACCCGTACTCGGACCCGAGTGCATATCCTGAGATCGCCATGCCCTCTATAAGAATATGGGGATTTTTTTCGAGTATCGGCCTGTCCTTGAAAGTCCCCGGTTCGCCTTCGTCGGCATTGCAGAGGAGGTATTTCGGAAACTTGGGATCGGCCGCTGCAAACGTCCATTTCATCGCCACCGGGAAGCCTGCCCCGCCACGCCCTCTCAGGCCGGCCTTCTTCACCTCATCGATGATCGACTTCGGGTCCTTACCGAGCACTTTTTGCAGGCTGGCATATCCGCCAATCTTTTTGTACTCGCTGATTTCAGCAGAATTCGGATTCTCAATATTTTTTAAGAGGACATTTCCCATTTATTGGTATTTTCCCAGGATCTCTTCAATGTATTTTTCCGTCAGGTTTTCGTAAAAATCATCATTCACCAGCATCGCCGGAGCTGTCCCGCAGGCACCGATGCATTCCATGATCACCAGGGAGAACCGGTTATCAGCTGTTGTGCCACCGGGCTCAAGACCATACCTGCTCTTCAAAAAATCGACCAGTTTTTCCGCACCCAGGATCATGCACGAAACATTCGTACAGAGCTGAACAACATGCCTGCCCATCGGCTTGTTTTTATACATCGCATAAAAAGTTCCAACACCGCGGGCGATGGCAGGGGGGACCCCAAGAACTTCAGAGACAGCAGTATAAGCCTCGGGCGAAAGCCATCCGAACTCGCGCTGTGCCACATAAAGCGCAGGCAGGAGCGCTGCCCGTGCCGTCGGGTAGTTCTGTCTGATCTCATCAATCTCTTGTATCGCTGTCCGACTCAATATCGTCATAGTTATTTTCTCTTCTTCCTGTTCCCGGACTGGTCCGTTACCGGTCGCATTCACCGAGCACGATATCAATCGTGCCGATATTGGCGATAACGTCAGCTATCAGTCCGCCCTCACTTAGCCTCGGCATGACCGATGCATGAACAAAAGATGGGGCACGGACCCTCATCCGATAAGGCTTCCCGGTTCCATCACTGATGAAATAGAACCCGAGTTCTCCCTTGGGGACCTCGGTCCCGACATAGACCTCGCCCTCAGCTACTGTCGGCCCCTTGGTGATCAGGATAAACTGATGTATCAGGTGTTCCATATCCTTCAGAACCAGGTCTTTCGGTGGGAGGGTAAATTTCGGAGCCTCCGCCATAACAGGTCCTGCAGGAAGCTTCTCGATGCACTGCTGTATGATCTTGGTTGCCTCCCGCATCTCGCCAACCCTGACCAGGTAGCGGTCATAGCAGTCGCCTTTCGAGCCGACCGGGACCTTGAAATCAACTCTGTCATAGGCATCGTACGGCGCGTACTTGCGGACATCATAGTCAACGCCCGATCCCCGCAGGGTACCACCGGTCAGTCCCCAGTTTATTGCCTCTTCTGCAGAGATAATACCGACGTCGACCGTCCGCTCTTTCCAGATCCTGTTTTCGGTCACGAGCGTCTCATAGTTGTCCATCCGCGATGGGAAATCAAGGACAAACGCATACAGTTCATCAAGGAACTGCTGCGAAATATCATTACGCACGCCACCGATCCGGGGATAGCTGACCGTCAGGCGCGCCCCGCAGAGGATCTCAAAGAGATCAAGGATCTTTTCCCTGGCGGCCATGGCCAGCAAAAATGGTGTGGTCGCACCGATGTCGAGCACATGCGTTCCGAGCCAGACAATATGGCTCGACAGTCTGCCCATCTCAGCAACCATTGTCCTGATAAACTTCGCCCGCTCAGGCGCCTCTATCCCGAAAAGCTTCTCTACCGCGTTGACATACCCGACATTATTGTTCATGGAGGATATGTAATCCAGCCGGTCGGTCAGGGGAAGAGCGGCAAAATAGGTCTTGCTCTCGCCCAACTTCTCGACCCCGCGGTGAAGATACCCGACGTACGGGGTACATTTAACAACCGTCTCACCATTCAGCTCAAGGTCCAGCCTCAGGACGCCATGCGTGGCCGGATGCTGCGGCCCCAGACTGATCGTCAGCTGTTTCGTTTCGAACGCATTCTCTGTTTCGTCAAATAAATTATCCATTATCTCTTTAGCCCCAGCGCTCGTTTGGCCCTGTACTCAGGACACTTCCGGCTTCAGGTGTCTTACCCATGCCACTCGAATTCTTTGAAACGCTTGGCACGGTCAAGCACATCGGTAAACCCCTGCCACTCCTGGTCCGGACCAGGCCCTTGCAGCGGGTAGTCTTTCCTGAGCGGATGACCTTCCCAACCCTCAGGCAGGAGTATCCGCCGCAGGTCAGGATGCCCGGTGAAGGTAATACCGAAGAGGTCATAACATTCGCGCTCGTGCCAGTTGACCCCGGCCCATACCGGCAAAACCGAATCAATCGTCGGAGATGATTCCGCGACTTCAGCCTTCAGTACAATCCGGTGCCGGTGCCTGACAGAATAAAGGTTATAGGCAACGGCAAACCGGTTCTCTTTTTTGCCCAGGTAGTCAATCCCGAAAAGATCCGCCGGGAAATCAAAGAACAGGGAGGGCTCATCATGAAGATACCGGCAGAGCTCGACGATACGGTCTTTTTTCACCGTAATCGCAACCTGATCCCGGAAGTCCTTGATATCAAGGACTTCGTCCGGGAACTGCTCTTTTACCATATCCGCTATTTGTATTGGTTCCATTTTATGTTTTACCGATGCTGCAATTCTTTGTTATAAGATATCCTGCTCTTCACATTTTGGGTATCCATACTATGTATCTATCTCCAGCGGCTCCAATGGAACTGTTCCCGCATCATCTTTTCCTGGAGCTTGATAATCCCGTCTATAAACGCTTCAGGCCTCGGCGGGCACCCGGGGATATAGACATCGACCGGGAGGAACGTGTCGCACCCCTGCACGGTACTATATGTAGTGAATATGCCTCCGCTGTTGGCACAGCTCCCGACCGAGATGACATACCTTGGCTCGGGCATCTGGTCATACACCCTTCTGACGACCTCGGACATCTTCTTCGTGACGGTCCCGGCCACAAACATGAAGTCCGACTGCCGTGGAGAACCGCGGGGAATGATCCCCATCCGGTCAAGATCATTATGACTGGCATAAACCGCCATCATCTCGATGGCACAACAGGCCAGACCGAACGTCATCGGCCAGAGAGATGAGACACGCGCCCAGTTGATGATCTTGTCAAACGAGGTTATGACAATATTCGGGGAAAGGATCCTAGTCCCTTCCTCAGCCTCGACGAGCGACAGCGCCGTCGGAGAGATTATCAATCCCATACAAATGCCTCTTTTCTCCAGGCATATATATAGCCTATGAGCAGTATGACGATAAAAATTATCATCTCGAAAAATGCGTAGAGTCCTATGGCATCAAACACCAGGGCCCAGGGATACAAAAAAACGGCTTCAACATCAAACACTACAAAAAGCATGGCAGTGATATAGAACTTGATCGAAAACCTTATGTGCGCATTGCCCACCGGTTTATTACCCGACTCATACGGCATCAGCTTCTCAGCGTACGGCCTTTTGAGCCTGAATAACTCTCCGAGCAATAGGGAGCCAATTCCAAAGGCCGTGGCGACCATGAGAAAAAGAAGGACCGGCAAATATTGAGACGGCATAAAAGTTCCGGGCATGACGTTATAATTTATATTAAAATAAGACTGACAAGTCAAGTAAAAAAATAAAAAAAAAAATTAAAACGACCAAATCAAGGTTTTGTCTTGCATAAATCAAAGAAATGGTATAAATTTCATGGATATGCTTGTAAAGAAATCATTGCACTCGCTTACCGGTAAACTTCTCCTTACCATCGGGACGCTGATGATCGTCGGAAGCACGATATTCTGGTACTTTCTCTTCCGGCATCAGGAAAAAGAACTTCTCGATAACTCGGTCAGATACGCATACTCGTTCGTCGACTATATCAAGAAGAGTACTCATTATGGGATGATTACGGCAGAAAACGTGCTGATACAACAGACAATCGAGGCTATCGGGTCGTCAGAAGGCGTCCTGAATGTCAGAATCTTTGATTGCAAGGGAAAGATCGCCTATTCTTCCAAAAGCGACGAGGCAGGAAATATGCTGAAGAAAGACAACGCTTCCTGTGTCCGTTGCCATGGCGGAGGTCTCAGCCCATTGGATAAGCCGATTGTTTCGTTCCTCCGGGACAGCCAGAATCAGCGCATCCTGAATATCATGCATCCAATATACAATGAGCTGGCGTGCTATACCGCCACCTGCCATTTCCACTCCAGGGACCAGAAAATGCTCGGCCTGATTGAAGCGAATGTATCGCTGGCCCATCTGGACAAAAGCATTAAACAGCAAGGCATCGCCATAACCATGTACATTCTTATTTTCCTGTTCGTTATATCGGTCGCTCTCTGCACCATACTCTGGAAACTGGTATCAACCCCCGTCAGCCTCCTGAAACAGGGAATGGAACGGGTTGCCGGCGGGGACCTTGACTACACGCTGGACATTAAAACAAGAGATGAGATGGGAGATCTTGCCCGGGCCTTCAATGCCATGACCTCTGACCTCAAGAAGACAAAGATTGAGCTGGTGGAATGGGGCAATACCCTCGAGAAAAAGGTCCAGGAAAAAACCCAGGCAATCCATATGGCCCAGGCGCAACTCATCCATTCGGAAAAACTGGCCTCGCTCGGGAGGATGGCGGCCGGGGTTGCGCACGAAATCAACAGTCCGCTGACCGGCATTGTAACCTTCGGGCACCTGCTTCTGAAACGATTTCCCCCGGGTTCCCAGGAGCGGGAGGACGTTGAGGTGATCATTGAACAGGCAAACCGCTGCTCGAATATCATAAAGGGCCTGCTCGGATTCGCAAGGGCTTCGGCAGCAGAAAAGGCGCCGACGAACATCAATGACGTACTGAACCGCTCACTGAACATTGTGAGGAACAAGGCTGACTTCTTTAATATCAAGCTCATCACGGAATTTGATGAGTCTCTCTATCGCGTCAAGGCGGATGCATCGCAGTTGCAGCAGGTGTTTACGAATATGATTATCAACGCAGCCGATGCGGTAGATGGAAAGGGGATGATCACCATTATCACCAAAAATATTATTGACGAAGGACAGGATGTTGCCGAGATTGAGTTCCGGGACACTGGGACCGGCATCAGCCCTGAGAATATCGCGAAGATTTTTGAACCTTTCTTTACGACCAAGCCGGTAGGCAAAGGCACCGGGCTGGGCCTTGCGGTCAGCCACGGCATTATTCAGGACCACGGCGGCAAGCTTCTGGTCCACAGTAAAATTGGGGAGGGGACAAGCTTCTTTGTTCAACTCCCCGCATACAGGGAAGAGTTATGAGCAACGGAAGAATACTGGTTATCGACGATGAGGATATCGTCAGAACAAGCTGCAGCCGGACCCTCGTACCGGAAGGATATGAGGTCACCCTTGTCAAAAACGGATTTGACGGACTCGCGCTGCTCGAACAGGGGCCGATCGATCTGGTCCTGACCGACCTGAAGATGCCGGAGATCGACGGCATCGAGATCCTGCGCCGCATCAAGGAGAAATGGCCTCAGATAGAAGTGATCATCATCACCGGATATCAAACCGTCGATACTGCAGTCAAGGCGATAAAGCTCGGGGCATTCGACTACCTTGAAAAACCGTTCACCCCTGATGGTCTGGTCGCATCAGTAGCAAAGGCGTTCGATCACAAGAAAACGGCATAGGGTTTTAATATTATTTAGGGAGGACTCACATGGAAAAGAAGGGGAAGATTTTAGTACTCGATGATGACCCTGTCGTAACGCTCAGCTGCAAGAGGATCCTCGGTGCTGAAGGGTATAATATCGTCACGACAAACAAAGGCGAAGATGCCATCAAGAAAATCTCGAATGAGGAATTCGACCTTCTGATCTCTGATGTCAGACTCCCTGATATAAACGGCATCACCGTCTTACGGGAAACAAAGCTGATCCAGCCAAAACTCGATGTTGTCATCATCACCGGGTATCCGACTCTGGAGGACGCTAAAGAATCGGTCACCCTCGGGGCATTCGAATTCATCGAAAAACCGTTCACCCCTGAATTCATGCTGAACGTCGCTGGCAAGGTCTTCGACAATAAGGGATGGATCCTCAGGAAGGCCTTCATCGACGAATTCAGAAATGATATTGTTTCATTGAGGGATACGGCAAATCCGGTCCTGTTTTACAAAGAAGGGACCTGGGCCCGGCCTCTCGGCAACGGTATCTGGGAAATAGGCTGCGATGTACGGTACTGGCTGCTCAGCGGACAACTGGCCTATGTCGACATGCGCACGGACCTTAAAGCAGTTATGGCGGGAGAAACCTTCGGAAAAATAATTTCCGGCGGCGGTAGGGAGGAAGACCTGGTGTCCCCGATGTCCGGAAGGATCGTCGAGATAAACAAAGAAGCGAATGCAGCTATGAGCGCACTCGTACGCGACAATCTCAGCGAAGGATGGCTTCTCTGGCTGGCCCGCGTTGAACCGGTAAAGACAACCCAGGTGTAGTGAGAGAAACGAGAGAACTTTCAGGAGGAAAAATATGGCAGGACCCAGGATATTGATAGTTGACGATGAACCTGTTGTTATAAAAAGTGCTGAGCGGGTGCTGAAGGGCGAAGGGTACGACGTTGAAAGCGCAGCCGGCGGCCGGGAGGCGATCCTGAAACTTGAAAAGGGAGGATACGATCTCGTTTTTACCGACCTGAAGATGCCTGAGGTCGACGGGCTGACCCTCATTAAGTGGATCAGGAAATCCTCCTCGACAATCGGCATAGTCATCATCACCGGGTATCCGTCACAGGATACGATAAAAGACGCCCTTGAACTCGGTATCATCGATTACGTGCCGAAGCCATTCACCCCGTCGGTCCTTCTTGACGTTACCGCCCGGGCAGTCGAGTGGACAGAGGGCAGGAAACCTAAAGAAGAAAAGACCGGAGAGGAATTTCCCCCGGCCATGGCTGCTGAACTCGACCGGGTGATACAGCATTATAAAAGCAGACCCGGAAGCCTTATCCCGGCTCTCCAGCGCGCCCAGGAGATCGTCGGGTATTTACCCCCTTTGGTCCAAAAAAGGATCTCACGTGGGTTAAATATCCCGGTAGCGGAAGTTCACGGCGTTGTATCCTTCTATTCTTTTTTCACCATGAAGCCCAGGGGCGACCATAACATCAGGATATGTCTCGGAACTGCCTGCTATGTCAAGGGGATTGAGGCAGTAGTGAGCAAAATAAGGGATGTATTGAAAATAGACATAGGGGAAACAACAGAAGACAGAAAATTTTCCCTTGAAGGAGTCCGTTGCCTTGGGGCATGCGGTCTAGCTCCTGTTATGGTCATCGACCAGGAAACATTCGGGGCCATGTCAGCGAAGAAAGCCATCGAGATTATCGGTCGATATGAACCGGCCGCCATCGCAGCGGCAGCCGGTGAATCAGAAGCAGACCTTTCGGGAAAGGAGATGTAACATGGCGAGACTGACGATTGAGGACTTAAAAAAAATAAAAGAAAAACACAAGGCTGATTTCACTCTGAGGGAAGGCGGATACCGGGCAAAGGTTACTGTGCATATGGGCACCTGTGGAATTGCCGCGGGCGCACGAAATGTCATGACAGCATTGATGGATGAGATCACCAAGGCAAACCTGACCGATGTTATTATAACAACATCAGGCTGCGCCGGGCTTTGCGCCCGTGAACCCCTTGCCACCGTCGAGATAATGAACCAACCTCCGGTGAAATACTGCGACCTGAGTGATGACAAGATAAGGGTCATATTCAAAGAACATATCGTGGGGGGGACCCCTGTAGAAAAATACGCATTGGTAGTCGGCAGTGAAACGACCTACTAAAGACAAGGGTCAGGCCTCGAACTACCAGGAGCGGAGAACAGGAAAAATTATGAAGAAATTTATTAGGGGTCATGCGGCAATGGATGTGTGGCAGGGCTCACGCCTTGCAGCTTGCCTTCTGCAACGCAACCCTGGTTATTAGGAGGAAATAGGATGGAAAAGTTTCGGGCAAATTTAATGCTCTGCGCGGGGACTGGCTGTGTTGCCAGCGGCAGCTCGAAGGTTCAGGCGGCACTCCGTGATGAGATAAAAAAGAGAGGGCTTGAACAGGAGCTCAAGATAGTATTGACCGGATGCAACGGATATTGTGCCGAGGGGCCTGTCATGGCGGTCTATCCGGATGAGATCTTTTATCAGAAGTTGACCGTTGAGGATATCCCCACCCTGGTCGAAGAGCATTTTCTGAAAGGCAGGCCCTATCAGAAATTGATGTTCAAGGAGCCTGAGAAAAAGACTGCCATTCCCTTAATGAAAGACATTCCTTTTTTTAAGCATCAGGTCTTGAGGGTTCTGAGAAATAAAGGGCTGATTGACCCCGAGAAGATAGAGGAATACATTGCCAGAGACGGTTATCTGGCAGCGGCAAAGGCCCTTACCCAAATGACCCCCGAGGATATTATCAAGGTGGTCAAGGACTCTGGGGTCCGCGGCAGAGGCGGCGCAGGGTTCCCCACAGGCATGAAATGGGAGTTTGCCTCCAAGGTCAAATCCGACATAAAATTCATGCTCTGCAATGGTGATGAGGGAGACCCCGGTGCCTTCATGGACCGCTCGGTCATGGAGGCCGATCCCCATTCAGTCATCGAAGGAATGGTCATTGGCGCCAAGGCAATCGGTGCCCATCATGGTTTTATATATGTCAGGGCGGAATATCCGCTCGCCGTGCAGCGACTCCAGCTGGCTATAGACCAGGCGACCGAGGCCGGTCTTCTTGGTAAGAACATTCTTGACACCGGCTTTGATTTTGAGCTTGAGATATATCTCGGCGCCGGAGCGTTTGTCTGCGGCGAGGAAACAGCCCTTATGCGTTCCATTGAAGGCAAACGGGGCATGCCCAGACCCCGGCCGCCCTTCCCTGCGATTAAAGGTTTATGGGACAAACCGTCCGTGCTCAATAACGTCGAGACCCTGGCCCAGATAGCACCGATCATCCTGAATGGTTCTGAGTGGTACCGAAGCCTTGGGACTGAAAAGAGCGCAGGCACCAAGGTTTTTGCCCTGACAGGCGCTATCAGCAATGTCGGCCTGGTTGAGGTCCCGATGGGCATTCCGCTCAGGACTATCATCTATGACATAGGTGGAGGACCGAAGAAGGGCAGAAAATTCAAGGCAGTACAGCTCGGGGGCCCTTCAGGAGGCTGTATCCCTGAAAGTCTTCTGGATATTCCGGTGACCTATGAGGATATCCAGGCAACCGGGGCCATTGTGGGTTCGGGCGGCATGGTTGTCATGGACGATAATACCTGCATGGTTGGGACGGCAAAGTTCTTCCTTGAATTTACCGCTGATGAGTCTTGCGGGAAGTGCGTTCCCTGCCGCGTAGGCACCAAGATCCTTCTGGATATTCTCACGGATATTACCGAAGGCAAGGGGAAAGAAAGCGATATGGCGACGCTTGAAGATCTTGCGCGGGATATTCTGGCATCATCCCTCTGCGGTCTCGGGCAGACAGCCCCCAACCCTATCCTTACAACGTTAAAATACTTTCGCGACGAATATGAATCTCATATCCTGCATAAGTGGTGCAAAGCCGGCGTTTGCCGTGACCTGACCACGTTCTGGATAGACGAAAAGATGTGCAAGGCCTGCGGGGCCTGCCTGAGGGCCTGCCCCTCCAAGGCCATCGTCGGGGAAAAGAAGGTCCCCCACAAGATCATTCAGGAACTTTGTGTCAACTGCAGAACCTGTTATGACACCTGCAAGTTCAACTCGGTAAAGATTCTTCCTGCGGGCTTTGAGGGCGATCCCTATGAACTCCTGGGTGTCGGTGCTGCAGAGGCAACAACAGGTGAGAAGAAGGGAGATGCATAAATGATAGTTGAACTGACAATTAATGAAAAGAAAATATCCGTTGAAGAGGGGACGACAATTCTGAAGGCTGCCCAGCAGAATGGGATAAAGATACCGAACCTGTGTTTTGACAAGCGACTCAGACCTTACGGTGGTTGCAGACTCTGCGTCGTTGAGGTTGAAGGCCAGCCTCGTCTCTTCGCATCCTGCTCGACACCGGTTGCCCCCAATATGGTTGTAAAGACGGAGACACCAAAACTGAAGAAGGCCCGGCAGACGGTTCTCGAACTCCTGCTGATTCATCATCCCCTTGACTGCCCGGTCTGTGACAAGGCAGGCGAATGCGACCTTCAGGACCTGGCGTTCGAATTCGGCAAGCCTGAAGGAAGATTTATACGCCACCGCAAAGGGATGCCGCCGGATGTCCGGGGCCCTCTCGTTGAACTGACGGCAAACCGCTGCATCCTCTGCGGGAAGTGTGTGAGAATATGCTCTGAACACCAGGGGAGGGGCGCCCTCGGCCTTATTAACCGGGGGTTCTCAACCGTAGTGCAGCCTGCCTTTGGCGAGATCCTTGAATGTGACTATTGCGGTCAGTGCATCGATATTTGCCCAACAGGGGCACTGCTGAGCAAACCGTTTAAGTTCCAGGCCCGCGCCTGGTACCTTGAAGAGAAAGATACGACCTGCCCCTTCTGCGGCTGTGGCTGCACCCTGACCCTCGGGTTGCGGGAAGGCAAGATACTCAGGGCGAGGGGCAAGGAAGATACCGGGAGGAACGATGGGAACCTCTGCGGACGGGGCCGCTTCGGGTTTGACTATATCTACGGTGAAACCCGGCTGAAGAGCCCGATGATCCGGAAGGACGAGGCACTGACCCCGGTGTCCTGGGACGAGGCACTTTCTTATATCAGCGACAAACTGAAATCAATTATTGACTCCCAGGGCAGGAATTCTGTCGGCGCAATCGGTTCACACCGGTGCACAAATGAAGACAACCACATGCTGAGGAAGTTCATGCAGCAGGTCGTCGGATCCAACAACATGGATTCATCGGCTGCGTTCGGATATGCAAAGGTGCAGAAAGCACTCAGGAAGGCCTTTGGCACAGCACATCATCCCATTCAGATGAATGCTCCTTTGGGGAAAGATCTGATTTTTATTATCGAGTCAGACATAAGCATTACCCATCCGGTCTTCGGATTGAATATACTCCGGGCAAAGAGGGAAGGAGCAAAGCTTATCGTTGCCGATTCGCGGGGAACGAAACTGACACGCCACAGTTCCGAGTATCTCAGAATGCAGCCGGGCACATCGGTTGCACTGCTGAACGGTATCTGCAGAATCATCCTCGACAAGGGACTCTTCAATCGGGAGATCGTCTCGAAGATGGCCGGGTTTGCCGATTTCGAAAAGAGTCTCGGCAGCTATACATCCGACAAGGTCACCCAGATAACCGGTATTCCTGAGCTGGAACTGATTGAGACCGCAGTCGCAATCGCGGGCGCAAAAAACAGGATGCTCTCATGCACCATAAGCTTTACCGAAAACAGCAAGGGGACCGACCTGGTCGTTGCTGCAGCAAATCTTGTAATTCTCCTCGGTGAGGATATTGAGGCGCTCCAGATACCTGCTGAATATGCGAATACCTATGGACTCTACTCTGTCGGGCTGAGACCGGATGCTGATGCGCCTGACGGCAAAGGCCTCGTTGAGATGCTCTATGACACTGATGCGGTCAGGGCACTCTATATTATGGGCGAAGATCCGGTCTCTTCATTCCCGTATAATGCCAAGATCAGCAGCAACCTGAAGAGTCTTGACCTCCTGGTTGTCCAGGACATAGCAATGACAGAAACAGCAAAGCTCGCCCATGTCGTCCTGCCGGCCGCAGCCTGGGCTGAAAAGGACGGAACGTTCACCAACGCTGAAGGGGTCACGCAGATAGCCAGGAAGATTATCGATGCGCCCGGCCAGGCACTCCCCGATTGGCAGATCCTCCGGAACCTTTCCCTTGCCATGGGGAAGGAAATTGCGGTCAGAAGTGTAGCGGACGTTACCGCTGAAATCAATGCAGCGATCAGGGATGAGAATATTCCGGACACACGGGTCTTCCAACCTGTTGCATACACGCCGGGCGAAGAGCCTGATGTGGAATATCCTCTTGCGCTATTGACCAGAGATGTCCTCCAGCACTCCGGCAGCATGACGACAAGGTCCAAGTGTCTTGACCTTGTCGTCTCTGAGACCTTTCTTGAGATTGGTGAACAGGAGGCCGGGAAACTGGGGGTTACAGACAACAGTTATGTGAAGGTATCTTCACGGAGGGGGAACGTCTTCCTCAAGGCAAAGATATCAGATACGATACCGGACGGCAGGGTATTCGTACCCTTACACTTCCCCCATGGGAAGGTAAACGCGCTGACCTATCCAGCCTCGAACGGCACGGCAGGGACTGATGCGGTGAAGATAGAACCGGCAAAAGGGTAGTCAGCACCCAGGCCGCCGTCTGGGTGCCAGCTTGCCGGATTATGCTCAGTAAATATGATGACATTACACGATATCCAGAAAATACTTGAGGCAGAAATGCTCTCCAAAAACTGCGACGGCGATATGCCCGTTGATCGGGCCTACTGCGCCGACCTGATGAGCGACGTACTCTCCTTTTCCATTACCAATTCGTTATTGATAACTCACCTGACCAACACGCAGGTAATTCGCACAGCCGATGTTGCGGACATTAAGGCCATAGTATTCTGCCAGGGAAAGAGACCTGCAACAGAAACAATAGCCCTTGCAGCAAGCAAAAAAATCCCCATGCTCGTAACCGGCTTTTCGATGTTTGACTCGTGCGGCAGGCTTTATGAGAATGGTCTCAGAAGCAGGTCTGAATCTGACGGGTAATGAATAAGACCACTGAAGGGACCTTTTTCCTAAACGGCAAGGATTTTGTTAAGGCCGGAACTGCGTCAGGAGGCCTTAAGAGGGTTCTGGAAGACATGGAGGTTCCGTCGCCCATCATCCGGCGGGCGTCCATCGCCGCTTTTGAGGCAGAAATGAACGTTATCGTCTATGCCGTGGCGGGCATAATGCACTATTATGTAACCGAGGAGATGATCAGGGTTGTTATGCAGGACATGGGACCGGGCATTCCAAACATGGAGCTTGCCATGACAGAAGGTTATTCAACGGCTCCTGATTATATAAGAGATATGGGGTTTGGGTCTGGCATGGGACTTCCCAACATTAAGAAAAATACAGACACCCTGACGGTCAATTCAACAGTCGGAGAGGGGACAACACTCGAATTTGTCATTTACTTAAATAAGACTGCCTGAGGGGGAGAGTTATGAAATTGCAGGAACTTGCCGACAGCCTTTCTCTTGAAGTAATGACTCCGATAACCGGCCTGAACAGGGAAGTGACCGGCGGATACGTAAGTGACCTCATCTCTGATGTAATCGGTAATGCTAAAGAAGGGTTCGTCTGGATAACCTTTCAGGTCCACCTCAATATCGTTGCCGCTGCCTCTTTGAAGGATCTTTCGGGAATTATTTTGGTAAACAACCGCAGGCCGCAGCCAGAAACCCTGCAGAGGGCCTCAGAGGAAAATGTCGTGATTATGACAACCCCTCTTCCTGCCTTTGAGATTGTCGGCCAGCTCTATAACCTTGGCCTCAGATGCCGGTAGAATTTATTGCGGACCTTCATCTGCACACCTGCCTGTCGCCCTGCGCCGAACTTTCAATGACCCCAAGGGGAATCGTAGACAAAGCTTCGTCTCTTGGGATAAATATCATGGCAATATGCGACCACAATTCCATAGAGAATGTCGCTGTGACCAGAGATGTGGCGAAAAAAAAGGGGATATACGTCGTTGCAGGCATGGAAATCAGTTCGATGGAAGAGGTCCATGTTCTCAGTCTTTTCGGCGATATTGAAAATGCACTCAAGATGCAGTCGATCGTCTATGAGCATCTTCAGCACGGCGTAAACGATGAAAAAACCTTTGGCATGCAGGTGGTTGTTAATGCTGAGGACGAGGTCCTGGGTTTTAACGAACGGCTCCTGATAGGGGCGACAGGCCTCTCCATAGACAGGATAGTCGAACTGATACATAGTCTGAACGGCATCGCGGTGGCGAGCCACATCGACAGGGATGCTTTTGGGATTTTAGGGCAGCTTGGATTCATCAGCCCGGAGATACAGTTTGACGCTCTGGAAATTTCCTGCCGGACACCCTTCGACCGGGCACTGATACTGTATGATGCATACCGGCATATCCCGTGGATTTCCTCATCTGATGCGCACCAGGTAGACGAAATCGGCAAAGGGACTACCCGGTTTATTATTAACCATGCGACCTTTGAAGAATTATGCCTGGCGCTGCGGGGCATTGACGGGAGGAGAATATATTTCTGAATTCTTATGGAAGATATTTCTCTTCATCTTCTCGATGTAGCTGAAAATTCTGTTGCTGCAGGTGCGACCGCAATCACCATTACTCTCGTTGAAGACAAAGGAAATGACCTGCTCACTCTCGACATCGAAGATAATGGAAAGGGGATCCCTGCGGCGATGATAGGGCAGGTTCTGGATCCTTTTTATACAACACGAACCACGCGGAAGATAGGGTTCGGGCTGTCACTGCTTCTTCAGTCCGCAAGGGAAGCAGGCGGCGACATGTCGATAATCTCCACCGAAGGTAAGGGTACGCGGATATCTGCTCATTTCCAGAACAGTCATGTTGACCGAAAACCTCTGGGCAACCTGGCGGATACGTTCTCAGTCCTGATTGCCGGCAATCCTGATATCGATTTCATTATTTCATGCAGCCTGAACGGTAAAGAATTCCTGTTTGATACAAGACTGATCAGGGCAGAACTTGAGGGAATTCCCCTCAACGCCCCTGACGTTATTGCAGCTATAAGAAACCACTTACTGGAATCACTGGCCGGTCTGAACTAGCCGGCCGCAATATTGTGTTACACAGCACCGGTGTCGTGAAACGCGGGTTGTCCTTATCTTTTTTCGAGTATAATCCTATGTCTCAGCAGCGAGATCTCGCGTATCTCGCCTTCGAAGACCTTCTGCTCGCCAAAGAGATTTTTCAGGTAGATCTTCCCCGGTTCAGGCTTCATGATATCAACGTTCTCGAGATAGAGTTCCTCTGTCCCGTCCTTAAACACATAGGCATTTGCCTCACACATGTCCAACCTCCCTTATCCTGGATATCATAGATTCCACCAGATGTGGTAACGGCTCTTTGCTGACACTTACGACTTCTATACCCTCCTGGTTCAGGGGAAGGAGGATTTTCTTTGCGACGGACGATACAATCGCCGCGGCCATCTTCGCAGTCACCTCCCCAAGCATGGCATCAGGAAGAACAATACTGAGGGGTCCGACGATCATATCAACCCTCGAAGAGTTCCAGACAATGGCATTTTCGCCGGTAGCACCTTTATTGGCCCGCGATTTCATCATCGACGACGTTGCTGCAGCGTTCGTTCCAAGTGCAATAATCTCCGTGACATCCGGAGGGAATTCCTCCCTGATCCTCCTGACGATGAGAGCACCTATCCCGCCACCCTGTCCATCAATAACCGCAATCCGCATTATATATGAGTATAAGAGATCGCTTGTAGTGAGTCAAACACTTATATTGAGCTGATGCGGGAGAGATGACGCGTGAGGGACTTTTCTAGTATAATGGTGGGGCTGTCAGCACAAAATATCGATATGAGGAGAAAGAAATGAATTGTGTATTGAATGGATTATCGGCCGAGAGATTATTCAGGCAATTTTTGATGCTTTTATTGGTTCTGGCCGCAGCTGCGCTGTTTGGTATTGCAGCGGCCCCTGTTCGGGCAACGGAAATGGGTGGGGGGGCCTATCCAAACGGAGCTGAGGATTTCATGTCAGGAGCTGTCCCGCCGCCCGGTTTTTATTTCATCAATTATCTCAACTATTACAGGGCTGACACGTTCAGGGATAGCAGCGGCAATGGCGGTGCTGTGCCTGATTTTGACCTTAAGGCCACGGCAAATGTTTTCAGATTTATCTATGTCACAAAACAGCAGGTACTGGGAGGGTTCTGGGGCGTCCACGCTTTTATCCCGGTGGTAAACCTCGATGTCTCCGCGGCAGGGCACAGCCAGTCAAAGACCGGGATCGGCGATATAATAATCGATCCTTTCATTCTGTCATGGCACGCAAAAAACTGGCATGCCGTAACCGGGCTCGACATCTATTTCCCGACTGGTGCCTATGACTCGCACGACCTCGCGAATATAGGCCGGAACTACTGGACCTTTGAGCCGGTGGCTGCTTTCACCTATGTGAGCGACAGCGGCTTTGATGTCTCCGCTAAATTCATGTATGACTTCAATACGAAAAATGACGACACCAACTACACCTCGGGACAGGAATTCCATGTCGATTACAGCGTCGCCAAGAAATTCGATAACCTCAGCATAGGACTCGGCGGTTACTATTATAAGCAGATGACCAATGATAAACAGTCCGGCGGAAAGGTCGGCGACGGGAACAAGGGACAGGCTATTGGAATAGGGCCACAAATTAAATACGACCATAAGAATATGAGCTTCCTGCTCAAGTACCAGGCAGAAACAAGCGTAAAAAACAGGCCTGACGGCGATAAATTCTGGTTAAAATTTGTCTACGCATTTTAAGCAATAATCGCACATTAGGTATCAGTTGGCAGGGGAAGGGACCATAAACAGTCTCTTCCCCTTAGGTAATTCATGCTGACTTCGCTGCCACATGCCACAAAACAGAACTGACTCGGCTTGTCTTAAACTGACACACCAGTAATATCAGCCATCACATTCCTCTCCCTCTTCGCCATTCAATAATGAAACAAACTTAACTGGACTAAGACGATATTGAGTGTTTAGAATAAATACATAAAATACTGTATCTATTGTTAATAATAATTAATTATTGTATTTAACCTATATCAAGGGGTTCTTCGTCAGCAGATACGAGATCCCTAACTATCAAAAAGGAGGAAATAATGAAAAGACTTATCGCTTTATTCTTTGGTGCAGTCATGGTCCTGGCCGGGTACGGCTCGGCACATGCATATGGAACCTATCTGACCACAGCTACTACCGGATTCAATGCGGTTTATCCCAGCGCGGGGTCCATAAGCCACTGCGTCCTCTGCCACATAGACCCTAACGGAGGAGGGACACGGAACCAATTTGGTGTAGACTTTGCGAATAATGGTCACAGTTTCACAGCCATAGCAACCATGGATTC
>JBARHQ010000020.1:0-94969 GCA_049799315.1 Thermodesulfovibrionales bacterium | reverse complement strand
GTCTTAAGACCAAGTTTTATAATGCTCTTATTGATCTTCTCAATATCCTTCTCCGTTGCAGCGTGATGCAGGACGATCAGCATGATATGCTCCTTTACACTCCAGTGTCTTTGCGGTAGATCATCTTCTAGTACTAATGAAGCACCCCGCAGCAAGCTGCGAGGTATCTAAATATTTCCCCTCCCCTCAAGGGAGGGAAACGCTTTGAGCCATCCTCGCCCCTTGAGGGAGAGGACAGAGGAGAGGGGAAGGCTTCTTTTCTATAGAACTCCTTAGTAAATGTTCACATTATTTTGAGACAGTAATAATTATACATCATCTCCCTGACCCGCCGGCAGAAAGTCTTCGTCATCTTCCGGAAGGTGATAGACCTCATCGGTATCCAAACCGACTGTTTCAGCCCTCTTCTGCAGCTCCCGGTAGATAAACGGCCGGGTGGCCAGCGGAAGTTTCGGGTCGGCATGCAAGTCCCTGAGATCAACCGTCTTCATCCCGGCAATGAACTTCACAACATGCACCAGGGGCGTGTGCATATTCCTGATCAGCGCATACCGCACGTAATAACGCAGCGGCCACCTCCTGTCCGCAGAGATCAGCCGGATAACAGAAGAAGTTACCGCAGGCCTGTTTATGATGCCGCATACATGGCCCTCTGTCAGCAACGGACTGTCCAGGCAGACTTTGATAACCGACTCATCGCTGCACTCCATGATCGCCATCAGAATCGCCGCATTCGCCCGCCGGGCAAGCGCCTTCTGCACGCCGGCCGGCATGGACCTGATCCTTTCGGTAATCATCGCTTCGATCTTCTGCCGGATGTTTATCTGCACATGCAGGTCCTTTGCAATATCGGACAGGTCAAAGATACGGATAAACTTCAGCAGCGAAAAGACCACCCGTTGGGGAGTCCTCGGGTTCCTGCATATCAGCACCTTGAGCTTATAGCTGCCGCTGAACCGCCTGTCGGCTGCGAGCATGGTGATGGCCTCGGCCGGGACATCTCTGCTTTTCGCTATAAAAACGGCCATGTCCTCGGTAAAATCCGGGTTAAAGAGTACACTCATCAGCACCTCAGGATGCGGGTCTTTGACAAGCCGCCAAAGGTCCTCAGGTCCTCCGGTCCGTGCATGCCGTATTCTTTCATCAAGTGATCTCACAGTTTATTTTAAGCGGCTGCGGCTTTTGAAACAAGATGCCGAAATCCAGCGTTACTATTTTCCCGAACGAACCGTGGTGTTTGAATTTTTCCCTGTAAACTGTTACATTGTCTTAAGCACTATGACACCTCGTTTTCCCACGAAAAAAGAACACCGGATCAGACAGAACATGCTGCGCGGTGTTTATGAGGACAACCTGAAGATCATCGGCAAAGGGCCGGCGGCGATCTATAAGCACCGCTACTATCTTCCGAAGAGACTCCTGTTGCCAGTTGTCCTGTCGTTTCTGGTCGTTATCCTGCAGAGCAGTTTCGTCTCTGCCCCTTTCCTTCCCGAGAGACAGCCTGAGGCCGGATCGCGGCCGAAACCTGTCCTTGCGATGCAGGCCGGGGAAGGCGAAGGCCCCTCCAACTACAAGGCATTTATCAGCACGCCGGGCATGCCGATCAGCCGCATCTTCGGACTCGGCGTCAAGACCATTATGATCGACCCCGGACACGGCGGCAACGACACCGGCACCAAAGGCCAGAACGGGACCAGGGAAAAGGACATCGCCCTGGATATTGCGAAAAGACTGCGTGACCGTCTCAGGAAGAGCGGGAACTTCAATATATTGATGACACGGGACCAGGACGTTACGGTCCCGCTGAACCGCCGGGTTGAAATGGCCAGACTCAGCCGCGCGGACCTCTTCATCTCTGTCCACCTTAATTATCTGCCATCCCGGCCGATCAATATGATCGAGACCTACTATTTCGGACCGTCTTCCGACCCGAAGGTCCTGAAACTGGCAGAGAAAGAGAATGAAGATTCCAGTTACAGCATCAGCGATTTCAAGGACATCATCGGAAAGATCGGCGAGACGATGAAACTGCAGGAGTCAAAGGAGTTCGCTGCCTCGATCCAGAAGAAGCTTTTCATGAACATCAGGAAAGAAAACGGCAGTGTCTATGATTTCGGCGTCAAGCGGGCTCCGTTCGTTGTCCTGCTCGGTGTAGACGTACCTGCTGTCCTTGCAGAGGTTTCCTGCCTGAGCAACAGCGACGAGGAGGTCCAGCTTAACACGGAACAGCACCGGGAACATATCGCCCGTTACCTTGAACTCGGCATTCTAGATTATCTTAATAAAGGAGACGTGACCTATGAAGCAAAACGACAGACAGACAGATGACAACATACTCTTCGTCGGAATCGATCTGGGGACTTCCCGGAGTTCGATTTCGGCCAGCAACAGCACACGGGAATGGACTGAAAGCTATGTAGGCTGGCCCAAGGACTTCATCGCCATGCAGGTGGTCGGAAAACCGGTCCTCTTCGGGGCCGAGGCCCTCGCGAACCGCCTCTCTCTTGATCTCTGCAGGCCTCTTGAGCACGGCGTTATCAAGGAAGGAATCAGCCGCAATGAAGAAGCGGTCAAGGACATCATCAAGCACCTTATCGACCTCGCAAAACCGTCCGAAGGCCAGAAGATCCATGCTGTCATCGGCGTGCCGGCCGACACTCTGAAGGTGAACAAACTGGCGATCAGGCGGGCGGTCTCCGAGGCCGTCGATTCCCTGATGGTCGTCACCGAGCCGTTTGCCGTGGCCTACGGGCTTAATCTGTTAAACAACTCCCTGGTCATAGACATCGGCGCGGGCACGGCCGACTTTTGCATCATGCACGGGACAATCCCGACAGAAGATGACCAGAAGACGATCCTGACCGCCGGCGATTATGTCGATGACCAACTGTTCAGCTATCTCGTGGAGAAGTATCCGAACGCCCGTTTCAACAAGAACATGGTCCGCCAGTTCAAGGAGCAGTACAGTTTTGTGAAAGACATGCCGGAGGATATCCGCGTCGAAATCCCGGTGGACGGCAAGCTGGTGCCGCACGACATCAAGAACGAGATCAAGCGGGCCTGCGAAAGCATCATGCCGGCGCTGACCGAGACGACGATCGAGATGATCGCCCGCTTCGACCCGGAGTTCCAGATAAAGATCAAGAACAATATCGTGCTTGCCGGAGGCGGCAGCCTGATCAGAGGGATACGCGAATACCTTCAGGACGCATTGAAGGAATATGGGCAGTGCAACGTGACCTCCGTCGACGACCCGCTCTTTGCAGGCTCAGACGGCGCACTCAAGCTCGCCAAAGACATGCCCGCAAAATACTGGGAGCCGCTGTAGGGTAGCATACTTACTGCAGAGAACTATTCAGGCACTCTTTCAGATCTGCGAGCTTATACGGCTTATTGAGGAATGCGGAAAAGCCATAGTCCCGGTAATGTGCTACGACAGGATTATCCGCATATCCGCTTGATACCACTGCCTTTGCATTTGGATCTATCTCAAGGATCTTCTGAATTGCCTCTTCGCCGCCCATTCCGCCCTTGATCGTCAGATCAAGGATCACCAGGTCATACGGTTTCCCGGATTCTTTGGCCTGCCGGAACAACGCTATAGCTTTTCCTCCATTCTCTGCAACTTCCACATCATGGCCAAGGGCTGCGATCATCTCGGTCGCAACTCTCCTGACCACGTCCTCATCGTCCATCAGGAGTATCCTGCCTTGCTTTGCTCCGAACGTGGCTGCTGCGGTGGTCCCGGCTTCCCGCTCTGCACTTATTGCTCCAGGCAGGTATATGGTGAATGTCGTGCCCTTATTCAGTCCTGATGTTACTTCTATCACACCGCCGTGGTTCCTTATGATCGAATACGATGTTGCCAGGCCAAGGCCGCTGCCCTTCTGCTTGGTGGTAAAGTAGGGATCGAAGATCTTTGCAAGGTTCTGCTCCGGTATGCCTGTGCCGGTATCCTGAATATCTATGCGTACAAACCGTCCCCCTTCCGGCAGTCTCGGGCCGGCCTTTGAAACGACAACCATATTCTCAGCTGAGATATGTACTGTTCCTCTTCCGGCCATCGCCTCACTTGCATTGAGAACAATGTTCTGGATAACCTGGGCAAGCTGTCCTGTGTCTGCCTCGATCTGCCAAAGGTCAGGTGCAATGTCCAGCCGATAGTTTGTGTGGGAACCGCTCAGGGCGAACTTCACCGCATTTTCAACTGCCGGTTCGAGCCTGATCACTTTCTTCACCGGCTTGCCGCCCTTGGCGAAGGTCAGCAGTTGTGTGGTGAGGTTCACCGACATATGGAGGGCCTCTTCAGCCTGCTCGAGCATGGCGAACGATTTTTCCCTCTGGCCGAGGGTCATCTTGGCCATGGAGATGTACCCGAATACTCCCTGCAGCAGGTTGTTGAAGTCGTGGGCAATCCCGCCTGCCAGGGTTCCTATGGATTCGAGCTTCTGGGTCTTCAGTCTTTCTTCTTCGAGGAGGTACCTTTCGGTGATATTATTGATTGTTTCGATAACGGAGGTGACGACTCCGGAGGCATCTTTGACCGGGTAGGCCTTTGTCTCGACATAAAGGATATTGTTATTTGCATCCTTATGGCAGTGCAGGGCTGCGTGGGCCTTCCCGGTCTCAAAGACCTTCCTGACAGCACAGTCCTCACCCTCGTCATAACAGGGCCGGTTGATCTTGTGGGACATCTCATAGCAGTGGCTGCCGATGATCTTCTCATCGCAGCAGTTCACCAGGTTGCAGTATGCCCTGTTGGCTGTCAGAATGCGGTAGTGCGGGTCGACAACAATAAAGCCTTCATCCACGGTGTCCAGAATGTTCCGGACGAGCTCCTCGCTCCTCCGGAGCTTTTCCTCGGCCGCATGGCGTTCCTCTTCCTGGGCAATGGCAGCTGCTATTATGCCGATCACATCAAGATCGTTACTGCTGGGCTCATAATCACGGGTGAAGACTGCGCAAAGCGAGCCGCGGGCGTTTCCACCGTATCGCACCCGACAGCCGATATATGTCTGCAGACCGTAAGCTGCGACATTCGGATCCGTATTCGCGTATGCCGTATCCTGCAGGTTCCTGACGACCAGGGGCTGATCGCTGTCGCGACTGATGACATCAAAACAGATATGGCCCCGGGGCGCATCCTCTTTCTTAAGATCAACTGGTCCGGCCCACTGCCCCATAACGCAGAGGAGGTTTCCGTCCAGCCTGTTATACAGGACGCAATCTGCCCTGAGCAGTTCCCCGCAGAGCGTCGTCAGAGTGCTCAGGTTCCCACGGTGATCATGTTCAGTTAAATTCAGAATTGCACCGTTGATCTTTTTCAAACGTTCTTCCGCCCGCTTGCGCTCGGTGATATCGCGGACGATTGCCTGCAGGCTCACTGCCCCGCCGAATTCCAGGCGGCTTAGAGTAATCTCTACGTCAAAGGGAATCCCGTCAGCACGCAACGGCTGCCACTCAAACAGTTGAGGGACACCGCCGAGTGCTGCCTGGATCTTTTCCCCAACCACTTCGGACGACAGTCGTCCGTCAGGCTGCCGTTCCGGAGCGAGGTCAGCCGGCAAACGGCCGATGATCTCCGCCCTGGGGAGCCTGTACATCTCAGCCCCCCGCTGGTTGCAGTCCTTGAAGCCGGTGGCGTCCATGATAAAGATACCGTCATTCGCCGCTTCAAAAAGGAGCCGATACCTGCTCTCTTTTTCCCTGAGCTCTTTCTCCGCAATCCTGCGGTCGGTGATATCCTCAACCATCTCGATGGCGGCCACAACAGACCCGTTCGCCGCCAGCAATGGGCTTGCTGTTACCTTATAGTGCCGCACGCTATCACCGGTTGGTGTGTCAGTCACGGCACTATGAATCTGCCCGTCCTTCAGGGTCAGCACAGTTGGGCAGTAGTCGCAGACCGAGGTTCGCGGCGGTGTGTTGAAGCTCTGGTAACAAAGGTGATGCTGATTGCTGTCGATATGCGGAAACCACTTCTGCATCTGCCGGTTGATCGACAGGATTTGCATATCCTTCCCGATCAGCGCTACACCGATACCGATATTGTTATAGATGGCCCGGAACTTCTCCTCGGAATCAAGCAGTGCCTCCTCCGCCTGCTTGCGCCCGGTGATGTCGCGGATGAAGCAGCAGAACCGACCACTCCCGATATTCCAGTACGAAACGTTCACTTCGACCTGCCAGACGGTCCCGTCCTTGGCCCGATGGAGCGACTCGAAGATATCGCTGCCATTGCGAATAACTTTCATGATACGCGAGGCCGTTTCGTCGGGGCATTCCTTTGCTTCGAGATCCGTGATGCGCATAGCCAGTAGTTCATCGCGGGAGTACCCTGAGCGCTTTACATAGGCATCGTTCACCTCGAGAATGCACCCTTCCGCATCCAATAGATGGAAACCATCTGCCGACGTCTCTATGACAGCCCGGTACATAGCTTCCCGATCGAAACCCGAGGCCTCTTTTCTACTGCCGGGTTTATTGGTCAACATTTGCCTCCCAGGGATATCAGATAATTATATGTTAGCGTACATTAATGCTGCTTGCAATACGTTCAGTCGCCAAACGAAATCCCGATATCCCTGGCGGTCTGGATCGTATCGCCGTGGAGCGGGACGTTCTTCACCTGGCCGATCACTTTTTCGAGCGGGATCGCCTTGACGTCCGGAGAAACAAGCGCAACCATCACGCCGAATCTCCTGGCCTCAATCATCCGTACTGCAGAGGCCCCAAACCGCAACGCAAGTCGCCGGTCAAAGGTCGTCGGGGAGCCGCCGCGCTGGAGATGGCCAAGGACAAGAGAGCGGGTATCCTTCCCCGTCCGCTTCGAAATCTCTTTTGCAACATACTCGCCGATGCCGCCCAGAATCACCTCCTGACGGCCTGCCTCACCCTCGCCTTTGTGGACAATATTTCCGGCAAGAGGGGCTGCCCCTTCGGCAACCACCACAATGGCATAATGCTGGCCGTGGAGCTCTCCACCCATGATATGGTCGCAGACCTTATCAATATCAAAGGGGATCTCAGGGATAAGGATCACATCGGCCGCTCCGGACAGACCGCTGTTCAGCGCGATCCAGCCCGCAGTCCTGCCCATCACCTCGACCACCATGACCCGCTCGTGAGACATTGCGGTTGAATGAAGCCGGTCAATCGCCTCGGTCGCAATACTGACCGCTGTGTCGAAACCAAAGGTGATCTCGGTTGCGGCCAGATCATTGTCTATCGTCTTGGGCACCCCGATGACCGGTATCCCCTTCTTCGAAAAATCATGGGCTATCTTCAGACTGCCGTCGCCGCCTATGGCGATCAGACAGTCGAACCGCAGGCGTTTGAAATTCTCGACCACCTTGTCCGAGACATCGCGGAATTCGACCTCTCCCGCCATATTCGTAAACGGCATATGAAAAGGGTTTCCTTTATTCGTCGTCCCGAGGATCGTCCCTCCCTGGATTGAGATATGCCGCACCTTCTCCGGCGCCAGGTGGATAATCTCGTCGGTATCGAGCAGCCCCGAATATCCGTTCCTGATCCCATAGACCTCCCACTGCCGGTTATACGCTGACCTGACAACGGCCTCAATGACGGCGTTAAGGCCCGGTGCATCGCCACCGCCGGTATTCATTGCTATTTTAAGAGGTTTTCCCATGATCGTCTCCCTGCAATATTTTTGAAGATTATAGCACGTTAAGGTAAAATAGCCGAATGGAAAGACATCTTATCAAGTGGCTCATCAACACCATTGCGATCATGCTGGCGATCAAACTCGTGCCGGGGATAGGCTATAAAGGTGAGTGGTGGGGCGTACTGCTTGTCGGCCTGATCTTCGGCATCGTCAACACCCTTATAAGGCCGGTCGTCAAACTGCTTACCCTGCCGTTTCTGGTCGTGACCCTCGGCCTCTTCACTTTTATTACAAACGCCATGATGCTGAGCGCCACGTCATGGATCTCTACGCAGTTCAGGCTGGGGTTTTATGTCGAAGGGTTCAAGGCGGCCTTTATCGGAGCACTGATTATCAGCCTTGTCAGCCTGGTGATCTCCTGCCTTCTGCCCTCAGACGATACAGAACGCGTGCACATACAAATCAAATAAGGAGATTGCATGGAAAGTTATCATACCGGACAGGTCGTCTATCACCAGAACTTCGGGACCGGCAGGGTAGTCAATGCAGGCGAAGGACGGATTACGGTCAATTTCATAAAGGCAGGGGTCAGGACCTTTCCGTCTTCAGATGCCGATCTTGAACTTTCAGAAACGCCGTTCAATACCAATGAAGGGACGGATACAGACACTATGGACCTGGACGAGCTGAAGAGCGCCCTGAGGGAAATCCTTCGCGAAGAAGGACTGATCGGAAACATTGCAATGGCCGACAAGTGGGACGGAGGAGAACTGATCATAAAACCCGCCAAGGCAGACCTGCAGTCCAAATCAGTGCCGATCGACTCTTTCTTTCACAAGATCGTCATGGTCAGGAACCAGCTCAGGGTACTCGAGGCGAATATCAATGCCTCAAAAAATCTTTCTGACAGCGAGAAGGTGGACCTGCAGCAATACATCACCCGCTGCTACGGCTCTCTCACGACCTTTAATGTCCTCTTTGCCGACAAAAAGGACTGGTTCGTCGGATCAAAAAAAGAAGACTAGCGGCAGGCTGTTGATGAATGAAAAATCGTCAGCCCCGCGTACCGTCGCCATCGCCTCATGGCTGATTGCAGGAACAGCACTGCTGGCGGTCCTCAGTCTGCACCTCCTGCCTGCGCTGATAGCCGGGTGCCTTGTCTACGAGCTCGTGCATGTCCTTGCTCCGCTGCTCCGGATCACCCGGCTGAGCGATACACGCGCAAAGCTTGTCGTTGTCTCTCTGCTCGCATTTCTCATCGCTCTCCTCCTCGTATTGGGAATGTGGGGCCTCATGGCCTTCCTGAACAGCGAGACGACCGGCATCTCCGGCCTGCTGCAGAAGATGGCGGAGATTATAGAGCGGTCGAGAGAAACCCTTCCCGCCTGGCTTGGGGATTATCTCCCCCCGGACGCCGATACAGCCAGAGAAGGGGCTGTGCATTGGCTGCGCGTGCATGCAGGCGAACTGGAACTTATAGGAAAAGAGGCCGGTCGCATCGCGGCGTATATACTCGCGGGCATGGTGATCGGCGCAATGGTCTCCCTGCGTGATGTAGCTCCTGCACATGAATCCCGACCTCTTGCCAAAGCGCTGACCGAGCGCACGACCCGGTTGGGACAGGCATTTCGTGCCATTGTCTTTGCGCAGGTACGAATAGCAGCGCTGAACACCGTCTTCGCCTGGGTTTATCTTGAGGTCGTCCTTCCGCTGTCGGGCGTGCATCTGCCGCTCAGAAAAACAATGATAGCCGTGACCTTTGCCACCGGCCTTCTCCCTGTGGTCGGCAATCTTGTCTCGAATACCGTCATCACCGTCGTCAGTCTGAGCCATTCCCTGTCTACTGCTGCTGCGTCGCTCGTCTTTCTCATCGTGGTCCATAAGCTTGAGTATTTCCTGAACGCCCGCATCGTCGGCACGCAGATACGGTCAAGCGCCTGGGAGGTATTGATAGCAATGCTGTTGATGGAATCTGCTTTCGGGATCGCCGGGGTAATTGCGGCGCCTATTTATTATGCGTACCTGAAACGGGAGTTAATGGATCAGCGTCTGGTCTGAGACACAACATCTCAGGGCGGGCATTTGCCGCAGACCGACCTGAAGAGTGCCGTGCTGAGATAGCGGTCGCCACGGTCCGGCAGGATCACGACGATCGTCCCTTTGCGGATCTTCGCAGCGACCATCAGGGCCCCGGCCATTGCCGCCCCGCTGCTCATCCCTACAAAGAGCCCCTCTTTCAGAGCAAGAGTACGCGTCATATCAAAGGCGTCATCGTCCTGCACATTGATCTTCTCATCGAGTGCCTCAGGCCGATAGATCTTCGGCACTATAGATTCGCTCATATTCTTGAGACCCTGGACCTTGTGCCCAAGAAGCGGCTCGATCCCGATGACCCTGATCTCAGGATTGAATTCCTTGAGCCGTCTTCCCGCACCCATAATTGTCCCGGTCGTCCCAATTCCCGCAACAAAACAGTCTATCGATCCTTTTGTCTGTTCGATGATCTCTTTGCCGGTCGTCTCATAGTGCGCCTTTATATTCGACGGGTTGTCGAACTGGTTTGGCATGTAATACCGGTCAGGAGACTCCCTCATGATCTTGTGGGCAAGTCTGATAGCGCCGTCAGTGCCTTCGTTGCCGGGACTCAGGACGAGCTCGGCGCCAAACGCCTCCAGGACCTTTCTTCGTTCCATGCTGACGCATTCGGGCATAACGAGTTTCACCCGATACCCCTTGGCGGCTCCGACCATCGCCAGCCCGATCCCGGTATTGCCCGAGGTCGCCTCAAGGATTGTGTCCCCCGGGCTGATAAGCCCTGCCTCTTCAGCATCCTTGATCATGTAATAGGCGATGCGGTCCTTGACAGACCCGCCGGGGTTGTTGCCCTCGAGCTTCGCGAATACGGCTACCTGGGGATACGGGTTCACCGCATCCAGCCGGACGAGAGGCGTGTTCCCTATGCAGTCAAGAATTCCCATACATTTTCCCTTTTTCCATACGGTCAATATAACAGATTAACCTTGTAATTTAAAAGGCAACCCGGTGCTGGATTCGGGTGTTGCATTCGGGTTGACCGTCGGCACAGATCATGCTAGGATGGAAGAAAAGGACTGAAAGGAGACAGCAATGTTAAACAGAGACGACAATCACAGCGTTGAGATTCTGGCATCTTTTCTGATCGGGGGGATCGTCGGGGCCGGACTGGCACTGCTCCTCGCCCCGCAGTCAGGCAGAAAGACCAGGGCCCAGATCAGGGATATGGCTGAAGATGCCTCTGAGTATGCCTCGGACTACGCAAAGAAACTGAAGAGCAAGATTTCGTAAGAAGCAGGGCTTTTTGGGGAGTGGGACAGTTCCACCTTTTTCGCACTCTCTTGCGACAAGAGATTGGTCGGTGTTTGTTTCTCTCTATAATTTATGAATGCCGCGCGACAGCACGGAAAGGTTAGTATCACACCAAAGTATGCACGGCTCTGTGACCAGCGCTTAAGCAAGGCTGAGATCTTTGCTTCCGGCTAACCCTCGCCGGCTGGTTTTTAGCTGACACAGGACTTCCGATTCAAACATTCACAACTGAATTTAGGCTTGCTTTGCGATGTACATCCTGCAAGAAACACCAACGGGTCCGAGTCCCAAATCTCACTTGCAGCCACTAAGTTTCACCCCAGGTGTAGCCTAATGATTCACGATTTCCAGATGAATGAAATGGTTCTGAGAAAATCCATGTCCTCTTCGAGTCTTCTATGCAAAAGGCGTAATTTGCCATATAATCAGGAATAAAGGAGGAGTTCATGGGAGAGATTGTTCATACGTCACGCGTGACGATCGTTAGAGAGAAAGGCCCGACCAGAAGGGCGATGATCGAGGGATTCAACGAGCCTGTCTATTATGGTGTCCACGGGGGAATCAAGAGGTTTTACAAGGTCGAGCCTGAAGAGGAGCATGCAGCAACGCTCGACCATATTATTGCTGCCACTGCCGCCTGAATGATGGGTACACTGGCCACAGTGTTGGCCGGAAAGAAAATCTTTACTAGAGAAGACCGGTATAGGGCTGAGGGAGAGGGCGATATCGAAAACGTCAATGGAGTGCTAAAAATGACCGCGATACGAGTCACCTATCACCTGAAAGTCTCGAAAGAACAGATCGGAGCAGCCCGGGAGGCATTCTCATCATATCTGCACCTCTGCCCAGCGGCCCAGAGCGTGATCGGCTGCATCGCAATCAAAGACCAGCTTGTGACAGAAGAAATATGATGGCTTTAAAAAAACATTTTTGAGTAAAGAGACTTGTGGAATCACTAGTGTCCGGTTAAGAAGTGAATAAATTCAACTGGTTTTGGTTTTCGAGCATAGCTGAGCGTTCTCCGGTGGTCTGAAATGCTTGTTGTAAAGGCATTTTCTCGAAAAGGGTAATCGAGAGAATCTGTAACAATGTATAAAGGGACGTATCGAGATTGAGCTTTTTCTTTATGATGGCGATGAGGACATACATGGAAACGGCGATCCAGATTTGGGTCTTCACTGCGTTTTCCGATGTGCCATAAAACCGTTTGATGCGAAGATGCTGTTTGATCCATTTGAAGAACAGTTCGATCTGCCAACGGCTTTTGTAGAGGGCAGCAATAGTGAGTGCCGGCAGGGTCGTGTTGTTGGTAAGAAAGATCAGCGTTTTGTCTCTCTCGGTATCTTTGAAGCGAATACGACGCAAATGTTCGGGGTAATGACAATGACTGTAGTAGCCGTTCAACATAATGCTCTGGTCGCAGATAATGCCAGAGGACCGGTCGACGGACGCAGAGTATACGCGCCTCGCATTGAGGTTCGACTTCGTGCGGGTCACGAAAAAACTTCCTGCCCGGTGCAACGCATAGAGGCGAGCAAAGTCCATGTATGCTCGATCCATAATGTAGAACGCTCCGGGGTCCGGAACAAGCAGGTCGAGCATGTTGATGTCGTGCCACTTGCCGTCGGTGATATGGATGAAACTCGGGATTGCACCCTTGAGATCCAAGAGAGTATGGACTTTGACCGCTGCTTTTGTATCGCGGAATGGAGCCCATGGAAACACCGAAAGACAAAGATCGATGGTCGTGGAGTCCAGAGCATAAACCGTGTTGGAAAGGTCGAGTCCCAAATCCTCGCCTGCATAGAGCCGTCTTGCTTGAGCGATCAGTCTCTGTGCAAAATCGGCGTAGATGCGCCAGTCGCGGGATTCGTTTGCGTCGGCCAGAGTCGATCGAGAAATCGCTCCACTGATACCCATATGATAGAGCTTCGATGTCTGAGCCATCAGGCACGCCTCTATGTCGCGCAGACTCTCCCGATAGGTCAATTGGGCGAACGCCAGAATCCGAAACTGCTCCGTGCAGCGAAAGGTACGAATACGATGGTCGCCTCCATAGCGAGTAACGATACGATGAAATGTGCTCCAAGGAAGAAAATCCATGATTTGCGCAAATAGGGTTTTGCCAGTGTACATTGGGACCTCCGGAAATCTCAGTTCCGAAAGGATTGCCCATTCGTCGACGTGTATTCAAGTCGACACCACTAAAAATATTGCAAATATTCTTATCTGTCATATAGTTTTAAGTGTTCAGCGGTTTTTTAACCGGACAGCACTGTTGTGGAATGACGACTGAATCACGTATTTGACCCCACATTTGGCTACACTTGCTATCGCACAGCAGGTCATTAGCATCACGAAGTTAAAGGAGATAATTTAAATGAATAAAATAAAAAAGATTTTGGCAATGACAGGCACAATGTTCTTTGGCGGACTCCTTATCTTAGGCGCAACCCAAGTTTTTGCAGAGATGAGCGGAATGCAGGGTCATCAGCACAAGGACATGCAAAAAATACAGGGCGAAGGTGGAAATAACATTATTGCAGGCATTAAAACGGAACCGGAGCATATTACAGTGGGGACGCCCACAGCTATCATGTTTTCGTTCAAGGATAGCAAAGGGAAACCTGTAGAGGGCCTAACTATACACCATGATAGACTTATACACGTCATAATTGCGAGTCAGGATTTCGATGTCTTTGCCCACATTCATCCTCAGGATTTCGGACCGATAACACCCGAGATGAAAAAAACCGCTCTCTACCCTGTACGATTTACCTTTCCAAAAGCTGGTCGTTATATCGTCGGAATCGACTTTGCCGTCAATGATTCACCGCTTTCGAAACATTTCGTGGTTGATGTTGCTGGTGAACCTAGGATGGGACCTACAAAACAGGATTATTCCAGGAAAAAGAGATTTGGGGGTCTTGATGTTACGTTTGCGACCACTCCTGAGCGCATAACTTCAGGGAAAGAAGTTACACTCAGTTATACGTTCACAAAGAATGGAGAACCTGTCACCAAACTGGAACCTTGGCTCTCGGCACCAATGCATCTTGCGATAATATCGGGGGATCTCACACATTTCATTCACGCTCATGGCGAACTGCCTGGGATGCCAGCTATGGGGCATCATGAACATCACATGCAGATGAAGATGACAGTTCCCGATAAATTCGGTCCTAAAATTGAAGTTCATGCTATTTTCCCTGCTGCAGGCTTATATCAAATATTTGGGCAGGTGGGATACGGGAGCGAGATAATCACCACAAGCTATATGATCCGAGTTGAATAACTCTTCACCAACTAATCATCGATCCTCGGTGAAATATGACGTCTTTTGGCGTACTGTTTGCGTAAAGGAAGTTGTTTAACTTCGTGGGGCCTCTTCAACCGGCCATTCCCTATCGGAATATCCCTTGGCATGCCTAATTATCCTTTCTCAATGGCCCGCGTCGCTACCCCACAACTCCTTAAGCCGACGGTCACGACCGCAGTTAGTCCGGTAGAATTTGTAACGGATCGGGTTTTTCTTGTAATAGTGCTGGTGATAATCCTCGGCTGGGTAAAACTCGGTGGCCTGCACAATCTCAGTCACAACCCGTCCCTTGAAGGGTTTGTTCTTCTCCAATAGAGACTTCGACTGGACCGCCACCGGGTGCTGTTCTTCAGTATGATAGAAAATAGCGCTTCTATACTGATGCCCTGAATCACAGAACTGTCGATCTTCGGCAGTCGGGTCGATGTTGTGCCAAAAAACGTTCAAGAGCTTCTCGTAGGTCACCTTTGACGGATCATAGACGACCTGAACTGACTCAGCATGCCCAGTTCCTCCGGCCGAGACTTCTTTATAAGTGGGATTCTTTTTCTGTCCGCCAGTGTAGCCAGAGGTGACCGAAACAACACCTGGAATCTCGTCGAACGGGTGCTCCATGCACCAGAAACATCCACCTGCAAAAGTCGCTTTCTCAAGATTAGTTGCAGCAATAACTGGGGTAATTGCGATGAGTATCAACGACAATCCCATGATCGTGATAATGAGCATTTTCATTGTGTCTCCTCCCTGTTGGTACCCGCTTATTTTTTGGTCGCCACGAATTGCAGGGCAGCTGAATTCATGCAGTAGCGCAGCCCGGTCGGCTTCGGGCCATCGTCAAAGACATGACCGATATGACCGTTGCAGCGGCGACAGACCACCTCGGTGCGATGAGTGAAGAAGCTGTTGTCCGGTCTGGTGATGATGTTCTCAGGAGCGATCGGCATCGTGAAACTCGGCCAGCCGGTGCCGGAATCGAATTTGTCTTCAGACCTGTAAAGATCGAGGCCGCAGCCCGCACAACGGTATATGCCGTGCTCATAATTCTTGTCGTATATTCCGGAGAATGCCCGCTCAGTCCCTTTTTTCCGCAGGATATGGAACTGTTCCGGCGTCAGAAGTTTTTTCCACTCTTCTTCGGTTTTAACAACTGTTTCGCTCATGATGTAGCCTCCTTTTTCAGCTGAATACACCTTTATCGGCGACGGCGACGCTACGCTTGTCGCCCCGGCCTGTTTTCCCATTCCGCCGTAAAAAACTATGCTGATTGCAACGAATCCAGTCAGCAGGACCCCCAAGAATATGGTCAAGTATTTCATTTGATACCTCCTTTATTTTTGCTAAGCATTCGCGGCCAGTTCTCGTCGGCCTTTCGGATATACATCTGCATGTCCTTCCCCCATAATCTCTGCACATCCATGTCCAGATTGAGATATAACTTTCCTTCAGAAATTGTCCATGCGTCGGGGTCGATATCGGCGGTTTTTCCCTGGCCCACGGCATAGGCACAGTAGCCCCCGTATCTGGGCGCATATTTTTCAGGATCTTGCATAAACATCTCAAGATGACCGGAGCTGGAAAACCTCCACTCCGCAGTGTTCCATGCGTATTTGAATTCAGGCTTCCCCTTGATCGGCCGTCCGTCTGTGAAATATGCAACCGGATCATACCCCTTTATCGCTACTCCCTCCGACGTGGCATTAATTGCCGGTATGAAGGGGCTATGTGAACATGAGAAGATCGCAGACGAGGAAATAATAGCTATGAAGAAACCTTTTTTAAGGACGCCTAAATCCACTGTAATATCCTCGCAAGCACATGTGTCCGTATAGTTCTCTCCGATAAATATCGGGTCGCTATTAATAATTAAATGATACCCCGAGTTTTTGCATAGTCAAATATTTATTTGTAGTAATAGCGCAATATTATCACTGTAACTTTAGATAGTGTTCCAGATCACATGGGCAGGTCAGTCTCCTCCTGCAGGACTTACCTTTCATACACATAATCCCAATCTCGGTTTTTTGACCGCTGAGATGTTATCTGGCCCCATAGCTGTCTTGTCAGGCAGAGATGGTTTCACCGACAAACCAACGCTGCGGCCTTCTCAGCGACAGTGTTGATTTCCAAAATAACATGTCACAACTGGCTTACGTTCTTCGGGTCGTAATCTTCGTTGACCAGTTCACTTAAGAAAACTTATGTATAGCCACTATTATTGTGTTTCCTTTTGAGTCCTAGGAGATGAAGCAAATAAAATGGCAGACATCTCATGCCCTTTTTCTACCGAAATAGAAGATGATTTTGAATCGACAAGACCTGGCTCGGATATGGCAAAACCCTCAAGCCTTCAAATGCTGCTGCCGAAGGTTTTCTCCGACACAAGGATGTCTCCTAGGCTTACGATTCCTCATCTCGATCTCTAATGTTAGCGCTCTATATTGATAATACTTGTAACCATAGGATTTATCCGGTAGACTAAAAATAATCAGGACTGCCTCAATACCTTACATAGGAGGATCAAATGATAGAATTTATTCCGGACCTGCCAGACGATATCGTTGCAGTAAGCGCAAAGGGAACAGTAACCGCCGATGACTATGAAAAGATACTGATTCCGGCGGTGGAAGAAAAGCTGAAAAGACATGCCAAGATTCGTTTGTTGTACCACTTAGGTCAGGCTTTCGATAAATTTACAGCGGCGGCAATGTGGGATGATGCCAAAGTCGGGTTTAAACATCTCACTGCATTCGACAAAATTGCAGTTGTTTCCGATGTCGGCTGGATCGTGGAAGCAGTCAAAATATTCGGGTTTATCATCCCCTATCCGGTAAGAATTTTTGCCAATGATAAACTTTCCGAGGCAAAGAGTTGGCTGAGTCAATAAGATTGCATTTGCGGGTAATCCGTCCGTAAAAAGTACGGCACTGTAACAAACAATAGTTGCTTAATATGCCGATGGGACAAGTTGTGGAAGGGGTTGTCCCATCGGCTCTGATTATCAGGAGAATTTCAAATCCCATGGCATTTCGATAGCGTTGCATGAGCGGGTCTCACGACAATCTCGAATAAATCCGAATCTGATATTCTACTTTCTGAAGGCTGAATATGACGCTTTAAAGCTTTATCTGAGGGCCTCTTATCTTATTTCATTGGCTCTTCCTTCATCTTCTTGCCCTTATCCATCATCATTTTGCCCTCTTTCATCATCTTATGGCCCTCTTTCTTCATCATTTTCTTATCCATTTCACCGGTTTTCATCATCTCACCATTCTTCATCATCATCTTTCCGGCCTTCATCATCATCTTGTCTTTCATTCCGGAGCCTTTATCCATCATCATCTGGCCTTCCTTCATCATCATCTCGCCTTCCTTCATCATGGCGTCCTTATCCATCATGCCTTCTTTCATCATTTTGCCCTTATCCATCATCATCTGGCCCTTGTCCATCATCATCGCGTTGCCATCTTTCATCATCATATCTTTGTCCATCATCTTATCAGCTGCCATCGAGAAATTGGTTCCTACGGAAAGCATCAGAATTAAGGTAGAGATAACTACAGCGGCTATTACAAATATCGTCTTCATGGTACATCCTCCCTGTTTTGTTTGATGGATTTATAAAGTCAGTTCTTAAGTCTCGCAGCACTACTTTCGGTAAAACATAACTATCTGCTCATAATTTAACATGACTCATATCTTTAAGGCCGCTTCTCATCACCTCCTTGCTCCGTTCAAGTTACTCGACTAATTCTTTAGTCTTATCATATAAATATTCAGCTGTCAAACATGGCTTTTGCTGGAGGAATGATTCACTCTCTATTGACTTGGAGACTGTGAACTTCACCGCGTTATTCGCCAGTTGTGCTTTTTGCCCTCAGCACCACGATGACGCCTACCATGTCAACATACCGAATTATCTAATTCATATTTTGTTCAAAGTTAAATGATAAATTAAAACTGTAGGAAACAAATGTCCCAGATGTAGACAAGCGCCAGGGTGTGCTTGATCAAAAAATGTAGGAGAAGAAGAATGAAAAAGACCATGGTAGTCACAATGATGCTACTTTTTATAGCAGGCATTGCGTACGCGAAGAATTATGAGGTAACAAAAAAGGCCGGTGAGTATACTATTGTCGCTACGATTGACAAGAACCCACCCGTTGTGGGCGACAATAATATCACAATCGAAATCAAGGACGCAACCGGCAAAGCCGTTACCGACGCCAGAGTGAAAGTTGAATACTCAATGCCCGCAATGTCGGGGATGCCGGCATAGGACTACAAGACCGATGCGGCATTGAAGGGGGGTAGTTATCAGGCCAAGGTGAACATTTCTATGGCCGGATCTTGGACCATAGCCATAAAGACGGTGCGTGGCGGGAAGACTGCCACCATGAAGTTTAGCATCGACGCCAATTGAGGCAGCACAAAAGTGTTCGTATAAATAATAAAGCGGGGCTTTTTTCATAAAGTATTACAATTCGGGAACTGATTGATCAATGCCGATATCATCGAGCAAGAGTGTGCCTGAATGATTTTTATCAAAAATAAAGCTGACCCTGCTTAATTTGTTAAGTTTAATTGCAGAATTCATTTCCAGAAACCGAGTGAAAGGAATAGAGAGGGTTTGCAAAATTTGCACCGGCGTGGGTTTCTCAAATAGTGTCATTCTCGTAAGCTTGGAAAGAAGCGGAGCATGGATATCATAAAATTTGCTCAGGGGGAGCTGAGAGCTTCTGCCTGCTGTATCAGTCAGTGATACAGTTATATCAAAAGATGCCTGACTATCAGGCGTAGCGATAGAAAAAACGAGATTATCTTCAGGCTTAATATTCCAAGATGTTACCTGTGATGCCGGAAGATCAAATTCAAGAACGGGCTGAGTTCCTGTCTGTGCTTCCCAGCTCACTGAAACCAACCTGTTACTGCGGGAACCATAAGGCTGGTAGTAATGATAGTCAATGTCCTGTTCATGCCAGTGGGAAAGATTGCGGCCTATTATTTTCCCCCCGGATACCGTAGTTGTTTGCGGATCAATGTCCTCATCGAAATTGCTGATTAGATGAAAGGATGAATCCTCAAATCGACTGATATAAGCCGTTCTGGGAAGCCAGCCCTTAATGACTCTGTAATCGCGGAAGATCGGCACATATCTTTTATCGCCTTTTAAAGTTGCATCCAGGAATGACGAGACATATATTTCTGTAACCCGACGCTGATCGTAACCGCTGAGCTGCTCTGCAATATTAGAAAAAAAGCGATAAGGCCAGGGGAAGTCGTAAATTCCCCAGGAAGTATTGAACTGACTGTGATTGGCACGGTGGATATACAACGCAGCTTTAATGAAATTGCCGTAGCTATTTTTTTTCTCTTTTGACTGCTTGCTGGAGGACACATCATTGTCAGCAAACTTTATTCTTTGATAAACCCTGCTGCCAAGAATGCTCGGGACTTGTCTGTCTTGAGTGCCAAGTAAAAGTAGGTAATTGATATCCTTCATTGATACCGGAGTGGTCCGTTCATAGGGAGATTGATATATATCACTGGGTGCGAAAACTATCAGTGTCCGTATATTGAAATTGAATCCCAAAGCTATGCTGCCGTTTCTCGGGTAACGCCCCATTCTGTTAAACGATGCTGCCGCAGTTATCGCCTCACCCCCTCGTGAATGACCAATTAAGGCAATATCGTGCATATCAACCTTTTTAAAAAATACGTTTGTTTCAATATCATTCCACTTTTGCCATGTGCGCAGATGCTGAAGAACTAGCCAGCCACGTGCGTCGATGTCAGAGTCTTCAAAATCGCCATATCTGTGCCATCCGTAATTAAGAAAGTTCTCATCGATTGATGCAACAATGTATCCGCGGCTCGCGAGTAGTTCACCAAGATAGGCAAAACCTGTATCAGAACGTGCAGTCATTTTGTATGCGCCGTGAACTATCAGCACCAGTGGAAAAGGTCCTTTCCCTTCGGGCACCCATACTCGGCCATTAATGGGCAGTCTGGTCTGGTCGAATCCCCAGTAGGCTGTGCGCGCTACTGACCATCCTTCCGGCAGAAATGGTGATGCATTCACCGGTTTGGTAATTATGTTTGTCTGCGCCCCATACTCAGGTCTGTGCTTGTCCTTGCCGTTTCCGTAGAAGAGAGTCTTGACAGTGTATGCCCCTGGTGAAGCAGGGAATGGGGCTTTTAACGTAACTTTGTCTTTAGGCGTAACTAAGTCCTCAACATTGGCCTTTTGTCTTCCGTAATCTGGCAATAAGAGACTTATACCGTATCCCAACAACAAAATCATAAAGATTACAGCAGCAAAAATAACTATTTTGTTTCGAGAACCAGCCAAAGCACCAAGACCAGCAAAAATACACAAAATTACAAGGCTGAGGATAAAGCTCGCCCCTAAAGTCAGTAGCCAATTAGAGCTGAGAGGCATTATGGCAAAGGCTGAGATACTATTTGCGATAAAAAAAGTAATTACAGCGGCAGAGCCGAAAAGTATTGATCCCAAAACGAACGGCAATGAGCGAATGATTAGAGCAAGCCCCAGAGCAATTCCAGAAACGGTCGACGCTACCATTGCGGCAATAAGTATTCTGAGAGGTATAGATCTGCCGACATACATTTCTGGAAGGAGAGAAGCAGTTAACAAAATCGTACCAATGGCTACGCTGACAGTACTTCCTATGATTTTTCTTCGATGCCGACTCTCTGTATCCATACCTGTAAGTAGTGCCTAAACCCTCATGAGTAGATAATGATTAGTTGGATATTCATCAAGTTTGTTTTTATAGGCCGGAGTAATAAATCCATCTTCTTTCTGAATGAATATATGTGAGGCGGCCTCTTCAGGCCGCCTCAAGGTTAGTAGCTGACAATTATTTCTTGTGACACTTAGCGCAGTTTGCTGCCTCACTTGCCTTGAATGCAGTTTTACCGTTGTGACATTCTCCACAGAACTTCCCGGCGTTAATATCCGCCATCGTTATTTTTGCAGTCCCTTTTTTCATCTGGAATATCTTCGTGTGGCATGCGTTGCACTTATTTCCTTTATCCGCATGGATCTTGCCATCAAATATGACTTTTGCTGCGCCTTTGGCTTCAAATTCCAAAGTCTTTCCGGGCCCGACGGCAAAAGCACCGCCGACAAACATGATTAGAACCATGACTGCAACTATTGATGTTATCATCCTCATACAATCACCTCCTTTCAAGACAAATTGTTTCATTATTGAGCTATGGTTAAGTCCATGAACGGCATAATGTCTCTTTATTTCAATAGCGTAACTACTGAACCAATTGGTCGATTCTTTTCAATATGGTCCCATTAATGATCGTATTAAGCTCTATATGCGGCATTTTCAGTCTTGATCTGTCGATCACGGCTCCAGTAGGTAACAGTGGTACCGGTCTTCTCATATTGCTGCGCACATGATCCGATAAGTCTAATCCGTCCAACTGTGGGACCTGATCATCGAATAGAATCAGCTCAACTCTTTTACTCATTCTCGACTTAATTCCTTTAGCAATATCTGTGGAGTATGTGACTCGATATTTTCCGGTGTTCTCCAGAAATAATTTAATGATTCTACAGACCAGTTTATCCCGATCAATTACCAGTATATACTTTGTCCCACTCATTTTTTATGCTGCACACCCGCTGCACCTAAAACAACAAAATGTGCCCGTCTATTTTTTGCCCAACATTCTTCATTACTTTCTTTACAAAGAGGCCGCTCCTCACCATAACTTATGGTATCAGTCCGCTTGGAGGCAACACCCATCGCTACCAGGTATTCCTTCACTGCCTTTGCCCGTCGCTCACCAAGGGCAAGGTTATATTCATTGGTCCCACGTTCGTCACAATGGCCTTCAATGGATATCCTGGCTTCAGGCTGTTTCGACAAGTAATCCGACACCTTGCGTAGCGTGGGTTTGAATTGCTCCTTAATATCGTACTTGTCGAAATCAAATAAAATGTCAGTGAACATGTTGTCCTGGACGCTCATCGTTGCAGAAGCATTATTTTTGGAATCTATAGAGTCAACCGGCACAGTAGGTATCTTTTCCGTTTTTTTCTGGTCACCTGTATCGCGCTTCTGTTCCTGCTTACTCGCAATATTATCCTGTATATCCGGCTTGCTTGTTTTGTGACTACATCCTGCAATCATGACAAATGCAATTCCGATAAGAACTAAGACTCTCTTCATATTTTCCTCCTGATGTGATTAAGATTTAAAATTCGCCCTTATTTGTTCGTGCTCAGTAAATACTAGATCACGGCGGATTCGCATAGTGGCTCTTCATCCAATTTTACCCTGCAACGTATTTGCAGCAGCTGTTCTCATTAACCATAATTTAAATGATACCATAATATATTTGCTATAAGGCAACATATTAAATTATAATGTAGCTACAATAAAATTGCGGAGAGGTCTCAATGGAACATGTCGGCATACGTGAACTGAAAAATAAGCTTAGCAGTTACATTGGCAAGGTACGTGAGGGCGAAAGCATAATCGTAACAGATCACGGCATAGAGGCAGCTGTAATTATCCCGATATCTCTTGAGCGACGCGTCATATTATCCTTGGTAAAAGCTGGACGAGCGCAGTGGTCTGGAGGAAAACCCAAAGGGTGCGAAGGTATAAGGATTAAGGGTAAATCCTTATCCGGGACTATATTAGAGGAGAGACAGTGATCCTTTATCTGGGGACAACAAGCCTCATCAAGTTATATGTCGAAGACGAACAGACTCCGGTAGTACGCCAATGGGCAGCTAATGCCGAGGTGATTGCAACCTGCAGGGTTGCATATAGCGAGGTGATAGCAGCACTTGACAAGCGTCACAAAAAGGGCGATTTGTCTTCCGCAGCATATAAAAGAATCTACGAAACCTTTACCACCGACTGGGCCAACATTGCCGTAGTAGACTTCAATGATCTCGACTCGGGACAGCTTATAAAAAAATATGGATTAAACAGGCTGGCAGCAATGCACTTATCTGCTGCGCTGGCCATTAAGACTTCTGGACTTGAGGTCACAATTGCCTTCTCTTCAACTGATGTTAACCTCTGCCGCGCTGCAGGAATCGAAGGCTTAAAGGTCTTGTTTCTACAATGATACCCAGTGGCGGACAACGGATCACACCATCAGATGTTCATAATAATCACTTCGTAACAAAACAATGTTAGGTAGCGACTGATGAAACGCCGTATCGTTGAGGAGTCAGTTCTTTTTATCAGTATTCTAAAGTGGCTTCTTCTTGCCGTATGCGTCGGGAGCATTGTGGGGGTCTCCACTACCGTTTTTCTGCTTGTGCTTCATAAAAGCATTGCGCTTGTATCAGCTTTCCATTACTATTATTTGTTAGTCCCGATTGGTCTTCTGGCCAGCACTTTATTGGTAAAATATTTCGCTCCTGATGCTCGTGGCCATGGCACCGAAAAAATCATTGAAGCCGTTCACAGGAATTCCGGGAAGATCAAACTCTCTGTTGTGCCGGTCAAACTCCTTGCTACAGTGGTAACCATATCCTGTGGTGGATCAGCAGGAAAAGAGGGGCCAGCGGCTCAGATCGGGGCAGCTCTCTGCTCAGGATTTGCTGATCTGTTTAGATTCGGCAAGAGAGACCGCAGGAAACTGGTTATCTGTGGTATCAGCGCCGGGTTTGCAACTGTCTTTGGTACCCCCATTGCTGGAGCAATTTTCGGGGTTGAGGTCCTCTTTGTCGGCGGATTACTTTATGATGTTCTTCTTCCCTCTTTTGTTGCCGGTGTTATCGGATATCAAGTGTCGTCTGCTCTTGGAATCAGCTATTTTCATCAGTCTCTCAGCTTCAATGCTGCTTTTAGCAGTCTTTTTTTCCTCAAAGTCTGTGTTGCAGGGATTTTCTTTGGCGTTTGTTCGTTGATATTCATTGAAATGCTAAAATTTCTTGAGAAACTTAATAACAAAATTCCCATAAAAGAACATTGGAAGGCTATTGTAGCAGGTCTTGTCATGATTGCTCTTACTTTTTTCTTCTCTACTTCATATCTCGGCTTAGGTCTTGAGACAATCAAAGCCTCTGTTGAAGGCAATTCCCTCCCATGGTATTCATCATTTCTCAAGATGCTATTTACATCCATAACGCTCGGGTTTGGCGGCAGTGGGGGGATTATTACTCCTATCTTTTTTGTCGGCGCCACGGCCGGGAATCTCATTGGTCATTTGCCCGGCTTCGATATTGCGGTATTCTCGGCTATCGGCATGGTCAGCCTTCTGGCAGGGGCTGCTAATACCCCTATCTCTGCAAGCATTATGGCAGTTGAACTTTTCGGACCCGCTGTCGCACCTTATGCAGCCGTTGCGTGTGTTATCAGTTTCCTTATGACCGGCCACAGGAGTGTATATCCGAGCCAGGTCCTGTCGATGTCAAAATCATCATCACTGACTGTAAAGCACGGGCAGGAAATGGGGGATGTGACGGACATTATTTATGAAAAACGGGAAAAAAGCTTTTTAGGCATTGTGGGGAAGATCATTGGCAAGAAACACTGAAAGCAATAATTCACAGCTTTGTAACCACTAGGCTTATTTCAGGTCAAGGAGTGAGATGACTCCTCTTGAGCTGATAAACATCTGACCCTCCTTGCTCAAGACAAAATCCACGAACTTTCTTACCTCTGGTTTTGGCTTCAGAGGAACCATGAGAAATAAAGGTCTTTTCAAAGGATATCTGTTATTCCTGATAGTCTTGATTGACGGATAAACACCATCGACCCCTAAAATTTTGACTGCTCTTTTTACGGCACTTGGGAACCCGGTTGTGGCAAATCCCTCAGGAGTTTTTTCAACAGTTTGCTCTACGAAACCAGATGAGGACAAGGACGTCGTATGAGTGGTCTGGACAGGCTCTTTGCCCTTCAAAACCATTTCTCTCAGTGAACTCTCAACGCCGCTGAGGCCTATTTTACCCTTTGCAATAAATATCTCGATCGGAGCATCGTCACCGTTGAGCTGTTTCCAATTTGTGATTTGTCCCGCATAGATCGCTCTGACTTGGTCAAGAGAAACATTGCTGACTTTATTACTCTTGTGCGTGATAAATACCAGTGCACCCCAGGCAACCTGGATAAACTCAATGTTTTCAGGGTCACCTGCCGTTCTGGATCTGCACGACGCGGCGAAGTCGACTTTACCGGCTCTCAAATCCTCGACGCCGCCAAGCGTGCCGCTGCTATGAAGCAATACTTTTACGCCGGTTCTCCGCTCATATTCTTTGGCAAGGTCAGTCAGATAACCCTTCATGCTTATCGAGCATCCGCTTGCTGTAAGAGTTTCGGCACTTGCTGGTTGGAATGTGGCACACACACAAAAGATTGCAAGTAACAATAAGTTTAGATAATTCGCCGGTCTAAGTAGTCTCATAGTGTATATATGTATTATACCTATGAATTACATTTTGTCTTCCTGCAACGACATCCTGTCTCCGTCATAGTGCCCTGACAAGATACTTTACTGTTAATCCTTGGACCAGTATGGAAAAGACCACTGCAATATAAGTCATCGTCATGATGATGTCCTTCTCCGCCCCTGCAGGCAGAGAAAGGGCGAGTGCTACGGCGATGCCGCCGCGCAATCCGCCCCAGGTCATTATCTTCAGAGATGCATAGTCGAATTTCTTCCGGATCGAAAAAATCAGTTGGGGCACTCCGATAGAAATAATCCTTGCGAGCAGGACTATTAGAATGGCAACCATCCCGGCAAGAATATACTTTGCAGAAAGCTGGACGATCAGGAGTTCCATGCCGATCAGCACAAACAGAAGAGAGTTGAGGATCTCATCTATTAGTTCCCAAAACATATCGAGGTTTTGTCGGGTTTTTGCGGACATGGCAAATTGCCGACCATGATTTCCAATTAAGAGACCGGCAACGACAATGGCAATAGGCCCCGAAGATCCTACTTCAGAGGCAAGCGAATATGCCCCCATTACCAATGAGAGGGTGATCAGTATCTCCACCTGATAGTTGTCGATGCTCTTAAGGAGTTCATAGGCGACCCACCCTGCTACCAGTCCTATGAGGACCCCTCCTACCACCTGTTCGGCAAAAAGCAGAGAGATGCTGCCGAAAGAAATATCACGCATCCCAAAGGCTACTTCCCATATGGTAATGAATACGACAACTCCTATTCCGTCATTGAAGAGGGACTCGCCTGCGATTAGAGCTTCCAAGCTCTTGGGTGCCCCGGTTTTTTTCAGCATCCAGAGCACAGAGATGGGATCAGTCGGAGAGATGAGCGCACCGAAAAGAAGACAATAAATGAATTTCAGGCCCAGCCCCAAATATCCGGAAAGAAGATAAGTCATGCCGGCTACGAGAACGGTTGAAAAAATGACGCCCAAAGTTGCAAATGCAAACACTTCCCACTTCTGGTTTCTCAATTCGTTGAGGTCGACATGCAGCGCACCCGCAAACAGAAGAAAACTGAGCATGCCGACCATGAGGGCCTTATTAAAATCGATCGTAAGAACAATTTCAATCCATTTCTTTTCGATTCCGAAGCCTATGTTTCCCAAATGTCCCAGGATAACCATACCAAGGGACATAAGAATGGATATAAGCATTAGTCCTATTGTTGTGGGCAGTTTAATATAACGGTGATTTATATAGCCGAAGAGCGCTGACAAGGTAATCAATATTGCTATGATATTAAACAAATCTGCTCCTCCGCTCGGTCTGGAATAATATATTTTACACAACAACAGAAATATCGGCCACAATGTAGTCATGTCCGAGAAGACATTGTCAGTCAAATTCAATAGACAGACATGACAGATCGTTAAAGGGTGATGATTTCATGTACGGGTTGTACGGGCAGTCACAACAATTCCGGATGAAAGTTTCATCGATACAGCTCAGGCAGTTCCAGCAGATTTTAGGGAGAAGGCGAGGCAGCAGAGGCGATATTTATTTTGCGGACTTGGAGGCGTACATCTCACCGAGTTGCAGTCTGGTGGACGTTTGTTTCGGAAAGAAACGTTGCGTCTGTAGCAGAAACGCTATAGTGTGGGCTTTCAGGAAGACATCGCGAGGACTGAGAATCGTCCTGGTCAATAGAACTACCCGATAAGTTTCGTCCGGTATTATGCTGAACAAACTCGGGTGCTTTTCCGGTGCTTGCCACACCGGAGATATTAACAGTCTCACCGTTGCGCATATTATTCAGAAAATCTCCCCTCACCCTCTTTGCCAAAGAGGGGATGATAATCCTCGCCTGTTTCCAGGAAATCCCGGGAAGCTTCTTATTTCAGCTGGATCCTTATATAGGAGGTTTTCCTGAGGTCTCTGAGTATCTCCTTCAGCCGGTCGTTGAGCATCTTCTCGGTCAGATAATTCTCTATCTCGCCGCGCACTGTTTCGTACTCGCGTCCAGCAAACTGAGCTGTATTCTCCTTGTAAAAGGCCTCTGCAGCGGCATCACTCACCCTGATAAAGGCCCTCACCTTAAGATTAATATATTCGTTCAGGACCTCTTCTCTTGTCGGGGCCTCGATCCTGTATTTCCGTGCCTCTTTCAGAAGCAGGATCCGGTTGATCATGGTGTTGAGGACTTCTTCCTTTGAAATCTGCGGCGACAGCTTCAGAGTACTGGTATACTGCTCTTCAAACTCGCTCAGCGTTATCGCCTGGTTATCGACAAATGCCACCACCCGGTCATGAATGTCTGCATGAGTTAGCGGGACATACAGCAACAGCCACATGACAACGAGAAACACTGGTATGCTTTTTTTCTTATTCACCATTCACCATTCACGTTTCACGTTTTTCAAAACGCATGTCCTACGCTGAAGTGCAGCGCCCCTTTACTCTCCCCGGGTTCCCGGTTCAGCTTCATGCCATAGTCGACCCTCAACGGGCCCACCGGCGTCTTATACCTGAGGCCAAGTCCTGCAGTGTAGCGCATATCCGACACGATGGCTTTTTTCACATTCACCCACACATTGCCCACATCGATAAAGGGAACAATGCCGAACCCCTTGCCGACAGATGTCCGGAGCTCGACATTTCCCATGAGAAAAACATTCCCTCCGGTGGGGTTTCCATCGACACCTTTAGGCCCAAGCGTGTCCTGGTCAAAACCCCTGACCGTAGACCTCCCACCGAGAAAAAATCGCTCCACCAGCGGAAGCTCCTGCGTAGCACCCAGGTGATACGCAATACCGCCCCGCGCCGAGAGGGCAAGGACAATGTCTTTGGCAAGTTTGTGAAAACGTGACCCGTAGACCTCAAGCTTCGCAAAGTTCGTTTCAGACAGAAACACAAGCGAAGCGAACTTGAGGGACGCCCCGGCAAGGACCCCCCTTTCAGGTTCGAAGGGGTTGTCGCGGGTGTCATAGATAATCACGGGCTTCACACTGCCAATCGCCAGCGTCCCGACATCTTCCTTCGTCAGCACAACATCCGGCGCGACATCAGCCGTCTTAACAAGCGAAAACTCATAGTAGAGTTCCGACTTCACGACCGAACTCAGTTTTCTCTCGATCCCGGCGGTAAAGGTATAACGGGTCAAATGGTAGAGCGTTTCCTTAGCCGACACATTGATCTCTCTTTTGTCGTTATACTGAAAAGAGACCCTCAGGGGAAGCCGGGTGCCGAAGACCCAGGGTTCGTTGTACTGAAGCAGATACCGCTTCTCCAGAGAACTTACCTCTGCGCGCAACAGGCCTTCGCGGTTCATGCCCCACAGGTTCCTGTAGCTCACCTCAAAAAAACCTCTGAATTTTTCATACTCTGCATAGCCCGCCCCGAACTCCACAGATCCTGCCTTGCCCTCCTGCACCCTGACCAGGACATCACTCCGGTCACCCTCTGGCTCCACCGGCTCGATCTGAACATCATTGAAAAGACCGAGCTTGTAAAGCCGCTGCCGTTCCTCGGCAAAGAGGCCGAGATTAAATTCCTGACCCTCCTTATGTAGCAGCTCGCGGCGGATGATCGGGTATCGTGTCTGCCTGTTCCCGGTAATGACCGTTCGACCGAGAAAGAGTTTTTTCCCCTCGCTGACCGTAAATATAACCGAGGCCCGATGGCCCTCTATCTGTCTCTGGACCCCGACGTCGACCGAGGCAAAGCCGCGTCCGGTATAATATTCCAGTATCCTGAAGCGCGCATCGGAAATATCAACCTCATTATAGGGATCACCCGGCTTTATTCCGGCGACCTTCTTCAGCTGCTCTGCAGTCTCAATATCGACACCGGTAACATTTATTGAAGAGATCCCGGTTTTTTCGCCCTCTTCAATAACGACGAGCAGGTCGACAGCCGTCTTATTTTCTGACGTCTTCACCTCGATATTTCTGACAACAGCCTCAAGGTATCCGAGCGCCCCGAAGAATTCCCTCAACAGGTCCTGGTCCTTCCCTATCAGGTCAGGGTTGTAATAGCTGTTTTCCTTCAAGGTCATGACCTGCTTAAGGCTGTCTTGAGGCAACCGCGTTCCGGTGAAACCGATTGACGAGACTTTGACTCTTGCTCCTTCATAAATGAAAAAAGACAGGCTGATCTCCCTTTCACCGGATCGCATAACCGGGGCGATCTGGACTTGCGGATATCCCTCGCTGTGATAACGTACGAGCATCCTGTCAGTAGCCTCTCCAATGACGTCATCATTAAAATCCTCGCTCTCCTGCAGCAGAGACTCCCGTATGAGAACCTTTGCTGACAGGGCCGCATTTCCCTCAAATACCAGCCCGAGTTTTTTCCCGAGGTTGATCTGTATATCGAGATCTCCATCAGCAAAACTAAAAGGCCCGATAACAGGCTTTATATACCCCTGTTTTTTCAGTTCGTCTCTCGCGGCCCTGATTTCCTGCCCTACCCTGTCCTGGTTATAAATATCCCCGATCGAAACCTTCAACAGGTCCTTGAAGCTGATAAAGGACTCCCCCGCTCTTCCGGTCTCACCCGGGCTTTCCCCTGAGCCCTTCATGACCGGGTCCTTCATGTTAAATGAGTCCTTCACCGTAAAGGAGATGCTCCTGATAACTTGCGGCGGGCCTGTGAATACTTGAAGATGTATATCCACCAGGAAGGGCCTCTCAGAAGGCTTTGTCGTAACCGAGACCCCGGCTGAGGGAAAGCCCTGTTTCTCAAGTGCGGTCTTCAGGTCTTCGATCGCCTGTTCGATGAGATCATGGCGCATCTGCTCATCTTCCTTAAGCAGGAAGAGTCCCCGTATCTGCTTGTCCGAAAGCCGATGCTCACCGGTGACCTCTATCTTTCTAATATAGTCACGCTCCCGGACAACGATCTCTATCGTCGCCGGATCTCCCTCATGCACCGTAATAGCGATGTCCTCAAAGATGCCTTTCAAAAAAGCCGTCCTGATAGCCCGGCGGACCGCCGCCGCATCAACCGTTCTGCCATCACTAAGACCCAGCATCTCACGGAACTCACCCTCACCGATCGACTGAAGTCCCGTCACGATAAGACGGACCTGCGCGGCAGCAGCCGGCTCAATAGCCGAATCTGCCGCATCAACCGGGCCGGCCGGCAGAGCAGCAGCCATGAAGAGAAGGAGAAGCCCGAGAAAAAACATTCCGGTGTTCCTCATTTGAATTCGAACCTGAATTTGACATCACCGCCGATAATGCCGCGCTCATCTCTGATCCCGACAAGGGATGTGCTCCTATTCAGGAAATACTCCAGCTTGATGATCTGCTCCTCTGAAGAACCTGCCGAAGACGTATAGGTGATAAACATTTTATCCCCCAGCAGCCTTTTCGAGACAGTCACCCGGGGCTCGACAGTTCCGGTGATCCTCGAGACATGAGGGTCGACCTGAAACCGGTCCAGACCGGTGATGCTCCTGAGTCTTTCCTCAACCACGTCCTGAAGCTTGCCGGTCACAAACGACGTGGCCTCACCGGCCCCTACGCCGCCTTCAAGCCCTTTCAACTGTCCTCCGGTCTGCCCGACGGTCAGCAGGGCAAGGATATCCATCTCCTTGAGGACAGGATCAGAGGAAAGCGACATGGCAAACTGGTTCATCCGGCCCTCAAGGTTCATCTTGATTTTATACCCTTTGACAATCGTTTCTGCCGCTATGGCGATCACCGCGTTCAAGCGGTTCGGATCCGCAAAATCAGCGCTTGCATGCAGTATCCTGAACTCATTGTTTCTGAAATAGACCGTGCCTTCCTTTGACTCGAGGCGGCCGAAGAGTGCCGGCCGGTAGACGGTCCCGCGCAGGAGCATGTCCGCCGTGACATCGGCACGGGCGATGTTGTTGTCCACCTGGATATTGTCGCGGCCCACAACGCGCACGTTCAGTTGCGCCTTCTCAAGATTCGAGATCTCCGACCGGACCTTATCGATCTGCTTTGTCCTGAGCAGCCAGCTTTTCCATTCTATCCGTTCCCGGTAGCGAGCCCTGTTTATAATGACATCACCCGATATTATCTGCTCCTCCGGGGTCCCTTTGTAGAGGATATTGCCGTTGAAGTTGATCGAGAAATCGCTCGAAACCGAAGCGGATATATTATTCATCGCAGCCTCGACAAAAAAACGGTTGACAGTGAATTTCTTCAGATACAGGCTCCCGGTGAGGTCAATGTCGCCGCCGCCGAGTTTCCCCGTGAGTTTCTCAAGAACCACCCGATCATTATCCAGGTAGAGGTAGCCGTTTAAGGCACTGATCCGGTAGGAATAATCCTTGAGGCTGAGGGCACCGTTCGTCACATTGATACCGCCGTTAATCGAGGGCTTCTCCCAGTCTCCGGTGATCTCCAGAGCAAATTCAGCATCGCCTTTTATCACCCCGATCTTTGTCGAGAGGCTCTTGAAGGGAGATAGGGCTGAACTGCCCTCGACGGCAAGGTTATAGCTCCTGCCGATATCAAGGCTGCCGTTCATTTTGACCAGGGCATTGCCGCCCCTTAGCGTTACATGGTCAAAGGCAAGGTGCCGGTTGCGCAGCTCAAGTCTTATTTCATTGTCGTTCGTAAAGCTGTACCCGTACATCGAGAGATTCAGCTGCCTGATGGCCGAGGTTGCCGACACCTGGTTTCTGTCCCCGCGAAGAGACATGCTCCCGTTCATGCTCAGGATAAGGTCTTCAGGCACCTCCTTGAGAAAGGCGCTGATAACCGTATCATAGCGGCCGGCCTGGATATCGACCTTCGCCTCCCAGGGAAATTCCTTTTCAACCCTCCCCTTGCCCGTTATTATTACTTTATTGTTCAGCAGAGAAGCTCTGAATACAAGCTCCCGGTCCCTAACCTCCGCAGTGACCGTACCGGTGCCGACCGGTCTGTCCCTGAGCCTGCCTTCGACCATGTCGGCAGTAATGCTGATATGATGCTTGCCGGTCGTTCCGCTCCCTTCGGCCTTGAGGGCAAAGACGGCATCTCCCCTGACCGGCCGGTTCACAAGGTCGCTCAAAAAAAGTTTATCAGAGGCAGCGGACAGGACAAATCTTCCCTCAGGATCGATCGAGAGACTGCACGTTATGAACGATTTTCCCTTCTGGATCTTCACCGGGGAGAGCTGGACCCCTGAACCCTGGTATTTCCATCCCAACGTTGCTGAATCATAAGAAACTCCGTAGAGTGTTCCGCTCCTGACCACGGCCTCGCCGGCCATCACCGGCTGCTCTCCTCTGCCCGTAATCTTCAGTTCTGTCCGAAATCTGCCGCTGCCCTGGAAATCAGGATAAAATATCTCTATAAATTTCTTAAGATCTGCATTGCTGATCGACGCGCTGAGAGCATACTCAGGGTTCCTGAAGTCAAACAGGTCAGCCGCATTCCTGAACCTGATAGCCCCATCCATGGTGTAGGCATCTTCAGTGCCGTTCGCAGAAAGCGAGTTAACCGTCAGGAGGTCTTTTTTGTATCTGATATCGGCCGTCAGCACATCGGCCCCAAAAGTGCCTACCGCAGGTTTGCCGATTTTAACGCTGCCCGATATGACCGGATCAGCAAACAGGCCGGCTATCTTTCCCCTGAACTCCCCTGCACCATGGACCGTCGTAAAATAAGGGGCGGTCATATCCGAGAGGTCCCGCGTATGCAGCACCCCCTCAAAATCGAGCATTTTTTTCTCTAAATCCGCAGTGCCGCTCATCTCGGCATCAGAACTTCCGGTATGCAGCTTCAGCCCTGTGATCGTCACCAGGTCGCCTTTCATGCCATACCTGCCGGTCACTTCCCTGACCCTTCCGAGGGCGTTCTTCCCTGTCTCCCTGTTCCGATATTCAAAGACGCCCGCGGGATCAAACGACGAACCGCTGTTGACAAGCGTCCCGCTGACCCTGCCGGGCATGACCCCCGGATCCCAGCCTATAAGCTTGAAGACCGGGCCGCTGTCGACCTGAGTGAAATCAACCTTGAGCGTATAATAATTGACAACAGGCAACGCAATCGATGCAGACAGGGTTGCAGAACCCTTATAGAGTCTGCCGATGCCGTCAGTGAACCGCATCGTGCCGTCGGCATAGGATATCCCGCATTTCATGTGGTCGATATCAACATTAAAGAGGTTCCCTGAACTGAGCTCCCCAGTCCCCCTGGCGACCAGTTTATTCAGCGGTCCCTTCACCTGCCCCTTCAGCGTCACATACCCCTCGATCTTCTCCTGAACCTTCAGCAGTTCCATAAGCGTCTGGATATAAAGACTTCCCTGAACATCAAGATCAAGGGTTACGGCCTCCTTGACAAGACTTACCGATCCCTGCACAGAGACCGACCCCTCGCCGCTTTTTTCAAGTTTGAACAGCTTTTTGAGTGTGGCCAGCATCAGCGAAAGATCAGCCTTGATCTTCCCCTGCCCGCTACCATAGTCTCCGGTACCGGTCATCCTCGATCCAAAGGAATCAACCGTCAGTTTCTTGATCTCGACCACGTTGTCACTGACCAGAAGGGCTGCCGACACGCCAGCCGAAATATCGGGCATGCCCTCTTTCTTCAGGACAATATTCTCTGCGGTGGCAATAACCCGGCCGCTGCTGCCGAGAATCGCCTCACCGCCGAAGCCCTTAATGGCTATGGATAGTCCGCTCCGGTCATCAAGTAACCCGGCGCTGCCATTCTGCAGTTCAACCGACAGCACCTTGACTTTCAGGGCATTCTCCCGCGTTGTGGCAAGATAGCGTTTGACATTTCCGGCAATCTCCTCTGCCTGCTTTCTGCTGAGGCTGACCTCAGGCTCTTTGATGACCAGCCTCCGTATCGTCAGCCTCTTTGAAAAGAGGGCGGAGAGATCGAGGTAGGCTTTTACCTGCGGCGCGATCAGGAGTCTTTCCCCTCCATCATCAAAGACCTTCAGTCCTTTTGCCTCGATAAAAAGCGGAAAGATATTCAGATAGATATTCTGGGCTATCACCTTCCTGCCGAGCATCATCCCGATCTCCGGGAGTATCGCCTGCTTGAGGGCGTTCGAGATATTCGGGCCGCGCAGGACAAGAAGCACGATGCCGATAACCAGCACCGGTGCGAGGATTGCGGTTGCCTTTATTATTGAACGTCTCTGAGCGTCATCCATAAAGCAGACAGCAGCCTTTCTGACTCGACAGCGCCGATCTTCCGGTTCCCCGTCTGGACAGAGAAGATGTCCTGTGCCAGTCCCGACTCTGTATTGATTCTCGCCGCCGAAATGCTGATGCCCTGGCTGGCCAGGACGTGCGAGATATCATAGAGCAGCCCGAGCCGGTCAGGGGAAAAGACCTCGATAATACTGAATTCATCCGATACCTCATTATCCAATTCTATAAATATATCATATGGCGAGACATTCGTCTCCGTCCGTCTGACAACGTGAAAAGGCCTGCCGTCGGCAATCACTGCCTTCAGGCCCTCGGTCAGGTCCATCGCAAGCCCGTCCCACCAGACATCATCCCAGTTCGAAACTGCTATTTTATCAATAACAAGCCCGTTCCTGCAGGTAAATATCCGTCCGTTGACGATATTCAATCCCTTTGAGGAAAGAAACCCGACCAGCTTCGAGAAGAGTCCGTGAGAATCTGCCGTCGAGACCGAGATCTCGACGAGACTGTCTGTTCTCTTATCGATTCGCACGGCAAAGCCGCCTTCCCCGGCCTGACTGACCAGCCGATAGTCATCAACGATCTTTCCCCTGGGTGTCGAAAGCAGGTATCTCTCCGGCATCTCCTCGATAAACGCTGTAAGCAGCGCCGGCTCTATTCCACTGGCCGTGCTGAGCAGATCGCGGATATACACTGCCCGGTCCCGGGTGATCCCGTTGAGGTAGTCCATGGTATGAAGATACAATTCCTTCAGCAGATAGGCCTTCCATGAATTCCAGAATCCGGGGTTGACTGCAGACATATCAGCATAGGTGATCAGATACAGGGCATTAAGGTTTTCAGGATCACCGACCGCATCCGCAAACCGTGTGACCACCTCGGGATCATGCGCCTCACGCTTCAGGGCGATCTCCGACATCAGTATATGGTTTCTGACCAGAAAGCCGATCCTCATCCTCTTGTCAGCGGCAAGGTTGAACCGCTCCATGATGTCCTTCAGCCGTTTATAACCTTCCTCCTCATGGTTTCTGCCCGCAGCCTTGCCGATATCATGGAGCAGCAATGCCAGAAACAGGACGTCGATCTGCCCGGTGCTGTTGATAATATGATGGAGGTCCTCCAGGCTCTTGTAGCTGGTCGTTCTCAGCAGCTCAAGGTTACGGATGGCTATAAGCGTATGTTCGTCCACGGTATACAGGTGATACGGCTCGTGAATGACCAGCATTCGCAGTGCCCCGAATTCAGGCAGGAACCTGCCGAGAACACCGCTGTCATGCATCTCCCTGAGCGTCTCGTAGACTCTCCCGCCTTTCAGGATCTCCAGGAAGAAATGGACAGACCTGGCCTGGATCCTTGCCTTTCGGTTAATCCGCAGGAGGTCGGTACGGACAGAGCGCCGGAGCCCGGGGCTGAAGCGTTTTCCGGTCCTGGCCGTCAGGGAGAAGGCCTCCATGATCTTCCTGGCGCTGAGCGACGCACCCTTTGGACCCGTTGCAATAAGCTTTCCGCCTGAGACAGAAAAATCTTCCGTGATCTTCCTGATGCTGAAGTCCTTCGGGACCGTGACATACAGCCGGCTGCACTGCGCTGCAATCTCGTCGGTAGTTTCCTGAACCGCCCTGCTTTTGAGGTAATAATAGCGGAGCATCCGCTCGACGCCGCTGAATTTCTTTGAATCACGGAACCTGAGCCGGGAGGCAACCGATCTCTGGAACTCGAACGAGAGCAGATCGTTCTTCCGTCTGCTCTCAAGATGGAGGCAGAACCGCGCGCGCAGGAGGAAATCATACGCACTCAGGAACCGCCTCCGAAAGGCAGGCATGATCTCTTCAAAAAACCCGGCGTAGTCCCTGGTCTTCAGGGCCACCTTGGAAAGCCAGAATGCGGTATGGACATCCCTCAGCCCACCCTCTCCATCTTTGACATGAGGCTCGAGCAGAAAGACCGAGTTCCCGGCACTCAGGTGGCGTTTCCCCTTCTCAAGCAGCTTTTCGCGCACAAAATCCCTCTGCCGTCTGGAAGTGATCTCGGGCAGGACCTTTCTCCGGAACAGATCATACAGCCCTGGATCTCCGGCGATATAACGGGCCTCAAGCAGGGACGTCCGAGTCCTGATGTCCGTGAACGCCTCCTCGATACATTCATCAGGTGTCCTGAAGGCATGACTGATATCGAGGCCGGAGTCCCAGAGCCGGTAAAGGACCTGCTCGGCCGCCTCTGTCTCGGTCCTGTCAGCAGCAATGAAAAGGATATCAACATCCGAATAAGGCGCCATCTCCATGCGGCCATAGCCCCCGGTGGCGAGAAGTGTCAGACTGTGGGGTTTTGTCTTCATCCGGCCCACATTTCCGGTATATTCTCCGGGGCTCTGTCCGGCAATTCGTCCCGTGCTACGCCCGTTCATGGCCCTGCCCTGTCCAGCGGAGGCCCTTCCATGGAACAGGTCCTGGACCATACTGTCGATACGCAAGGTATACTGCTTTGTCAGGGCGACGCCGCCCTGACCGCTGTCGAGCCAGGAGTTGAGTTCTTCAAGCATCGCGTCATTCATAGAGCAGAACAGTAACAGGACCGACTCCCGCGCTTCTCAACACAGGTTCGCGGCAGATAAAGGCCGAAAACGCCCTATTGAGAAGCAAGGAAATCCCGATACTTGAGTAATATTTTTTCTTTTCCTGTTTATCCATAATTAAGACCGGCTGCCCGGATTTATAGCACCGGGCTATAGCATTGAGCCATAGCAACGGGCCACAGCTTCAAAACACCATCAAAGGAAACCGTTATATTATAACCTGAACAGTGAGGTAAGGATGGGATTTTACAGGAGAAATGAGATGATTCGATGAGCACCCTGCGGTCTCTGCCGCAGGGTGCCAATTATTTAACTAATTGTTTTAGTGTCATTCCCGAAAGTGAAATGCGCCGGGAATCCTTCTTTAAACCCTTATGAAAGATTCTGGACAAGCCGGAATGAAAGCACTCTGAATTAGAGCGTATAGCCGCTTTCGCCGTGCTGACTGAGATCGAGGCCTTCAAACTCGTCTTCCGCGCTCAGTCTCAGCCCGATAGTCCAGTCTAACAGCTTGAGAATAACCACGGTTACCGCAAATGAGTATACAACCGTTACGGCAATGCCGGTGACCTGGTTCATAAGCAGCCCCGAACCGCCAAATATGAGACCGTCAGAACCGGCAGGGTTTATCATCTTCTGGGCCAGAAACCCGGTTGCCAGCGTTCCCAGAATGCCTCCGATCCCATGAACGCCGAAGGCATCGAGCGAGTCATCATACCCGAGACGGTTTTTCATATTCAGCGCTATATAACAGACAGCGCCTGCCATCATGCCGATCGCAAGGGCCGATATGGGTCCGACAAAACCTGACGCCGGGGTGATCGTTGCCAGTCCCGCAATAGCGCCGGTAGCGGCACCGAACATCGTCGGCTTCCCACGGTGGACCCACTCGATCACCACCCAGGCGAGCGTTGCGGCCACAGCAGAACTGTGGGTTGCTACAAAGGTCATAACGCTCAGCGGCCCTGCTGACAGCGCGCTGCCCGCATTAAAGCCGAACCAGCCGAACCATAATATGCCGGCGCCTATGACGGTCATCGGGAGGTTATGCGGTGTCATCGCTTCATGCAGGTATCCCTTCCGCTTCCCGATCACCAGAGCGGCAGCAAGCGCCGAGATTCCCGAGGTCACGTGGACCACGATACCCCCTGCAAAATCGAGGACTCCCATGTTCTTCATCCAGCCCCCTGTCCCCCATACCCAGTGGGCAACCGGGTCATAGACAACGGTTGTCCAGAGAACGGTAAAAATCAGAAAGGAGGAAAATTTCATGCGTTCGGCAATGGCACCGGAGATAAGAGCCGGGGTGATAACAGCAAACATCGCCTGATAGATCATGAATGCCAGGTGGGGGACGGTCGGGGCATAGTCAGGGTTCGGCTCGAGCCCCACGCCGCGAAGACCGATCCAGTCGAGCCCGCCGATGATGCCGTGGAAATCCGGGCCAAAGGACAGACTGTACCCGCAGAGGATCCACTGAATCGTCACAACCGCAATGGCAACAAAGCTCTGCATATAGGTCCCGAGAACGTTTTTCCTTCGGACCATGCCACCATAGAACATGGCCAGTCCGGGGGTCATCAACATGACCAGGGCAGTCGAAACAAGGACAAATGCCGTGTCACCGGTGTCGATCTTTGCCGCAGTTTCTGAATAACCAGTCAATGGCAAAGCAATGACACCGATTAAAACAAAAAGCATAATTGTTACAATTTTTCTCATTCAGACTCCTCCATATAGTAGTGTGTAAACATGTGCCATTACCATGCCAGACAGCAATTTATTTTAATTACATTGTGTTACATAATACAATCTAATGCAAAAAGCTACATAATTGTATGTTTTACAATTAAAAAACTCGAATAAATATTATTTTTTAGATAGTTACAGGTAATCATACATATTTGTTATACTTACATAATTGTTTCAACATTTCTGCGTCTGTTTAATGGAGTTTAGCCACAAAATCGATATAATTACCGTTTATGTGTCATTTCGGCTTGTCCGGAATCGTCCTTTGTTTTCATAAAAATAAATTTGATTTATCCCTCATTTTTCCTCTTGACATCATCAGGTCATTATAATATTATACTGTTATGATGCATTCTGAAACACATGCGTTGCAAATAAACACAGTTGACCGGTTCAATCAGGAGAAACTATATATACAGCTCACCCGGATCTTTCTTGATGAGATCCACTCCAACCGCTGGAAACTCAACGATCGTATTCCGTCGGAAGAGGAGCTCTGCAAACTGTATAACGTAAGCAAGGTGACCGTACGACAGGCGATCAACAACCTCGTCTCTGACGGCTACCTTATGAAGATCCAAGGCAAGGGAACATTTGTTATAGAGGTTGCCCCTGTGGTCGGCGTAGCAATGAAGACTAGATTTACAGAAGAAATGTTCGGCAAGGAGGTGAAGGCAGAAAGAGAGATTATCTACAAAGGCATCAAGGAACCTCCTGCCGATGTGAGGGGCTACCTCGCAACCGACGATCAAACCTATCAGATCCTCTGCAGAAGGCTAGTCAACAGAGAACCGGCATATCTTGATGAATCATTCATTCCCTATCGCATGCTCCCCGGCATTGAAGACCTGGATATAGCCTCCATGTCGCTCTATGCAGTGCTTCAGGAGCGGGGGATCAAGAAGATATTCAGGGTCATACAGACGATCGAGGTGCAGTTTGCCGGCCCTGACCAGGCCAGACACCTTGATCTTGCCGAAGGGGTCCCGGTGCTTGCAGTCCACCGCTTGCTTCTCAGTTCCGACAACATACCCGTCGGGTATACAAGGTTTCTCGGTAGGAGCGACCGATACAAATTTCAGACAGATTTCGAACGGATTCGTTAATAAACTTTAAGGAGGAAGGATTATCGTTATGGTAAAGAAAAACGTTTTACTCTTGTCGTTGGCAGTAATCGCCCTTGCGGTTCTGATGGCGGCTGGCCTTGCGTTCGCATCCGGCGAACCTTTGGCCACAGCAGCACCGGCAACAGCAGCCGCATCAACTATGCCCTGGTGGGGATGGCCGCTGATACTCTTTGTCGTCACCTTTTTTCTTGGAATTGCCGCTGTTCTCGGAGGTGTCGGCGGCGGCGTACTTTTCGTCCCGATCATCGGCGGTTTTTTCCCGTTCCACCTTGATTTTGTAAGAGGAGCCGGTCTACTGGTCGCACTGGCGGGTGCCCTTGCCGCAGGTCCCGGACTGTTAAAGAAAGGCATGGCCGACCTCAGGCTTGCCCTCCCCGTTGCGCTGATCGCCTCTTCATGTGCGATTGTCGGGGCAATGATAGGTCTCGCGCTTCCGACAAACGTCATACAGACAGCCCTCGGCGCGACCATTCTCGGTATCGTCGCCATTATGCTGATGGCGAAAAAATCCGAATATCCCGAAGTCCCGCAGGCAGATAACCTCTCGACAGCGCTCAGGATAAGCGGCATCTACCACGAGGCCTCTACCGGCCAGGACATCAACTGGAAAATCCACCGTACACCGCAGGGACTTGCGACCTTTATCATCATCGGCGTTATGGCAGGCATGTTCGGACTCGGCGCCGGCTGGGCCAACGTACCCGTCCTTAACCTTATGATGGGCGCACCTCTGAAGGTCTCGGTTGCGACCAGCAAATTCCTGCTCTCGATCACCGACACCTCTGCTGCCTGGATCTATGTAAATAACGGCGCCGTCCTTCCGATGATGGTCGTACCGTCGATCATCGGCATCATGCTCGGCTCAATCGTCGGCGTCAGAATCCTTGCAAAGGCGAAGCCGACGGCTATCCGGTATATGGTTATCGGCCTGCTGCTCTTCGCAGGCCTCAGGGCACTACTCAAGGGCCTCCATATATGGAATTAACAAAAAAAAACAAAAGGATGATACTATGAACGATAAATTAAAGGCAACAGAAGAACAGCTCGCATACGCAAGGCTGCTTGACATCGGCATGAAGCTCGGCATGCTTTCCCTGATCGTAACCTTCGCCATCTATGTCTTCGGAATCTTCACCCCGCATATACCGGTAAATGACCTTCCCAAATACTGGGGCATGCCGGTGAAGGACTATCTTGTTGCAACCGGCATTCATCCCGGGTGGGCGTGGCTCCATATGCTCGGCAAAGGTGATTTCGTGAACTTCCTCGGCATCGCATTTCTCTCGGGTGTCACGATCCTCTGCTATCTGAGGATCATACCGATACTCTTCAGGAAAAAAGACACGGTCTACGGAGTTCTTGCCGTCATCGAGGTGGTGGTGCTCACGCTTGCAGCATCTGGTATACTCAGAGGAGGAGGACACTGATATGGGCGATACTATGACGAATGCCATAAGCGGGGCAGCGGCCTGTCCGATCACCGGGCTGAAGGCGATCCTGCTGGCAACAGACGGATCAACCTACAGCGAAAAGGCCCTGAGAGAGGCGGTCAATCTCGCAAAGACCTGCGGGACAAAACTGTATGTTGTGTCAGTAATTGAGGTAAATCCGGAATACGCAACCATGGCCCCCAACGTAGTCGAAAAACTCGAAAAAGATACCGGGGAACTGATCGATGCGGTCAAGGCGTGCGTGCAAAAGGAAGGGATAGACGTTGAGGTGATAACCCATGAAGGTGAAGAGGCCTGGAGATTCATCATCGACGAAGCAAAGGCCAGGAATGTCGACATGATCGTCATGGGAACGCACGGTCGTTCAGGACTCACCAGACTCCTGATGGGAAGCGTCACCCAGAAAGTCATCGGCCATGCTCCTTGCAAGGTGCTGGTTGTTCCGGCCTGATTTTTTGTTTTGCTGAAAAACAGGGGCCACATCCCCTGAAGAGGATGTGGCCTCTGATCCGCCATAATATTTATCCTGTCAGATTAGTCTGAGGACCGTCTTTTCTATCACCCCAATGAGAAGCGGCGGATAAACTCCGAAGCAGATAAGCAGAACGGTCAGTACAGAGAGGATGACGGCTCCGGAAAGCGAAAGCGTATACTTCTTAGTCTGTGCTCCATGCGCCTCTTTCTCCTGAGTGTATATGGCCGCGACGACGCGCAGATAATAAAACAGGCCGAGCGCACTGTTAATGACCAGGGCCATTACGAGCCACCAAAGCGAGGAGTCAGCCCCGGCCGCAATGATATAAAACTTGGCGATAAACCCGGCGGTCACCGGCATACCCGCAAGAGAGAAAAGCATCGCGGTAAGTGAACCGGCCAGCCACGGATGGCGTATTGCCAGACCTCTGTAGTCATCGATGCGGTCTGCCTCACGCCCCTTCCCTGACAGGAGTGTGACGACGCCGAAGGCCCCCAGTGTCGTGACAAAATAGGCGGCAAGATAATAGGCCGTCGCGCTCAGACCGATTCTTCCGCCGGCCATAAATGGGACAAGGAGGTACCCGATATGCGCTATCGAGGAATAGGCGAGCAGCCGTTTTATATTTTTCTGGAACAGGGCAAGCAGGTTCCCGGTGAACATGGAGAGAACCGCGAGCAGCGAAAATACAGCAAAGAGCGAGGGATTTTCCTGGATCTTCATTGACGCGCCAAACCGGATCAGGAATACCAGTACAGCCCCCTTCGAGACCGTCGCAATAAACGCAGTGACCGGCGCAGGGGCTCCTTCATAGACATCCGGGGTCCAGAGATGAAATGGAACGAGCGCCAGCTTGAACCCGAGACCTGCGATGATCAATCCGAAGCCTGCCAGAATGAGCGGGTTGACTCCTCCGGCCTGCATGGGGAGCGCTGCCGCGAGTGATGCAAGCGTGCCGATATGCATTGTCCCCGTGGCTGCATAGACCAGGGCGATGCCGAAGAGCAGAAAGGCCGCCGAAACCGAGGCGAGGACGAGGTACTTGATCCCTGCCTCGATGCCCGCATCCCGCCCATCAAGGTATGCCACCATGGTATAGAGGGAGACGCTCAAGAGTTCGAGTCCGAGGAAGAACGAGGCAAAGTGGCTGCTGACGACTATGGTCATCGCGCCGAGTACGGCGACGAGCAGCAGCAGATAGTACTCCTCATTATCGCCTGCCCGCTGCTTCAGATATTCGAAAGAGAGGACAACGATGATGCATGCGGCGATAAGAATCAAGCCCAGATAGAAAATAGCAAAGTCGTCCACGAGCATCAGCCGGGTGACCTGGCGGTCTGCAAGACCATATATCCGGTATACCCGCACCAACATCCCAAAAGACGATCCGAGTCCGGCCAGTGTTATCAGGAAGGTGACACGATGCCCCCGCTGCACAGAGATGCCGAGCATAATGACGACCGATGCGACCGCAAGAGCGATCAGGGGGGACAGAACCATGAAATCGCCGGCGCTCACTCTGTTCTCTCCCGTGCCGGCCCTGCCGGGTTGATATGAACCTGAGTCATATCAATTTTGACACCATCGTAAAAAGTCCTTTCCGTGGCTGTCATTCCCGAAGGCCTTAATCGGGAATCCATTCTTTTCAATACGTTGCGAGCATCTGGATTCCCGCCTTCGCGGGAATGACGACTTTTTACGAAGCCGTCAATGTTAACGGACTGCACTGTTTTGTCGTTCCGCATCGACGGAATGATCCTCTTCAGTGCGGGATCCGAAATATCGAGCACCGGTTGAGGAAAGAGTCCGAGGAATATGATAACAGCCGCCATGCAGGCCATCACCGTCATCTCCCTCGGGGAAAGGTCGGTGACCTGAAGACTTTCACTTCTCCTGCCATGAAAAATGCTCTGGACAATACGGAGGGAATAAACAGCGGAGAGCGCCATCCCTGCCGCAGCTATTGCGGTCAGAGAGCCATTCACCTGATATGCACCGAGCAGCACCAGGAATTCTCCGATGAAATTCCCGAGGCCTGGAAGCGCGAGCGCGGCGAGCGCAAAGAAGAGGCCGGCCCCGGCCATGCGTGGCGCAAGAGGCCATATCCCGCCCATGGCAGCCAGGTCCCGCGTATGTAGCCGTTCCTGAAGCGCACCCGCAATGATGAAGAGGCCGCCGGTGCTGAAGCCGTGACAGAGCATCTGTATGACGGCACCCTGCAGGCCGAGCTGGTTCATCGAGAATATGCCAAGCAGGACAAACCCCATATGGCTTATGCTGCTGCAGGCGATTAACCGCTTGAGGTCTGTCTGTGCATAAGCGAGCAACGCCCCGTAAATGATGCCCGCAACGCCGAGGGCCATGCCCGCAATGCGGAAACCTTCAACCGCCTCGGGGAACAGCGGGAGCAGAAAACGGAACAGGCCGTATGCGCCCGTCTTCAGCAGGAGCCCGGCAAGGAGAACGCTGCCCGCTGTCGGGGCCTCTGTATGGGCGTCGGCCAGCCACGTATGAAAGGGGATAACAGGAAGCTTGACCGCAAAGGCGGCAAAAAATCCGAGCATGATCCAGAAGCCCTCGCGCGGACCGAGGGTCGTCCCGATCAACCTGGTATAGTCAAATGTATAGGTCCCCGTTGCGCGGCCATGGATGAAGTAGAGCCCGAGGATGCCAAGGAGCATGAGCAGTCCGCTCAACTGCGTGAAGATAAAAAATTTGACGGAGGCGTAACCGCGGCCCTCATGCCCCCATACGGAAATCAAAAAGTACATCGGCACGAGCATCAGTTCCCAGAAAAAATAAAAAAGAAACAGGTCGAGGCTGAGAAAGACCCCGAGGACGCCGGTGATCGTGAGCATAAGGTTGAGGTGAAAAAATCCGGTCCCTTTCTGTATCTCTGTCCATGAACAGACTACCGCCACGATGCCGAGAAGAAACGTAAGAAGGACCAGCAGCAGGCTGAGGCCGTCTATCGCAAGGTGGAGAGATATCCCGAGTTCGGGTATCCATTCATGATTGAACTCCGCTATCCAGAGATAGTCCTCTCCTAGGCCGCTCATGTTCATGGCCGGACTCCATAATGCCCGACTCCACAATGAAAAAGCAGCACCCAGTCCGAGACCAAGCGCCAGCAAAGAGATGACCCGGGACCACAGGGGATTTTTTCTGCCGACGGCCCCGGCGAGGATTGCGCCGGCAAACGGGATCAGTATCATGAGGGGCAGAATCATCTGAAGACCACCACCCCGATTATGATAACAGCTCCGGCCGCGATCCAGAGTGCGTACCACCTCAACCGACCTGTCTGGGTGGAGCTGAGTAGGCCGTGTGAGATCTCGCTGTACCATGCAACACCCTCGAAGAAAAGGTCTATCAGATCGTTTTTGATGAAGCCGGCAAACCTGAGAAATGGCTTGACGATGAGCGTGTCATAGAGCGTGTCAAACCCCCATCCTGAAAACCAGAACCGCTGCAACGCCTGCAAAATACTTGCATTGCCGGGCAGACCGTCAGCCAGATGAGGAGAGCGAATATAGACGAGATAGGCGATGAGTATCCCGGATACAGAAGCCAGCGCTGCGATAAATTGAAGGAGAAGATCGGTGCCGTTCTGCTGCAGTTCCTGGATGGAAGGCAGGACACCTGAAAGAAAAACAGAAAAAGCCCCGGAAGAATCTATGGGCCACTGTATAAAACCGCCCGTCACTGAGAGCGCTGCCAAAATGACAAGGGGCACCCGCATCGTCATGCCCGGCTTTCCCGTCACAGCAGACTTTGGCACGCCATAAAATATGGTAAATACGAGCCGAAACGAATAGAGTGAGGTTATCAGGGCTCCCGCCACGCCCGCTGCCCAGAGCCATGGGCCGAGAGTCCCCGCATTCCATGCCGAGCGGAGTATTAGCTCCTTGCTGTAAAATCCGGCTGTCACAAAAGGCAATGCCGAAAGCGAGGCAGAACCGATCAGAAAGGGCCAAAAGACGAAAGGCATCCTGGACCTGAGCCCCCCCATCCTCGATATGTCCTGTTCGTGGTTCAGGGAGAGTATAACTGCCCCGGCCCCGAGAAAGAGGAGGGACTTAAAAAAAGCATGGGTCATGAGATGAAAGACAGCGGCTGTCCAGGCCCCGGCCCCGAGGGCCAAAAACATGTATCCGATCTGGCTTATCGTGGAATAGGCAAGTATGCGTTTTATGTCCCTCTGCACAAGGGCGCTCAGACCCGCCATGAGCAGAGTGAACGCCCCGATTATCGCCACCGCAGCCCGTACCGGCGGAGCGAGCTCAAACAGGACATGCAGCCGCGCGATCAGGTAGACGCCGGCCGTCACCATCGTTGCAGAATGGATGAGCGCACTCACCGGTGTAGGACCGGCCATTGCGTCAGGGAGCCATGTCTGGAGCGGAAGCTGCGCCGACTTTCCTACCGCCCCCGCCAAAAGCAATGCCGCTGCAGTTATGGCGATGGCGGATCCGGCCGGCCACTGCTGCTGGGCCTTCAGGAGCATATCCTGTATCTGGAGCGTACCGAGATGCGTGAAGACGAGAAAAACCCCGACAGCCATTGCCGAATCGCCCACCCTCGTCACCACAAATGCCTTGCGCGCCGCATGCCCGTTTGCAGGGTCAGCATACCAGAATCCGATGAGCAGGTAGCTGCAGAGACCGACACCCTCCCAGCCCAGATACAGAAGGAGCAGGTTGTCCGCCAGAACCAGAATGAGCATGAAGCCTATGAACAGGTTCATATAGCCGAAGAAACGGCTGAAGCCCTCATCGTCTTTCATATATTCGACTGAGTAGATCTGGATTAAAAACCCGACAAAGGTGATGACGAACATCATGACGACAGACAGGGGATCGAGGTACAGTGCCATGCGTGGCCCGAATCCGCCCACCTGCACCCAAGTCCAAAGGGTCTGCGAAAAGGCATGTGTGCCAGTGGTTATTAAGTCAAAGGCGATGAGCATCGACAGGAGCGCGGATATGCCGATCGAGCCCGTGCCGACGGACGCGGCCAGCTGCCGGGGCATCCGCGCCCCGGCTGAAATCAGCAGAACGAATCCCGCAAACGGCAGCAATGGGACAAGCCAGAGGAGGTCTCGCATGTCAGTCCCTCATCCTGCTGATTTCGTCAGCATCCAGGGTCCTGAACCTTCGGTAGATCTGGAGGACAAGGGCGAGTCCGACCGCGACTTCTGCACCCGCCATGGTCAGAATGAAGATGAAGAATACCTGGCCGTCAGGCTGTCCCCAAGCGGAACCCGCTGCGACAAAGGCGAGTCCGGCCGCATTCAGCATGATCTCGATCGACATGAGCATAAAAAGGATATTCCGCCGTATCAGGACTCCGGCGAGTCCAAGGACAAAGAGGATTGCCGCAAGCAGGAGTCCCTGATGCATCATACCCGGCCCTATCATTTCTCACCGCCCTTACGATCATTACGGTCTTTCGGCTTAATTCGGTGATCTGGCCCGGAATCTGGCCGATGGCCCCGGCTGCCCAGGTGATATGCGCCCACTACACCCGCAAGAAGAAGTATCGACGCCAGTTCTACTCCCAGCAAATAAGGACCATAAAGCGCCACGCCAACCTCTCCCGCATCGATTATCCGCGCACCGGCAGATCCACCGGATGTTGTCAGCACATATGCAAACTCAACCATCAAAACCGCCGACAAAAGCGCCGGGCCGACCCATGTTTCAGGCGCCATCCATAATCGCTCCTGCCTGGCAGCCTGGGGGCCGATGTTCAGTATCATGATGACGAAAACAAAAAGTACCATGATCGCCCCGGCATAGATGATCACCTCGAGCGCGGCGACGAACGGCGCTCCGATAACGAAAAGCACTACCGCCACTGAAAGCAGCGAGACAATGAGATACAGAAGCGCATGCACCGCGTTGCGCCGTGTGATCACCATCAGAGTCGAGAGCACCGCGACGGCCCCTGCTATGAAAAAGGGCACATTCATGGCATCAGGCCCCTGACGTCTACCGGCGGGTCCTCATTTTCAGACTCCCCCTTGTCCTTCCCGGCAATAGAGAGTCCGGCGACTTTATAGAAATTGTAGTCCGGATACTTCCCCGGACCGCTGATGAGCAGGTCCTCCTTTTCGTAGACAAGATTTTTGCGGTCATATTCTCCCATCTCGAAATCCGGGGTGAGCTGGATCGCGTATGTAGGGCATGCCTCCTCGCAAAAACCGCAGAAAATGCAGCGCGAGAAATTGATGCGGAAGAATTCAGGATACCGCCGCCCATGCGCATCTTCCGTTGCCTGCAGGGCGATGCAATCCACCGGGCAGGCGACGGCACAGAGTCCGCAGGCTACACACCTCTCCCCGCCGTCAGGGTCCCGCGAGAGGATGATCCTGCCACGCCAGCGTGGGGGCAGATATGGCCTCTCCTCGGGATAGAGAATCGTCTCACGCCTTCGGAACATATGAAGGAAGACTGTCCAGATTGTCCTGAGCAGGCTCAGCATCATCCCCTCCCTATCCTCGGGCCGCCAGCACAGCCAGCCCGGTGATCAGGATATTCAGAAGGGTGAGCGGCAGCATAACCTTCCAGCCGAACGACATCAGTTGGTCATACCGCGGCCTCGGGAGCGACGCCCGAAGGAGGATAAAGCCGCAGATAAAGACAAAAGTCTTAAGCAGAAACCAGACGATAGGCGGCAAAAATGGTCCGAGCCACCCGCCGAAAAAGAGCGTCGTGATAAGGGCCGAGATAAGAGTTATCCCAAGATACTCGCCCACAAAGAACATGCCGAACTTCATACCGGAATATTCGGAATGATAACCCGCAACCAGCTCGTTTTCGGCCTCGGGCAGATCAAAAGGCAACCGGTGGGTCTCTGCTATCCCGGCGATCATGAAGACGACCAGACCGGCGAACTGGGGCACACAGTACCAGATCCCCCGCTGCGCCTCCACGATATCGCGGAGACTGAACGAGCCCGCGAGCATGACCACCCCCATCAGTGAAAGGCCCATGAATATCTCGTAACTCAGCATCTGGGCAGCGGCCCTCAGTCCGCCGAGGAGCGAGTATTTGCTATCGGAGGACCAGCCCGCAAGCGCTATGCTATAAACCCCAAGGGATGACATGGCGAGGAAGAAGAGGAGGCCGACATTGAGGTCCGCTATCATGATACCCGGGCTGAAGGGGATGACCGCAAAAGATAGGAGTACGCTGACCATAAGCACTGCAGGCGCAATAATAAAGACCGGCCTGTCCGCAAAGGGCGGGATCCAGTCCTCCTTGGTCAGGACCTTGATCATGTCGGCAAACACTTGCAGAAGCCCGAACGGTCCGACGCGGTTCGGCCCGTAGCGATCCTGCCAGAGTCCGAGCAGCCTGCGTTCAAGCCATATCAGCATTGCTGCGGTCGTGACTGCTGCAGCAAGGACCCCGAATACAACAATTACCTGTTCTGCCGTCCCTCTCATGCCCTTTCTCCGCTCTTTCTCACCGTTGCCCATTCGGGCAGCGCTGCCCATTCGAGCCCCGGCAGACCGAGCGGCAATCCCCCGATACCCATCGGCAACGCAGTGCTCAGCACGACAGGAAGCCGGAAGATCAAGCGCCCAAACTGCACTTCCGCTTGACCGCCCTCTGCAATGCCGAGTTTTTCGGCGTCGATGTTATTGAGGGCAAGATATAGCATCGGGCGGCGTTCCGCGACCGCTGGCGACAGGGCGCTCAATTCTTCCGACCCGAATATATGACTTCGCCTGACGATCAGGAGTTCATTGCTTCGGGGGATGAAGGCCTCAGGAATATCCATGAAAAAAGAGACCGGCATGCCGCTGCCGGGTTCTACAAGTCGTATCCCTTTTCCGCCGGAGCCCACTCCGCTGATATCGTTGGTGTCCTTCGCCGTCATGTTGACAGCCTGTACAGAATTCCATTTCGGAGCCCAGGCCCTCGGGGCCAGGGCATCAGGCGTCCTGCCCTCATATCCCTCCATCGAGAAAGAAAGTGCAGAATCAGGGTCATCGGGGGGTCGCGGCTCATGCACGTTTTTGTCAGCGTTCATGGCGGTGCGGCCACTGTACCGGTGCGGCTGACGCGGGATCTTCATACCCTTAATCGGGCTTCCGGCCCAGAATCCAGTATTGAAGCCCGCATCACCGATCGCCCTCAGCGCGGGGATAGCAGACGCCATGGCAGCCATAATGCCATCGATATTCCCTGTGTCAGCAGACCCTGTCCGTCCGGAAGCGACGATAATTTCGTGCAGCCATTTCGAGCTGGGCTGAATCTCCCCGGCAGGGGGAAAAACCGCATATGACCTCTGGCAGCGTCCCTCGTTATTGACGATCGTTCCTGTCGCTTCAGCATACGTGGCAGCAGGAAGCACTATGTCCGCCTGTTCCACTGTGGCGGTGCGCGTGTGATCGAGCACCAGAATATTTTTTGCGGCATCGAAGAAGCCCCTGATTCTTTCGCGGTCAGCGCGGCGGAAGAGATCGTTCTCCAGAATAAGGAGCGTGTCCGGACCGCCCCTTCCGGAGGCGTTAATCGCCTCATCCAGACTCTTCGGTCCCATGAGTGCCAACCCCATACTGTTGCATTCAGGGAGGCTGAAGCAGAGCGAGGCCCTGTGCCCTTTTTCGCAGAGGGCAACAGAAACATTGGCCGCGGCCCTTATCACTGAAACACTCCCGCAGCAGCCGCCCGAGATTACCACCGGCCGTAAGGCCATCCGCAGGGCATCGGCAATGGTCTTTACATAGACGCGCATATCTTCGGACATGCCGGTCACCTCCGTGGCGCTGCTGCTCAGCTCGGCTGCCACCGCAAAACCAAGCCTCGCGATATCATCCGGCGCGCCCCGATAGACCAGTCCCGCCGCATCGTCGAGACGCGTGCTTTCAACAGCCGCAATGAAGAGCAGAGGAACTTCATTCTGGGCAGCTGTCCTGACTGCTGCATCATGCCATGCCGGGACCATAAGCCTGTCGGCTATAGCCATCGGTCCGGTTCGGACAGACTGGCGCACTGCCAGTGCGAGCATCGGTGCTGTGTTCGTAAGGTCCTCCCCGAGAATGAATACGACATCCGCCTCCCGGACCTCCCGGAGCGAGGCCGGAGCGGTCGGCCCATTCTGGAGTATCGAGAGCATCTCTGGCACCAGCAGGAAATCGACGGATGAAATTCCTGCATAGAAGTGCTCGGGCCCCACCAGTTCCCGCAGCAGAAAATTCGCCTCGAGCGATGCGCGGGGTGAGCCGATGCCGATGACGTCCGCACCAAAGTGGAGCAGTCCGCCGATATGTCCCAGGACATCTTTCACCGTCACCCCCTTCTGCCAGCCGGCCGATTCATCGTCCTTACTCAGGGCGTTCTTCACCAGTGCGCTCTTCAGCAGGGGTGTCCTGACGCGGCGACTGTCATTGACGAACTCATATCCGAAGCGCCCCCTGTCGCAGAGGAAGTAGCCGTTTACCTCACTGTTGTAGCGGTTCAGTATCCGGCGGAGCATGCCGTATCTTTCACCCGGGAAGATGTTGCAACCCAGGCTGCAATGCACGCAGACCGAGGGCGCTGTCTGGAGGTCCCATTTCCGGGTGTAATGTCTTTTCAGTGTCTTGTCCGTGAAAACCCCGGTCGGGCATACCTCGATCAGGTTGCCGCTGAACTCGCTTTCGAGCGCACCGTCTTCGTGCCGTCCGAAATAGACATGGTGGTGAGATCCCATGACCTCAAGGTCCCGTCCGCCTGCATAGTCCCGGTAAAAACGGACGCAGCGGTAACACTGGATGCAGCGGTTCATCTCATGGTTTATGAACGGCCCGAGGTCCTGGTTGCGGTGGGTCCTCTTCTTAAACTGGTATCTCCTCGATACATGGCCGGTCATGACGGTCATGTCCTGGAGGTGGCACTCGCCCCCCTCGTCACAGACCGGACAGTCATGCGGATGGTTCGCCATCAGCAGCTCGATGATGCCGGCGCGGAACGCCTTCGCGTCAGGGTCATCGACAGATATGCGCAATCCGTCCGTCACCGGAGTCATGCAGGACATCACAATCTTCCCCCTGGTGTCCTTTTCATCCCTGAACTGCTTTACCGCGCACTGCCTGCAGGCTCCGGCTGAATGCAGGGCAGGATGCCAGCAGAAGTACGGCAGATCGAAGCCGATAGAGAGGCATGCGGCAAGGAGGTTCTGACCGCCTTCCACCTGGTATGGCTTATTGTCAACATAGATCGTCGCCATCATCTTTTCCACGGGCATCTCTTTTCACTTATGTGCTGCTCGAAATCAGCCCTGAAATATTTCAAGGCGCTCTGGAGCGGCTCGACGGCCCCTGGCGCGAGCGCACAGAAGGTATTGCCCGGAGAGAGCAGACGCGTGAGATATTCGAGCAGTCCGATATCGTCAGGATGCCCGGCGCCGTCCTCGACCCCCTGCAGTATCTTAGCCGCCCACGGCAGCCCCTCCCTGCAGGGGGTACACCAGCCGCAGGATTCACGCGCGAAGAAATGCATCAGGTTATTGACCATGCCGACAGGGCAGGTCCTGTCATCGAGAACGATCATGTTGCCGGTCCCCAGGCGGCTCCCCGCCTTCTGGACAGAGTCAAAATCCATCGTCACATCCAGATGGTCCGCAATCAGAAAGTCCGTTGATGCGCCGCCCGGCATTACGCCCCGGAACGAGTATCCGTCCTTCATCCCTCCCGCCTTCCCTTCAAGCAGCTCCCGGATCGTGGTGCCCATCGGAAGTTCGAATGCGCCGGGGTTCTTCACCCTGCCGCTCACCGCATAGATCTTCGTGCCGCTGTCCCCGGTGAGGCCTAATCCTTTAAACCACTCAGGGCCGTTATTGACGATATGAGGTACGTTGCAGAACGTCTCTGTGTTATTGATGATCGTCGGCTTTCCCCAGAGTCCGCAGACTTGGGGATGGGGCGGCTTTGCACGCGGCACGGGCCTCCGGCCTTCAAGGGCGTTCAGCATTGCGGTCTCTTCCCCGCATATGTAGCGGCCTGCGCTCACATGGAGCCTGAGTTCCAAGCCGAATTCGGCGTATTCGGCGTTTCCGGAATTGAGTATCCGCTTGCCGAGATAGTTGTTGCGGTACGCCTCTTCTATAGCCCTCATAAGCCGGCGGCCCGCCTCTTTGTATTCCAACCTGAGAAAGATATAGGCATGGTCCACCCCGAGCGCATAGGCACTCACAATGATCCCTTCAATCAGCTGATGCGGATTGCCCTCGATGAGTACGCGGTCTTTGTAGGTGCCGGGCTCCATCTCGTCAGCATTCGCTATCAGGTACCTGGGCCTGGGCGCGTCGCTGCCCACCGGAAAAAAACTCCACTTCTGCCCGGTCGGAAAACCCGCGCCGCCGCGCCCACGGAGCTTCGAATCCTGAACAAATGTCCGGACCTCAAGTGGCGTCATCGAGCCGAGCGCCTTGCGCAGGGCCCGATAGCCGCCGGCCTTTTCATATTCCCGAAGGCTGAGCGCCGCCCCATCCTTGCGGAAACTTCCTGTCAGGGGTCTTTCGAACTTTTCTATTGTTTCTATTCGGGCTATCCGGGCCATTATTCCGTATATCTCCTCAGGATCTCATCGACTTTCGCCGGGTTCAGGTCCCCGTGCAAGTCTTCATCTATAATCATGGCAGGGGCATGATCGCACGCCCCGAGGCAGGAGACCGGCAGCAGCGTGAACTGGCCGTCGGCGCTCGTCTCACCCGGGCGTATGCCGAGACGTGAGCAAAGATGCTCGCGTATCTGCTCATACCCCACGGTCCAGCAGCATACACTGTCACAGATCAGGATGAGGTGTTTGCCGACAGGCCTCCTGAATATGAAGCTGTAAAATGTAGCGATGCCGTCAACCTCATCAGCGGTCATTTCGAGCATCTCCGCAATATCGCATATCTCGTCAGAGATCCAGCCGTGGCGGCGCTGGACGATCTTCAGTGCCTCCACACAGGCCGCCCGCTTGTGGGCCCCCATATGGACCCCCATATGGAGATGTGCCCGGATTTCTTCGACGATCTCGGATCGTTCCTGGTCTGTCAGGCTCATCTGTCCACGTCCGCAAGGACAAAGTCGACGCTCCCGAGGATAGCGAGCAGGTCGGCCACCATCAATCCCCGGCATATCTCAGGGACCATCTGGAGATGGGCAAAAGAGGGCGTCCGGATACGCGCGCGATATGGCTTTGCAGTACCGTCGCTGATCAGGTAATAGCCGTTGGCGCCCTTGGAGGCCTCTATGCCAGAAAATGCCTCCCCCGCCGGGATGACCGGCCCCCAGCTCACCCCCAGAAAGTGATGGATAAGTGTTTCTATGTCATGCATGGTGCGCTCCTTACGGGGCGGCACAGCCGATGGGTGGTCAGATTTGTACGGTCCCGCAGGCATATTCTTCAGACATTGCTCGACAATGCGCAGGCTCTGACGCATCTCCTCGACACGCACCACGCCGCGGTCGTAGCAGTCGCCCTGCTGCGCGGTCGGGATATCGAACTCGAACTGGTCGTAGCCTGAATAAGGCCGCTTCTTGCGCAGGTCCCACTCATACCCGCAGGCCCTCAGCCCCGGCCCTGTCACGCCCCACTCGATCGCCTCGTCACGGCTATAGCGTCCGATGCCCCTGGTCCGTGCCTTGAACAGGCTGTTCCTCATTATCAGCGTATCGTATTCTGCAAGTCTCTTCGGCAGGTAGCCGACGAAATCGCGTATCAGCGAATCCCATCCCTCCGGCAGGTCCTGCGCAACGCCGCCGATGCGGAACCAGGCAGGATGCATCCGGCCGCCGCAGACCGCCTCGACGATACCGAATATCCGCTCCCGGTCGTTGAATGTATAGAAAACAGGCGAAAGCGCGCCGACATCCTGCGCAAAGGTGCCATACCAGACGAGATGGCTCGCTATTCTGAAGAGCTCCGCCATCATTACGCGGATCACCTTCGCCCGGTCAGGCACTTCGATGCCGGCAAGTCTCTCGACACCAAGGACATAGGCCAGGTTATTCATCACGCCTCCGAGATAATCGATGCGGTCGGTATATGGAATGAAGGTATGCCAGGTCTGGCGCTCAGCCATTTTTTCAGCGCCGCGGTGGTGATAGCCGATATCAAGGACCGAATCAACGATCTCCTCACCGTCAAGCTGGAGTATGATACGCAGCAGCCCGTGGGTACCGGGATGCTGTGGCCCGAGGTTCAGAAACATGAATTCTGTTCCTTCACGATGGCGTTTCATTCCCCAGTCCGACGGCCGGAACTGGAGGGCCTTCTGACCGGCGTCTTCGATCTCCTCTGTCAGCCGGAACGTCTCCATTTCCGTTGCACGGGCAGGGTGCTCCTTGCGGAGGGGATGTCCCGTCCATTCGGACGGCATCAGGATCCGCGTGAGGTGCGGGTGGCCTTCAAAGGATATGCCGAACATGTCCCAGACCTCGCGCTCGTACCATGCCGCTGAAGGCCAGATGCCTGTGATTGACCGCAGTGAGGGACGGTCGCCGGCGAGTGGGACCTTGAGTCGAATGTCCTCGTTCCTTTCATGGGACATGAGGTGGTATACCATCGAAAAATCACAGGCGGGTTGCCCGGACCGCTGCTCCCTCACCCTCTCATCAATAGCGGTCAGGTCATAGAGCATCCTGTAGGGGCGCGGCAGGCCTGATTTGAGGTGGTGGAGTATTTCAGTTACCCTGTCCGGAGAGATCCAGAGGGTCGGGATAGTATCACAGGTCGATTGAACGGCGAACGCATCTTTACCGAACTCTGGCCCAAACTCGGCAATGAGTTCTTCGAGTATGGTGGGCCGCTTCTCTGTCCCGACCCCGGTAATATCCAGGGCCACTATATACGGTCCGGCGGCGCCAGGTCTTTTACCTTCTGTCTTGCAGGCCGCTTCCGGTCCCGCAAAGAAGGCCTGGAAGGCATCTCAACCCCTTGCGGTCCTGCGGCCCAGCTAACCGGACGCCGCTCCTTTCCGATAGCTTCCTGGAGCAGCATCAGCCCTTCCATAAAGGCCTCGGGTCTGGGCGGACAGCCCGGGACATACACGTCTACCGGGAGAAAGGTATCAACGCCCTGCACCACGCTGTATATATCGTACATCCCGCCGGAATTTGCGCAGGAGCCCATGGATATGACCCAGCGCGGCTCCATCATCTGTTCATAGAGTCGCCTGATGATCGGCGCCATTTTGATGAATACCGTGCCGGCGATGATCATCAGGTCCGCCTCGCGCGGCGTGCCGCGTATCACCTCGGAACCAAAGCGGGCGAGATCGTACCTCGACGTGAGGCTTGCCGCCATCTCGACATAACAGCATGAGAGTCCGAAGTTGAAAGGCCAGACCGAATTCTTGCGGCTCCATGCCATCAGGTCCTGCAGTCTTGTAAAGATAAGACTCTTGCTTACCGCATCCTCTGCATTCCCGGCAAGGACTTGATCGCCTGGTAAGCCGGATGCTGGGCCGCCTGAGAAGCCGGATCCCCGGCTTAGAGACCATTTCATAGGGTTATACACCTCATGCGATCAGACCGCATCCGATTTTTCCCCGGCTGGTCCCCAGTCGAGGGCGCCGATGCGCCAGAGGTAGGCAAGGATTATTGATATCAGGCCGATAAAAACCGTTATCGCTGCATAGCCCTGCCACCCGAGCCTGCGCAGGACTATGGCCCAGGAGAAGACAAAGACCGCCTCGATGTCAAAGATCACAAAGAACATGGCGACCATATAAAACTTGACGTCGAAGCGCATGCGGGCAGAGCCGGTCGGCTCCACTCCTGACTCATACGGCCTGTCGGTCGCCCTCTCCCTGTGGCGCTGTCCGAGAAAGTATGACAATAGCAGCATAGTAGAGACAAGGAGAAGGACAACCCCGGTATACAGGACCAGCGGCCAAAGGACGATTGCATGTCCAGAAGACGTCACGACGTCCGCCCCTTTCTCCAGAGCCCGCCGAACCATAAAAACAGAAGCGCGTACACGGAGACGAGCATCAGAAAGAAGCTGCGCGGCTGCATGCCCTGGTTCCTCATTTCAGCCCGGTCGATGCTGTTTAATCTCAGGACATACGCCTCGATATTGGCTATCTGCTGCTGCGTGAGCGTATGGGTGTCGCCGAAGGAAGGCATCTTTATCGCTGGTGCCTTGCCCTCGGGAACTGCCCCGTGCTGGATGAAACGGTCAATATTTTTTGCGGATGCATCTGCCTCAGTGCCCAATAAATCCCTGTCGATCGGGTTAAGGTCAGGCACCTTGCCTCTCAGAGTCCCGGGATTGGGGAGTTTGCTAACCCCCTCCTGTCCGTGGCACGGCATGCAGTACTTTTTGAACAACGTAGCGCCCGTCTCTGAGCTTCCTATGATGTAGGCTGCCCTTCCCGGCAGTCCCGAAATCTTCGAAAGCCCAGAGTGGCCAGCATCGCGTGGTACTTCGGTTTTTGCTGACAGTCGCGTTTCGGCGGCAACTGCCTCGGCCGCTATCGGGCTGACTCTCATCGGCGGCGTTTCGGGCCTGACCGATTGCGCAGCCTTCGTTTCACCTGTACTCCCTGGTAACGCAAACCCGGTGCTGAGATAACCGGTGATGCTGAGCCATATTATTATGCCCGCGAGGCCGGCTGCGCAGAGCATGGCTACGGGACGTCTGAAGGGATTGCGCTCGGGGTTCCTGTCGATGAACGGCAGGAGCACCAGCAGCAGGATCAGCACGGTCGGGACACCGGCAGTACCGATCGGCTCGAGGCTGCCCTGAAAGTATTTCAGTGCCTGGTAGAGAAAAAGGAAGTTCCACTCCGGCTTCGGTACAAACGAGGTATCGAGCGTATCGGCCTGCCCCGAATATGAGGGCGGCAGAAAAACAGTGAGGCCCACGAGAAGGATAAAGACAGCGGTCCCGGTCACCGCGTCTTTAAAGACCTGATCAGGCCAGAACGGACCTTTCGGCAATTGCTTTGATTCAGGCTTCGATATAATTCCGGATTCGGGTCCGGCTTCGGGCCCCGAGGCAGCCCATGGTCCCGAAGTCCCGAATCGCCTCATCGCTATTATATGTACCGTGAACATTGCCAGGAGGGCCAGGGGCAGGACAGCGACATGTGCGACGAAGAAGCGCGATAAAGTGAGCTGTCCCATCTCTTCTCCCCCCCTCATAAAGCGCTTCATCATGCCGCCCACGACCGGGGTCGTTCCGGCGATGCTGGTACCGACCTCCCCGGCCCAATACCCGCGCTGGTCCCAGTGAAGCGGGGCGCCGGTAAAGCTGAAGGCCATGACCGTCATCAGAAGAAGGACACCTGCAAGCCAGGTCAGCTCTCGCGGACGCTTGTACGCACCCCAAACAAATACCCTCGCCATATGCAGGGTGACCAGCACGACCATGATGTTCGCACCCCAGTAGTGCATGCCATGAATGAGCCAGCCGAAGGCCACCTTTGTCCGCAGATAGCTGATGCTGTCATAGGCATACTCCGTTGACGATACATAAAAAAGGAGCTGCATCAGACCGGTGACCGCCTGGAGCATAAAGACGATCAGCAGCGAGCTTCCCAGGGTGTAGGCGAACCTCGCCCCGCCGGGGATCTCTTCATCGAGCATCAGTCTGGTGACCGAAGAAACCGGCCATCTGTATTCGAGCCACTGCATCAGACGTGAGAGCATGAGTTCCTCCTATACAGATATTTTTGCCGGGCTTCCGGCCCTGAACTGCTCCCACTTGACGAATACCACTTCGTTTTCAACTCTCGCACTCAAAACGTCGAGAGGCCGGGGAGCTGGCCCCGACAGCACCTTCCCGTCAATGCCGAACACACTGGCATGACAGGGGCATTCGAAATGGCTTGTCCCGGAGTTCCAGGTATAATGGCAACCGAGATGGGTGCAGACCGGCGAAAAGACTGTAACTGTCGAGTCCGGATGCCTGATGATCCAGGCAGAGTTCAGTACGGTCTTGTGCAAATAGGCCTCGTCGGTCGTGATCTCGAACCGTATCTCTGACGGCTCATTCTCAGTCAGTGACGCGAGGTCCGCAAGACGCGTCCACGGAGACCCCTCAGTCCGGTAAGGGGAGCTGAGGAGCGTCCTGATAAAGGGGATGCCCAGGGCAGCCGCGTTAATTGAGGCGAAAAGACCGATAAGGACCTTAAAGAACCTCCTCCTCGATGTAGTCGAAGGACTCTCGTTCGGCTCTGGCATTATGTCATCCTCTCTTCCGCGCCTCGATCGGCAGATAGTTACAACCCGTCCGGCCGCAATAGTTTCCTATATAGTCAGAATCAGGCCTGTAGAGGGCCGGCTTACTCTGGGCCTCGGCGAATATCTCCTCAATGATATGGGAGCACCATCCCGCTATCCGGGAGATTGCGAACACGGGGGTCATGAGGTCCCGCGGGATGCCCATCATGTGGTAGACCGCGGCGCTGAAGAAATCGACATTCGGCTTGAGCGCTGTCTTGCCCCTCTTGGCGAATTCCGCGAGCGCAGCCTCTTCGACCTGCGCCGTCAGCTCATACCACCGGGATTGTTTGAGCTTCTCGCCGAGACCGCGCGACATCTCCTTCAGGACCCTGCCCCGGGGATCCGTGGTCTTGTATACCGCGTGACCCATGCCCATGATCTTTTGGCCCGCATCGAGCTGTGCCTTCACCCATCCCGCAATGTCTTTCTCATCCTTCAACCTGACAAGCATTTCCATGACACGCTCGTTCGCACCGCCATGCAGACTCCCCGAGAGAGCACCCACACCGGCCGCTACCCCCGCATACATATGAGCCCGCGTCGAGACCACCTCACGGCAGGCAAAAGTTGAGGCGTTAAAGGTGTGGTCCGCATGCAGGACCAGGCAGATGTCGAGGTCCCGGCTGATTTCGGGATCCGGCTTCACACCGGTAAGTTGCCATAGAAAATTGGCAGCATGATCGAGCGATGCGTCGGCCGGGACCGGCTCCATACCATTCCTGATCCTGTGCCACGCTGCCGTCACCACCGGCACCCGCGCGATGAGTCTCACTGCCTTGCGCAGGTTCCCCTCCTTTGTCTCGTCGTGCAGCTCAGGATCTGCGGTTGCAAGGAGCGGGACCGCCAGTTGGAGCACGTCCATCGGGAGCGCCTGTTTCGGCAGCCTTCCGAAGCATTCATATATAAAGGCGGGAAGGGCCCTCTCCTCTCTGATACGATTTTCGAATTGCCTGAGTTCATTTGCACCGGGCAGCTCACCATTGAGCAGAAGGCAGGCGACCTCCATGAATGTTGATCTCGCGGCCAGGTCTTCCACCGTATAACCGCGGTAAATAAGTACGCCCTGCGTCCCATCGACATAACTGATCTTCGTGTCGGCCACTGGGACCCCGCGCAGGCCCGTATTCTTGATTTCTGCAGATGCGCTCATTGCCGTAACTCCTCTTTTACGAAATTTAATGTCCCCCCGGCGAGGAGGTGTTTTCTTTCCCGGTCCGAGACCTCGAGCATGGTGATGACTGTCCGGCCTTCCGCCTCGACCGGTATCTCCCTGTCGCCGCGTTCTATGCGTCCCTTCACGTCGGGGAAGACCACTCTCGCACCCTGGTTCAGCAGCTCATAGTCGCCCGGATCGGCAAAGGTGAGCGGAAGAATGCCCCAATTGCAGAGGTTCGACTTGTGGATGCGCGCGAAGCTCTTGACGATCTTTGCGCAAACACCGAGGTAACGGGGCGCAAGGGCAGCATGCTCACGACTCGATCCCTGTCCGTAATTGTCGCCACCGACTACGATTACCGTTCCCTTCTGCCGGCACTCCTTTGCAAAGTCAGGCGCTATCGGTAAAAAAACAAACTCGCTTATCGCCTCGATGTTCGAGCGGAGCGGCAGGACCCTGTTGCCGGCCGGCATAATCGTATCGGTAGAAATATTGTCCCCGACCCGTAGCACGACCTCGGCCTGCATCGTTTCAGGAAGGCTGGCGAGATACGGCAGCGGACGTATATTAGGGCCGCGCACCGGTTCGGTCTTCCGTAACTCGTCAGACGGGAAAATGATCGAGCGTTCATCCACAAGGTAGTGCCGCGGCTCCTTTATCCGCGGGTACTTCATCTCTTCGCCCAGGCTGCGCGGGTCTGTTATCACCCCTTTCAGCGTCCCGGCTGCAGCGGTCTCGGGAGAACAGAGGTAGATCTTATCGTCCTTTGTGCCGGAGCGTCCCGGGAAATTCCTGGGAAATGTCCTGAGACTCACCTGGCCCGTTCCAGGTGCCTGGCCCATGCCTATGCAACCGAGGCACCCCGGCTCGTGGATACGACAGCCCGCCATCAGCAGGCTGACCGCCCCTCCCTTTGAAGCGACATTTTCGAGCACCTGGCGGCTACCCGGGTTTATATGGAACGTCGTGTCCGGATGGCTGTGTCTTCCCTCCATGATTTTTGCGACGACCATGAGGTCCCTGAAAGAGGAGTTCACGCTGCTGCCGACGATCACCTGGTCCACTTTTATGCCCGCTACCTCGCTAACCTTCACAACGTTTCCGGGCGACGAAGGGCAGGCGATAAGCGGCTCGAGCATGGAGAGGTCTAGCTCATCGTACTGATCGTATTTCGCCCCTTTGTCTGACGACAACGGTACCCAGGCCGCGCCCCGTCCCTGGGCCTCAAGATACTGCCTCGTCCTGCGGTCCGAGGGGAAGACCGAGCTCGTCGCCCCCAACTCAGCGCCCATATTGCCGATTGTCTCACGGTCCGTAGCCGAGAGGTTGGGAACCCCGGGTCCGTAATATTCGACTACCTTGCCGATGCAGCCGTGCACCCCGTATCTGCGGAGCATCTCAAGAATCACATCCTTTGCGCTCACCCAATCCGGCAGCTTTCCGGTCAGCCTCACGCCCAGCACCTCAGGGCACATTAAATAGTACGGGTAGCCGGCCATCGCGAGCGCAACGTCAAGCCCTCCTGTTCCGATCCCGAGCATCGACACACCGGCAGCGCCGGGTGTATGACTGTCGGCGCCGAGGAGTATCTTTCCTGGTGCCCCGAAGCGTTCCATATGGACCTGATGCGAGACCCCGTTGCCCGGGATACTGAAATGAATTCCGTACTTCGCAGACGAGGTCTGCAGATACCGGTGGTCGTCCGCGTTTTTGTTGTCGGTCTGGAGAATGTTGTGATCAATATACTGGGCCGCGAGCTCCACCCTCACTGCATCGAGGCCAAGTGACTCGAATTCGAGCATTACGAGCGTACCGGTTGCATCCTGAAGCAGGGTGTGGTCTACCCGCACCGCAATCCCGGTATTGGGCCCAGTATTGGGAATGAGTTCCCCCTCGAGGAGATGCGCGCCGAGTATCTTATGTGTAAGGTTCCTTGCCATCTCGTGCACCCTTTTCTTTCCGTTCAGCCGGCACGATCACTTGCGTACAGGCCTACAGCAGATTGAAGATCATGTCGTTTTCACTGTAGTCTATCGGTACATCGATGATGACCGGCACGTTCTTCGTCAACGCCTCCCTGAGCATGCCGTCAAATTCGCTGCATGTTTCGAGCCTGTAGCCTATGGCGCCGAAGCTCTCTGCGAGCTTCACAAAATCGGGGTTCGAAAAACTGACGCCGTGCGCAATGCCGAATTCCCGTTCAGCCTTCCACTTGATCAGGTTGTAGCCGTTGTCTTTAAAAATGACTATAACAATGTTCAGCCCCAGTCTGCATGCCGTCTCAAGGTCCTGCAGGTTCATCAGAAAGCCACCGTCGCCGCATACCGCGACCACATGGCGGTCGGGATAGATGAGCTTTGCGGTGATCGCAGCCGGCAGCGATATGCCCATGGAGGCGAGACCGTTAGATATCAGAAACGTGTTGTTCCGGTAAACCGGATAGCACTTCGCGACCCACAGCTTACACGTGCCCACATCCGATATCAGGATATCGTCGGCACGGAGCACGCTGCGTATTCCGCATATGATCCGGGGAGGATGCGGCGGCCATGTGTCTGTCCTGCACATAATATCGAGTCCGCTGCTGAAGTCGCCCCGCATCGTGATATGGCACTCGCTCTTCTTTTTCGCGCTCAATACCTCTTCGAGCATTTCGAGCGTCTCCCGTATGTCGGAGATGATCTCGACTTCAGGCACGTAATGGAGGTCCACCTCACTTGAGGTGAAGTCGATATGGATGATCTTCTTTTCAAGCCTGGGGTTCCAATACTTAGGCTCATACTCGACGAGGTCGTAGCCCACAGTAATAATCAGGTCCGCTTGCGGAAAAACGTCCCTGATCTGGCGGTCTTTGGCAAGCCCGAGGGTCCCTATGCAGCAATCGCTCTCAGCGGATATCCCCCCCTTGCCCATGAAGGTCGTCACGACCGGGATGCAGAAAAGTTCAGCAAAGCGCTGCAGCCTCTCGCCCGCAGACTTGCGGACAACGCCATTCCCTGCAAGTATGACAGGGACACGGGCATGTGCAACCAGCTCTGCCGCCTTTGCCAGCGCCTGCCTGTCAGGAGAACTCCTCCTCGGACGAATGGGCGGAATCATCGCCTCGTAGATAGCGTCCACCTCCATGGCTGCCACATTCTCGGGCAGTTCCAGGTGAACGGCCCCCGGCTTCTCCGCTGTGGCGACTTTGAAGGCCTTGCGCACAAGCTCGGGGATGACTTCAGGCGAGTCAATCCTGGCGTTCCACTTGGTCACGTTCCTGAAGATCTCGACAATATCGATATATTGATGCGACTCCCTGTGTATGCGTTTAAGGTCCGCCTGCCCCGTGATCGCCACGAGGGGCGACTTGTCGAGATACGCGTCAGCAACCCCGGTGAGCAGGTTGGCCGCACCGGGGCCCAGGGTGGCGAGACAAACACCGGGCCTGCCCGTGAGACGTCCGTATGCATCCGCCATAAAAGCTGCGGCCTGCTCGTGCCGGGTGACGATAAAGCGGATAGAGGAGGTCCGCAGAGACTCCATGAGATCGAGGGTCTCTTCCCCCGGGATACCGAAGATGAACTCCACACCTTCATTTTCGAGACACTTCACCAGCAGATCGGACGCCTTCATTCGGAGCTACTCCTTTACAACGACAGATTTGATGTTTACGAATTCCTTGAGACCATAGTGGGAAAGCTCCCTGCCCACACCCGATTTTTTCATCCCGCCGAAAGGCATCCGCGGATCTGACTTCACCATGTCATTGATCGCTACAGTGCCCGCCTCGATCTTCGCGGCTATTCGTTCGGCCCGTTCCAGGTCCCGTCCCCAGATCGCGGCGCCCAAACCGAATTTCGTATCATTCGCTTCCCTGATTGCTTCCTCTTCGTTGTCCACAGCAATTATCGGCGCTATCGGACCGAAGACCTCCTCCTTCAGGACCTTCATCTCACCGGTTGGATTGAATACGACGGCAGGCGCAAAAAAGAGGCCCTTGCCAAAAGTATGCTCTGTCTGAACGATCTCAGCCCCCTTTTCCCGGGCATCTCTTAACTGTTCCTGCAGGGAATCGAGAATGTCCTGTTTGGCCAACGGCCCCACATCGGTCGACTCATCCATCGGATCACCCACTTTCAGCTCCGCGAGACGTGCAAGAAAGACCCTTCTAAAATCCTCAGCCACATGCTTCATGACGATAAAGCGCTTTGCAGCGACGCAGCTCTGGCCTGCATTGATCATCCGGGCGTTCACAGCCATCCTGCCGGCCTTTTCTATGTCCGCATCGTCGAGGACGATAAAGGGGTCAGAGCCGCCGAGTTCGAGCACGAGCTTTTTGATCCTCTTGCCGGCCAGCGCTCCCACCTGCTCCCCGGCGCTGTTGCTGCCGGTAAGAGAGACCGCATCGACCTTGTCTTCTTCGATAAGATTCAGGGCGCTTTGCGAATCGATGAGCAGTGTTTTGAAGATGTTGTCTTGAAACCCTGCCCGGAGAAAGGCCTCTTCGATCGCCAAAGCGCATAGGGGTACATTGGAGGCATGCTTCAACATCACCACATTGCCGGCGGTGATCGCAGGTATCCCGAAACGGAACGCCTGCCAGAAGGGAAAATTCCACGGCATAATGCCTAAAACTATGCCCAGGGGTTGAAAGAGCACATAGCTCTTCTTTGACTCGGTGGCGACTTCCTCAGGCATGAGGAGCGCCCCGCCATTCTCCGCGTGGTAATCGCAGAGCCATGCACACTTTTCGACTTCCGCAGCCGCCTCTCTGATCGGCTTGCCCATTTCTCTGGTCATGAGCGCAGCATAGGTACTCTTTTCAGCCCTGAGATGCTCGCCCAGTTTCCTGATATGGGCAACCCTCGTGGCGACCGGCATCGCGCTCCATACCCGAAAGGCTAGTCTCGACTTCCCGACCTCACTGTCGATGGCATCGCGCGTCATCAGTTCGAATTCATCTATCAACTCTTCAGTGTATGGATTAACGGACCGTATCTTCATGCGCGCCTCCCTCTATGGTCATCCCGTGTCGAATACTGAAAAAAATTATATCATGATCGTGCGAATAATGATGTAAGGATAATCCTACCGGGCGCAGTAACTTGCTGAGCTGTCTCACTGTGCAGGATAAATTTAAAGGTAGATCCCGGCTTCCTGTTTCCTAATCTGCCTCAATGCCGTATTTTTTCAATTTCCTCCAGAGAGATACTCTGTCGATGCCAAGGATCTGGGCCGCGAGCGTTTTATTGCCGCCCGCCTCACCCAACACCCAGGTAATATAGGACATCTCCTGGTCTTCAAGCGAGGGGATCTTGCCTTCTTTCTTTCTGAAGGTCCTGATGCTGAGTTCCCGCAGGTCTTCAGGGAGATGCGCCACTTCGATCACACCGCTGTTCGAAAGCGCAACGCCGCGCTCCATAATGTTCTCAAGCTCCCTGACATTGCCCGGAAAATCATAATTGCCGAGTATCGCGAGAACATCCGCTGAGATCTCCTGAACGTCTTTGTTCATCAGCGTGGCAAACTTCCTGAGGAAATAATAGCTCAGGAGCGGGATATCGTCCTTGCGCGCGGAAAGCGGCGGGATGTTAATCGAAACAACATTCAGCCTGAAGAAAAGGTCCTGCCTGAAACTACCCGACCGTATCGCATCCTGGATATTCCTGTTCGTCGCAGCAATAACCCGGACATCGACCTTCAGCGGTTCAGTCGACCCCAGCCGCAATAACTCTTTTTCCTGCAACACCCTGAGGAGTTTCACCTGCATCGACGGCGACATCTCGGTGACCTCATCAAGGAAGAGCGTCCCGCCTGAGGCCATCTCGATCAAGCCCTTTTTCAGGGAGAGGGCACCAGTAAACGCACCCTTTTCGTGGCCGAAAAGTTCATTCGCCAGCAACTCCTCGGAAAAGGCCCCACAGTTGACCGCCAGGAATATCGCATCAGACCGCTTGCTGTTGAAATGCACGTGCCGCGCAAACAGTTCCTTGCCGGTGCCGCTTTCGCCGCTGATCAAAACATTGCAGTCAGTCGGTGCGATCTGGCGGGACGTATCAAGCAGCTGTTGCACGGCTGAGTCCTGCGTGATGATCTTCACCCTGCCGTGATAGCTCTCAAGCTGCTCCCTCAGCAGAACATTCTCCTTCTTCAGACGCACCTTCTCAACCGCCTCTTTGACGACCCTCCGCACTTCATCAAGCTTGAACGGCTTTGCTATGTAATCGTAGGCACCCTTTTTCATCGCATGTATCGCCGATTCGACTGTCGCATAGCCGGTGATCATGACCACTTCAGTATCAGGATAAAGCGATTTGCTCTTCTTCAGTATCTGCATCCCGTCTACCTTCTCCATCTTCAGGTCTGTCAGGACCAGATCAAAACCTCTTTCCTCGAGTATCTTCAGTGCGTTAGAGCTGCTCTGTGTCGTCTGGACTGCATAGCCCTCCTTCACCAGCACATGCTCAAGGTTCCTCAGGGCTATCAGCTCATCGTCGACAATAAGCAGACGCGGCTTAGCCTCCATCGCCATCCTCCGTCACTGTCCTCCGTCGCACAAGGCCTCCTTCATCGGCAACCGGATAGTAAAGATCGTACCGGTGCCTGGTATGCTCTCAACTTCAATGATCCCCTCGTGTTCTTCGACAATCTCCCGCGCAACAAAAAGACCAAGGCCTGACCCTTTGCCCTCGTCCTTGGTGGTAAAAAACGGCTCGAAGATCCTCTTAATGACATCGGGCTCGATGCCGAATCCGGTATCGCGGATCCTCAGTTCGATCGTGCCGGAATCCTGGCCTTCACCTGCAGAGATGATGATACTGCCTTCGTCAGGCATGGCATCGATACTGTTCTTTATGATATTGAGAATCGCCTGTTCTATGCGCTGTTTATCAGCAACGATCCAGCAATACTCAGGGATATCAACCTGCAGGTCTACCTTGGTCGGGATATCGCCCTGGATCAGTCTGATCGTCTCGGTCACCAATTCCCTCAAGGGCAGCGGTTTGCTCTTAAACTCCTTTTTCCTCGAAAACTCAAGCAGAGAAAGGACCATCGCCTTTGCTCGGTCGACTTCCCTCTCCACCTGCAGCAGCAGCTCCCGTTTATATGCCACGTCGCTCTCTTCAATCTCCTCCTGCAGTATCTGGCAGGAACTCGATATATTTGCCAGAGGATTGTTCAGCTGATGCGCCACACCCGAGACCATCGTGCCGATGCACGCAAGCTTCTCGGACTGGAGTATGACCCGCATCTGCCGCGATTCGAGCTCCTTGAGAAGGCGGCTGTATGCGTCGCTCAGCGACTGGATCTCACGGTCGGAGGAGGACAGGGAAAATTTCTCGAAGTTGCCGTCGATGATCTTCTGCATGCTCTCTTCAACCTGCTTCAGCGGTCTTACTACCATACGGGACAGATAACGGCCGATGCCCCAGCCCACAATAACCAGAAGGACGACGGAATAGAGAAGAAACCGCTTTGAGGAAAAAATCAGTGATCGAATATAGTCCCGTTCGGCATTGGCAATCCCCTCGGTCACCGCCAGCAGTTTCTTGCCCTGGTCACGGATCTGGCCCTCCATATAAACCGCCTTATGCGGTTCTCTCAGACGGTCGAGGTTATAGTACCGCTCCATGAGCGCCTTGTACACCCGGATCGTCTTTTCCAGGGCTGAAACATCCGTCCCGGGAGAGAGCTGGGCAATCTCTGCCTTGTTCTTTATCAGAATGCCCTCAGCCATCTCCGTGAACCGCATATTTTCAAGATATTCGTTCTTTTCCTTATAGATGATAAAGTTTTTTTCATACCGGCGCATCTCGAGCGTTGCATCAAAAAATTGGGAGATGATGATACTGAAGTCTATTTTTTTCCTGACGGTACGGAGGTTGAAGTAGTTCAGGAGCGAGACGATGATGATAAGCCCAAGACAGAGATAGTATCCGTACCTGACCTTGTTCTGGATACTCGATTGAAATCTGAACATTGGTGATTTTACCACTGGTCTATTGCAATTTGCAATAGACCAGTAGCATCTGCAACAACTCTCTCAAACGCTGAATCTTCGGACTTATAGACGCCATTTGCCGAAACTGCATTGCATAACGCAACACTTCTGACTTTCGATGCAACATCAGTCAATTCAATGTTATTCTTTTATTTCAAGGGGTTTAAAGGCAAATCACACCTGGCATGAACCTTGGATATAGAAGGGCATGGAAAGTGCGGTCGGACATTCAATCCATCACTTTGAGGAGGTGCGACTTTGATGAAGACTTTAAACGTTCTGGAAGACATCTTAAGTGCGCTCGCCTTTACCGATGCCGGCGAATATGCAAAGGCGCTCGAACTGCTCGCCGGGCACGGGTCCTTTGCGCAGGGAGCAGCCCCGCGATGAGGAAGTTTGATGACATCATGTCTGCCATCTCCTTTGCCGAAGCGGGAGATTTTGACCGGGCACGGGAGTTCATGAAGGGGCGGAGTTCGATCCTGCTCGCCATATCAGACATGTTCTTCGAAGTCGACGTTCTGAAATATGCGCTGAACCTGAGCAAACGGATAACGGCGAACATCGATATTCTCTACCTCACCAGGGTAGAGGCACACCTCAGCGAGCTCGAAGAATTCATGAAGACTGCCCTAAAGGAAGAAATTGGCTGCAGGCTTTTCAAGAAAGAGGGCTGCATGAAAAAGGCGATCCTGGAATATACAGAAAAAAGGAGGGAGATAATGTTTGTTGTTGTCGGTTCAACACCAGAACTCGAGATAGAGTGCAAGACAGGCGAAAAATCGCTTTCCGACGCATGGAAACGGCTCCAGTGTCCGCTGGTAGTCGTCACAAAATCAGATATGCCCACCTTGGCATAAAGAGAAATCAACTATATATCAGGAGGACACAATGAAACGGTTAGCCCGGAAATTCGAGAATATGATGATGGCGATCACCTTTGCGGAGGCGGGAGAACATGAAACAGCAAGAGAAATTATCAGAAATGATGATCGCGAGGATAAAACCGATCGTCTCAAGCCATCAAAAAGGTCTGGCAAAGTACTTCGGGCATCAGCACCGCCGCGTTAATTACTAGTTGCAGAGCATAAATCAAATATATCAAGGAGGAAACAGAGTAATGAGCTTTTTTAAGGAATTTGGACATTTCATGGTTATGGGTGCTCGGGCCCATGCAAAATGGGAACTCGACGTATCAAACCGTATTCTGCGCGAACCGAAGCGGCTTGCGGTCTTTGGACTGCTGCTGCTTCCCATAATACTAGGAGGCATAGCCTTTGCCGATGACATCGCAGGGGCGCTTCCATCAGTCCTTGGCGGCAAGAACACTTATTGTCCGTCATACTACACAAATCTTATCTTTCTGGCATCAATAGGTGTAGGCGTATGCGCGGGGCTGATCACCGGCTGTATCGGCGCAGGAGGCGGATTCATAATAGCGCCGGCGCTGATGAGCGCAGGGGTAAAAGGCATCCTTGCAGTGGGTACTGACCTGTTTCATATTTTTGCAAAGGCAATCATGGGCAGCGTATTACACAGGAAACTGGGTAACATCTCTGTATCTCTGGCAATAACATTTCTGATAGGTTCCATAGGCGGTGCAACCCTCGGAGGCTACATCAACAGGACTCTTTATGAGTTTAACCCTGTATTAAGCGACGCGTTTATCACGACCATATATGTCCTGATGCTCGGGTTTCTCAGCTTCTACTCACTTGCAGACTTTTTTAAATCAAGAAAACCGACAGTTCCGGAAAGCACCTCGGAAACCCGCACTTCAAAGGCCAGCGATGAGTCCATGACAGGCCTGGCCCAGAAGCTTCAGTCCATTAATCTTGCTCCGATGCTCCACTTTGACCAGGGAGTTGTCCCGGGCGGCAGAAAGATATCGGCAATTTTTCTTGTTCTGAGCGGTGCCCTAGTTGGCTTGGCAGCTGCAATTATGGGCGTAGGCGGCGGCTTTCTTACCTTCCCTATCTTCGTGTATATGCTTGGCGTTTCTTCAGCAACTACAGTCGGCACTGACATATTCCAGATCGTTTTTACCGCGGGGTATGCCGGTCTTGGTCAGTATGCGATCTATGGGTTCATTTTCTATACCCTTGCAATGGGCATGCTGCTGGGCTCACTCATAGGCATCCAGGTAGGTTCACTTGTGACCAAGGTAGTTTCCGGCTCAACTATCCGCGGCTTTTATGCAGTTGCGGTTATGGCAGGCTTTGTCAACAGAGCTGCCGCTCTGCCTATCAAGCTCGGGAAGATGGGATACATCAGTTTATCTCCTGATACAGGAAAGTTGATCGAGAATCTGGGCATTTATGTTTTCTTCGTTGTAATCAGTATCTTCGCGATTTGGGTATTCGGAACGTTCTTCAGAAATATAAAACATCTGAAGGGTGAGGAGGTGCATTATATAAAACATCTGAAGGGTGAGGAGGTGCATTCATGATCGCAAATAAAAAGGAATTCGGACTCGGGTTTGCGCTTTTCATCGCATTCTGGGTGGTCTTTGCTGTCATGCTTTCCCCTGTCTTCAAGGGGAAGAATTTACTGGACTACATGGACAATCTCTATAACACGATCTCAAAAAAATCTTCCTACTACATCCCGGACGTAAAGAAAAAGGCGGATGCCTTCAGGGGACAACAGATCGAATTTGTCGTAAAGGCAAAAGATGCAGACCAGGCAGGCAGGATGTCAAAGCTCTTTCAGGCGAGTCAGGCAACAGTGACCGTTGAAGACAAGAATGTCAAGGTAGGCGGTGATATCGGAATGATCTTTGCCAATGTCCTTGCAGACGCTGATGCCATGTTTAAAAATGATGGCCCGGCCATCAAAAGCAAATACGGCTATGAAGAGAAGCAGGTCCTGTATGACTGGTGGAACGCGATGAAAGCGGCTGAAGCCAGTATGGCCAAGCAGGAAAAGTTCAAGGAATCCACTACGTTCAACAGGGTGATGACAAAGGCCATAGAGCCCGCGTATAACTACTACGGCATACCTGCCACGGACATAAAGGAAAAAATCTGGATGGTAATTATTTCCCTTGCAGGCTATGTTATCTATACTATGTGGTACGGGTTTGCCATTCTCTTCATGTTCGAAGGATGGGGCATGAGGCTTGAGCATTAAACAAAACACTTCGCATATGTGCAATTTGTAATGAGCAGAGATTTAATAAAATGGCAAGGCCGGGAAAAAAGACCGGCCTTGCCATTTAGATCTCCCCATTGCTCTCACACCGGTTGGAATCCGTAATTGATTAACCCCTGTGATTCATTCTAAAATTTACCATGACATTTATCGGCAATCATTCCGGAAGGTTATTCTGCAATAAAAGAAATGGATAGCTTCACGCAAAAACTCCGGGAAATATTCAGATGGATCCCGGGACTGCATCCGCAAATGCCCGACGCGGACATACAGTCTTTACGCACCGCATTCCAGGACCATTACAAAAGCTTCAGATCGCTCCTGACCGCCAATAATAATGCGCTTGAGCTCATGGCCGGGATGGAGCAGACATTGAAAAACGGCCAGCCCTTCAGTATGGCTTTTGTCCGGGGCCACTGTACTGCGCTGACCGTTAACATTTTTAAAATGATCCAGCATCTCCAGGAGCTTTCTAACGGCAAATACAGCGGCCTCTCCCAGGCCTTTGACTCTATTTCAGGCCGCATGGAAGAGATACTTTCCCGTCAGCCGAAAGTTGTCGAAGGGAAATTCATTCTTTCGATGTCTGAGGTCGATATTCATTCAACAGAGCAGGTTGGAGGGAAAATGGCCAACCTCGGTGAGGTCCGTAACCATGTCGGCCTTGATGTCCCTGACGGCTTTGTGATCACTGCCGCGGCCACAAAATATTTTATGGATTCCAATAACCTTCACGATGAGATCAACCGCAGGCTGAAACTCCTGGACCATAACAACCTTGAGGAACTGTACACTACAAGCGCCGCGATCCAGCAGATGATCGCCAATGCCCCTCTGCCTGAAGATCTTGAAGAACTCATAAAAAAGCATTATGAAGAGCTGGCCGCCCGGAACAAGGGGCGGATAGCTGTCTCGATGCGTTCCAGCGCACTGGGCGAAGACAGCGGCAGTGTCTCATTTGCCGGGCAATACCGCACTCAGCTTAATGTCAGCGATGAGTTCCTTGGACAGACCTACAAGGAGATCGTCGCCAGCAAGTATAAAAGCCAGGCCATTGTGTACCGCACGCAGCGCGGGTTCAGACATCAGGACGTGATAATGTGCGTCGGGTGCCTGGCTATGGTCGAGGGCGCGGTAAGCGGGGTCATGTACTCCCGCTCCCGGCGGGACCCCCGCAGTGACTGGGTCATTATCAATGCCGCACCCGGACTCGCAGGCCAGGTGGTCGACGGCAGCGCCGTAACAGACCTGTTCAGGGTTTCCCGAAAAAGTCCAAATGCCGTCCTTGCAAAAGAACTCAGGATAAATGCTTCTTCAACTTCCACTGATATCCCAGAATCGACTACCCTTACCGACGGTCAGGCAAAAGAACTGGCACTTATCGCAGTCAGACTCGAAGAGCATTTCGGCTCTCCCCAGGATATTGAATGGTCCATTGAGGGCAACGGCAGGATTGTTATCCTCCAGAGCCGTCCGCTGGCCCAAACAGCTTTGCCCCCCGGCAGCGGCACAGAACATACAGACCCGGAAGAAACTCAGCCTTCCCTGCTTTCCGGGGGAGTCACTGCCAGTGCCGGAGTTGCTTGTGGTCCGGTGCATATAGTACGTTCGAACATAGATCTTTTGCAGTTTCCAAAGGATGCCGTACTTGTCGTTGAACACCCGTTGCCCGAATGGGCGACCCTCCTGGCCCGGACAGTTGCCGTTGTGAGTGAAACCGGCCATGTGACAGCCCATCTGGCTACTGTTTCCCGTGAATTCGGCCTCCCTGCAATTTTCGGAATTGCAGACGCCACAAAAAAACTCGGCAACGGAGATATTATCACTGTTGACGCAGTAAGCCGCCGCGTATATAAAGGCTGCAGGGACGACCTGCTTGAAGACGCTCCTCCTCCTACCAATTTAATGGCAGGCAGTCCGGTATACAGACTGCTTGAAGAGGTGCTCAAACTCGTGACACCGCTGAACCTCATAAATCCCGCGTCGCCGTATTTCAGGCCGTCCTCATGTGAAACATATCATGACCTTACCCGCTTCTGCCATGAAAAAGCAGTGACCGAGATGTTCTCCTTCAGCTCGAGATATGGGTTCGATGAAAAGTCGGCCAAACAGCTTTACGGAGACGTACCGTTTCAGTGGTGGGTGATTGATCTGGAAGACGGTTTCCACGAGGGGCTTGACAAGAAAGATAAATGGGTCCGGATAGAAGACATCGTTTCTCTTCCGATGCTTGCCATCTGGGAGGGCATGACAGCCGTGCCATGGAAGGGCCCGCCGCCTGTTGACTTAAAAGGTTTTGGCTCGATCCTTTTTCGATCGACCATGAACCCGAACCTTGATCCTGCGGTGCGCTCTTCGTTGACGGCAAAAAGCTATTTTCTGATTTCAAAAAATTTCTGCAACCTGAGCGTGCGTCTGGGATATCATTTCTCTCTGGTCGAAACACACCTGAGTGATCTCCTGACTGAAAACTATGTGAGCTTCCAGTTTAAGGGCGGCGCTGCAGACGACAGCCGTAAATTCGTTCGCGTGCAGCTTCTTAAGGATATCCTGGAGCAGTACGACTTCCGCGTTGAGCAGAAGGCGGACGCGCTTACTGCCCGCATCGAAAAAAAACCCGCGCCGTTTCTCATCGAACGCCTTAAGGTCCTAGGATACCTGCTCATACACACACGGCAGATCGACATGGTCATGGGCGAGCAGATCATGGTGGAGAATTACCGCCGGAGCATTCTGGCTGATCTCGGGAAAATAATAAATAAAGCAGCTTAAAGACTGCTGAGGAGAATATGACATGAATAGCAAAATCAATATCCTTTTTGTTGATGATGAACAGGATTTTCTGGAGACAACCACGAAAAGACTGGCGCGCCGCGGTTATGACGTCAGGAGCGCCATGAATTGCTCTGAGGCGATCCGGGTCCTCGAAAGCGGCTGGCCGGATGTTGTAGTTCTGGATGTAATGCTTCCTGACCGGGACGGCATACAGTGTCTCAAAGAGATCAAGCAGAAATGGCCGGCTGTTGTCGTTATATTGCTTACAGGCCATGCCTCCATGCAGGCAGGACGGCAATGTCTGGAATACGGGGCCAACGATTACTGCCTGAAACCTATTGAACTTGACGAACTGATAGAGAAGATCAAGATTGCCCGCAAAAATGCTTAACGCCGGGTGCTCCTATGGATATGATACAATGATGTGGGACTGGTAAGAATTCCGGAAGAGCGAAAAAGAGAAAAATCTGACATGCAATTATTTGTATTGCCGACAGGGCGAAGCTTGTGAGCGACATCAAAATTATGCTTATTGACGACGATGAAGAAGGTCCCATAAGGGTCCTGTCCGAATGTCTTGAAATGAAAGACTTTAAAAAAAATACTGCTTTTGAAGGCGAACAGGTAATAAAGATGATAAGTGACAAAGAACCCGACATAATGATTCTTGACCTGAAAATATCCGGTATCGACGGGATGGAAGTCCTGCGAAGGGTGAGAAAAACCCATCCGGATATACGGGTAATAATTCAAACAGGGCATGGTAATGACCTGGATGAGGCAGAAGCGCGTCAACTCGGCGTTTTTGACTATTTAAAAAAGCCGGTAGACACCGAATTGCTGGCAGAGCGGATAAGGGCTGCGGCAAGGAGCATAAGACGAAAAGACCTTATGGCTGCTTCGGCTTTTGCTGAAGCCGGAGAGCATGAAACGGCACGTAACATGATGAAAGGATAACCTGGCAATTTCCTGTCATGAAGATTTATACCGGCAGCATACGCATGAAAGATCTTAAGCTTAAGTCAAGCGGCACCTATTATGCCAGACAGAAACAGCTTTTTGTCATTGTGGTCATTATAGTGTCGGTGGTACCCCTCCTGATTATAAGCTGGACTGCCTCCCATTATTACAAAAAGTCCTGGCTTGAGAAAACCTCTGCTGAACTGGCCGGACTTGTTGACAGCAGAAAAGAAATTATTGACCTTTTTCTTGACAACCAGGAGAACCTGCTTTTCAGTTTTGTGAAGCTCTACAGTCTGGATCAGTTAAGCGATCAGAAAAATCTGGAAACACTTTTCCTGGCCATGGACCGCAGTGGTGTCATTCTGGACCTTGGGGTAATAGACAGTAAGGGAAAGCACCTCGCCTATACAGGGCCCTATCAGCGCCAGCTCACAGGCAAAAATTATTCAGAGGCCGCATGGTTTATTGAGGTGATGCGTAGCGGCAGATATATCAGTGATGTCTTCACCGGGTACCGCAATGAGCCGCATTTTGTTGTAGCGGTAGCTGACCCGGATAAGACCTGGATATTGCGTGCTACGATCAATTCAGAACTTTTTAATTCCCTGCTCGCAAGCGCCGGGGTCGGGCCCGGAGGAGATGCCTATATTATTAACAGGGCCGGGGAGTTTCAAACACCGAGCCTGCTCGGAGAAAAAACGTTTTCGACCATTGAGAGAAAGCCGGTTACATCCAGAGATAGTACTTTGGTCCAGATCACCGATAAATACATTTATGCTGCAGCGCCGATAAATAACGGCGATTGGACCCTTGTATTGAAGACGGATATTAACACCTCCCTGTCTGAGTTCTATCTGGCCAGGAGGCGCGACATTCTGATTATCCTTTGTGCATCTCTCATCATTCTTGCAGTATCAACGCTTATAGTCAGGTCCATGGTGAACAAAATTGAAGATGCGGACAGAAAGAGGATGGCTCTGAACAATCGTATGCTTCAGGTGGAAAAGATGGCGCTGGTGGGCAGGTTGGCTGCCAGCGTAGCGCATGAAATCAACAACCCGCTTCAGATAATTACCAATCAGGCGGGCTGGGTAGATGAACTTCTGGAGGAGGAAGACCGGGGTCTTCTCAAAAATATTGATGAATATAAGGATTCCATAAAGAAGATACGGGGAAATGTTAAAAGGGCCGGAGAGATTACCCGCCGTCTGCTCGGTTTTTCCCGATCAAATGATTTTGAAAAAACTGAGACGGATATCAACCGGCTTATTGAAGAGACCGCCGCCCTTCTTGCCAACGAGGCCAGTGCTCATCGCATTACGTTCAAATACTTTCTTCAACAGGGACTGTCACGTGTGGTGACCGATGCCTCACAACTGCAGCAGGTTTTTTTGAATATTCTGGACAACGCGATAGATGCAATAGGACAGGATGGCACAATCAGCATAGCCAGCCGGATTCAGGGCGGTCAGATAGTGGCAGAGTTTAAAGACACCGGCCCCGGTCTATCCACGGATTCAATAAAAAAGCTTTTTGATCCTTTCTATACAACTAAGGAGATTGGCAAGGGCACCGGACTTGGCCTGTCCATTTCATTCAGTATCATGCAACGGCTTGGTGGTGATATAAAAGCAGAAAACGGAAAGGAGGGAGGCAGTGTGTTTACCGTAATGCTGCCGAAACAATAAATGTCTCAGATGATGAAAGCTCAAAAAGAAAATAGCTTTACAGACGCAAGCTTAATGTCTGCGTGTAGCGTCCTGATTGTTGATGATGAGAGGGATTTTGTCCATACCCTCTTGAAAAGACTTAAGCGCAGGGGCCTTGAGTGTGAAGGCGTTTTCAGCGGGGAGGAGGCTATAGAAATAGTCAAATCCAGAAAATTTAACATAGTGCTGCTTGATATGAAACTGCCGGGCATCGATGGCAATAGCACCCTGGTGGAGATAAAAAAGATACAGCCTCAAACAGAGGTGATTATTTTGACCGGACATGCCTCGGCAAATGATGGAATCGTGGGCATGAAAAATGGCGCGATGGATTATCTGATGAAACCGGTCGAATTCGAATCTCTCTTCGAAATGCTGATTAAAGCAGTCCGTAAAACAGGCTGCTCACACAACTCGCCGGTCAGGGACAGGGGAGAAAAGTAATTATTTATTCAGGACCATGTGCGGTTAATCCCGCCGGTGGTCCGCTGTACTTTGTGAGCACAATCTCAATAATATCATTGTCCGCAAAGCAGACCTCCAGACCTTCCTGGATATTTGCGGCTAGGGTGTCGATATCATTATGGCTCCGATGAAGCAGAATGACCGTCCTGACCCCTTTGTTTATATATGCAACTCCGAAACTCATCTGTTATACTAACCAATAGAACAATCTTTAATAATCAGGAGGAGTATAGACCGATGACCATGGAACAGTATATCCGCGCGATAGCGGGGACCTTCATCCTTATTTCACTGGCACTGGGCCATTTTGTAAGCCCTTACTGGTACCTGTTCACCGCATTTGTAGGGGCAAATCTTTTACAGTCGGCCTTCACCGGATGGTGCCTGATGGAGATAATTCTCGGAAAATTAGGGGTAAAAAAAGGATAGCAGAATTCAGCTCACGATAAGGTTTTACTCAACACCCTCTCGACTATATCTTCTATATTGTCCGCAAAGCAGACTGCCAGACCTTCCGTGATATCCACAGCAAGGCTATCGATATCATTATGGTTCCGGTGAGGTAGAACAACCGTCCTGACCCCTGCCCTCTTTGCAGCCAGGACCTTTTCCTTGATCCCGCCGACAGGAAGGATACGCCCCGAGAGAGTCAGTTCGCCGGTCAGCGCAATCTCCCTGCGTGCAGGTCTGTTGGTCAGAAGGGACAAAAGAGCCACCGCAATCGTTATGCCCGCCGACGGCCCATCCTTCGGAATCGCACCTGCAGGTATATGGACATGGATATCGTGGTCGTCGAAGAAATCCTCTTTGATACCGAACCTTGCCGCATTGCTCCTGATATAGCTCAGGGCCGTATGGGCAGACTCCCTCATCACGTCTCCAAGTGATCCCGTGAGGATAAGTTCATGCTTCCCCTTCATCACCACGGCCTCGATAAAGATAATGTCACCGCCAACTTCGGTCCAGACAAGACCGGTTGATACTCCGATGCGGTCAGCCTCCTCAGCTACCTCGAAATAGTATTTTCTTGGTCCCAGGGATTTTTCTATCATGGAGGCATCTATCGTCAGGTCTGCGACATGTTCCTCATGCTGCACAAAATCCCTCGCAATCTTCCTGCAGATCGCCGCGATCTCACGACTCAGGTTCCGGATCCCTGCCTCCCGCGTGTACTCCTGGACGATCTTATAAAGGGCATCGCCCGTAAAGACCGGGGGATTGCCGGAAAGACCATTTTCCATAACCTGTCGCGGCACCAGAAAACGTGAGGCGATCTGGATTTTCTCTGCCTCAGTATATCCGCTGAAGTGGATCACCTCCATGCGGTCACGAAGGGCGTCGATGATATTGTCGGCGACATTCGCGGTGATGATGAAAATAATATCAGACAGATCAAAGGGCAGATCAACATAATGGTCGGTGTAATTGTGGTTCTGCTCAGGGTCAAGCACCTCAAGCAGCGCAGCTGACGGATCACCCTTAAAATCACTCCCGATCTTATCCAGTTCATCCAGGATGATCAGGGGGTTCGAGGAACCGGTCCGCCGGATTTCCTCAATGATCCTGCCGGGCATGGCTCCTGCGTAAGTCCTCCGATGGCCCCTGATCTCTGCCTCGTCCTTTATGCCACCGACCGAAATCCGGGCAAACTTCCTGCCGAGGGCCAGGGCAATAGAGCGCCCCAGAGACGTCTTGCCCGTGCCCGGAGGACCTGAAAAGCAGAGCACCGAACCCCTGGTATCCTGTTTATAGGTCCTTTTGTCGAGGGCCTGTCGCACGGTTGTTCTGACATCATCGATCTTGAACGGTTTCGGAATATAATGGAATGCCCCCTTTTTCATCGCCTCGACTGCGGTGTCGATCGTGGCATAGCCGGTGATCATGATCACCTCAGTGTTTGGCGACCGCATCTTGATCCTAGCCAGCACCTCCATGCCATCGACCTTTTGCATCCTGAAGTCGGTCAGGACCACATCGAACTCTGCCTGTGCGAGTTTCCCGAACGCCTCCGTACCGCTGGCAGCAGTCACAACCGTATAGTTCTCCTTTGACAGGATGTGTTCGAGATTTCTGCGGGCGACCTCCTCGTCGTCAACGACCAGGATCATCGGTTTCCGGTCCATCCTCAGTTTCTTGACCGCCAGATATTCGAGTACCCTGTCCTTGATATTTTCGAGTCCGTAATGATGTTCGTTCAGGATCCTCTCGGCGCGGTCTATGTCCAGAATGTCTTCTGTCTTTTTGTTCCACGGCAGCGATGCGAGGTATTCAATGTAATTGAGGCTGATCGTAAACTCTGATGTTGAAGGGCTCACCCTGGCGAGCATCTCGAGCTCCTTTAGGGCAATCTGGCTGGCCTGCTGCGGCATTCCGGACTGATCTATCTTCGCCTTCAGCTCGTCGATGACCGGATCATGATGGCTTTCTTCCTCAGATCTCTTAAAGAATTTCATGCATGGTATTCTACCTTAAAAAGCGCAGCATGTGTATTGAAATTCCCTTTCGATAAGGGAATTGAGGGAGGAGTTATCGCGAACTTACCACAAGGACAAACCCGATGAACATCAGCAGCGCCCCGAAGAAACGGTCCCTTATATTGTCTTCCCTGAAGAACAGATACCCGAACAGGATGCTGATCAGCAGGCTGGACCTCTTGACCGACACCATATAGGCAACCTTCGTCATTTTCATCGCAGCCATGTGTGTCAGCACCATGACAGAATAGAATATGCCCGGGACAACCTGACGTCGGTAGCGGCCTGATACAAGATACTCGCGCAGGCTTGCCCCCCCTCGTCTGGTGCTATTCCCGGTGAGACCCCGCGTAAGCCCATACGGCAGATAGACCAGGTTCAGACCGATGAAATAGACCGAGGCGAAGAAGAGAGGAGAGGAATGCTCGATAGCCATCTTACCCATCGAGGAGGTGATACTGTAGAGCAGCGCAACGATAATCATATACACCGCGCCCTTTTCTTTCGTGATCGCCCGGAACGGTTGACACAGGCCCTCTTTGACCCGGATGATGTTCAGAACATAGCTTCCGGCAGCAATCAGGAGTATGCCGGCTGCTCCGGGCAGAGAGACTTTTTCCCCGAGCAGAACGTATGAAAAAAAAATCAGGAAGACCGGGGTGAGTGCCTGAAAGGGCATCGTGAGGCTGAGAGGCGATTCCTTCAGCGCCTTAATATAGAGGACGACCGTGACCGCCTCAATCGGCAACGCAATGAAAAACGCCATATAGAATCCGGCATCGAGCCGCGGGACCGGGATTATGAAAAGAATAATGACAAGCAGCGGCAGACTGAAGAGCAGCCTGAACCCGGCAACGAGATGCTCATCATCCCCTTCGAGCGACCGCTTGGTGAGCGCATCGCTGGCCGCAAGAAGAACTGCTGAGACAAAGGCAAGGACAACCCACGTATAGTCCATCAATAATCCATCATCTGGCTGATTATTTCTTTTGACACATAAAAAACTATTCTATACAATAACACTACCATGTCCACAATCCATCATAACATCCTGCTCCTATTCATAAAAACAGCGTGAGAACTCTATCTAAGGACCAACCGTGAGGATAGCGGCCGGAGCCCTCAAGGGGAAAAAGATCGGGACACGAAAGATCTTTTCGGCCAGGAGTGGTGCCGCTGAACTGAGGCCGACCTCGTCAAAGGTACGGGAGGCTCTCTTCGATATCCTCAGAAACGATATCTCAGACGCATCGTTCCTCGATTTATATGCAGGTTCGGGCGCTGTCGGATTCGAGGCCCTCTCGCGGGGTGCAAAAAAAGCATGTTTTGTCGAAAATGACCAGCAGCGGTTCAGGGCGATTCAGGAGGTTGTCGGGAGAATCGGTTTTGGCGATAAAATATGCGTTTATCAGGAGCAGGCAATCCTCTTTCTGAGCAGAGCGGACAGATCGGGGATGCTCTTCGGCATCATATTCGCCGACCCGCCTTATGCCTCTGAAGATATCAGGGAGGTACTCTCGTCCATCGACAAAGGCCGCCTGCTTCAGGATGGCGGCCACGTAATCATAGAACATGCGTCAAAGAAACCTCTGGACGACTCCGGCCTGATAACGCTCCACCTCATAAAAACTTACCGGTATGGTGATACCATGCTGACACGCTACAGGAAGGTGACATGAAAAAAAAGATAGCAATCTACCCCGGGACCTTTGACCCTTTTACCAACGGCCATCTCGACCTGGTGCTCCGGAGCCTCAGGATGTTCGACGAGGTGATCGTGGCCGCAGCGCCCAGCCCAAAAAAACAGCCGCTCTTTACGATTGAGGAGAGGATCGTCATGATTCAGAAGTCATTGAAGGGCATCACCCGGGTGCGGGTAGAGATCTTCGAGGGACTGCTTGTCGACTATGTGAAAAAGAAGAAAGGCAATGCAATAGTCCGGGGATTGCGCGCAGTTTCTGACTTTGAGTATGAGCTCCAGATGGCCCTCATGAACCGGAGACTCAACCCAAAGATCGAGACGGTTTTCATGATGCCGAATGAAGAATATACATTCCTGACCGCGACCATTGTAAAGGAGATTTCATCTCTGGGAGGATCGGTCAACCAGCTCGTACCTCCCCCTGTAGAGAAGGAACTGAAGAAGCGTTTCAGGCTTTAGTCTGCCTGGGTAAGCCTTTAGGGCCTGAGCAGGCTGTTGAAAAAGCAGTTCTGTCGGACATTGTTTTGTGATACCTGCGAAGAGGAGAACAAACGGAATGCCTGATATATCAGGAAACTCCTGATATATCAGGCATTCCGTGACTTGCCAAGAATTTTTCACCTACAGCATTCTTTCCGGAAATTTCAATGTTTTCAAAATGATAGCGATTCACGTGCTGACGGCAACAGTCCTGGCACACATACTGCATCGAATTGAAAATTCAGAACAGATGAAACATATAAAAAGAATAATTGCAACAGCCCTTATATTGAGGTATGAATATTCTATTGACGTTCTATTCATAATCCTATCTTGAAAAGAAGGGAGTGATGAACGATTAAAGATGTCTTAGCCTTAAGTAATCAAAAAGCCGGGGGGGGAAGGGATCAGTCATCTCTTCAATGTAAGAACTTTTATCCAAGGAGATCCTCAATGAAACAGAGTCTGGCTATAAAAAGCAAGTACCTCGTATTTGCAGCCCTGTTCCTGATGCTCGTATCCTCTTTGTTCGGCTGCGGCGGCAGCGACGGCACAAACGGGATTAACGGCAAAGACACATCCGGATTCGTAAAAGTAGGAGAACTGACTACGGATCAGTGGCATTCACTCTCGCTCAAGGGCGAAGTCACGAGCGTCACCATTGCAAGCCCGCCGGTTGTCAAATTCAAGGTTACCGATAACTTCGGCCACCCGGTCATAGGCCTTGGAAATACTTCCAAGAGCTCTACCGCGACAGTTCCTGGTCTTACCCAACTGGGGTTCACCCTTGCCAAGCTGGTCCCCGGCACAAACGGCAGCCCCAGCAAATGGGTCAGCTATATCGTGACCAGCCCTCCGACCACCACCAATGCTGCGGTAACCGCCACCAGGCCGACTACCGATGCCCAGGGCACACTGGTGGATAACGGCGACGGCACCTATCAGTACACCTTTTACAGAGACATCACCCAGGTCAAGAGCGTTATAGACGGCACAACGGACTCGGGGAACAACAAAAAAGCCGATCTTGGGGATCTCACCTATGAGCCCACCAAAACCCACCGTCTGGGGATCCAGGTCGGCGGCTACGCCCGCGGCACCGGCAGCAACACCGCTGATGGCGTAACGGTCGTTCCCGAAGTCCGCATAAACGACGCGGCCAACATCATCTACGACTTCATTCCGGCCACCGGTCAGAAGGTCACAGCAGCTGACGCCTCAAGGGAGATCGTCCTGATGTCGAACTGCCTCGAGTGCCACATCAAGTTCGATATCCACGGCGGCAACAGGCAGGATCCGAGATACTGCGTGACCTGTCACAGCGATCAGCGCAAGTTTGGAAGGGCTGAAGCGACGACAACCGCAACCGGATATTCCGGGGACACTTACAAGATCAACAACGAGGCAGTCGGCGACTTCATTCCGTTTATACACAGAATGCATAAGGGCGAAAAACTGACCAAGACCGGGTACAACTACGCTGCTATCCTGTTCAATGAAATCAAGTACCCCCAGGATATCAGAAACTGCATGAAGTGCCACAAGGCATCGGCTGCAGCACCCCAGGGCGACAACTGGAAGACTGTGCCCAGCCGCAGAGCTTGCGGGGCCTGTCATGACAACGTCAACTTTGCCACAGGCGCGAACCATGCCGGCGGCATCAGGCTCGACGACAGTCAGTGCGCAGGATGTCATACCGCTGCCGACATCGTGGCTAAGCACAATACACCGGTTGACACACTGAACAACCCTGGTGCGCCTGCGGGCCTTGCTGTTATAAGCTACGAACTCAGCTCGGTCACGGTAAACGCCAGCAACCAGGCGGTATTCAAATTCCGGATCATAAAGGATGGGACACCAGTCACCTTGAACGCCGCCAGCGCAGCAGTCCCTCTCGCCGGCTTTACCAACGGCCCGAGCTTCTATGTGGCTTACAGCGTACCCCAGCAAGGGATCGCTAATCCGGCCGATTTCAATGCAGGCAACGCCGGCGCAATCGGCACCAGCGCTACAAATGTAACTCTGCTTAATGTATGGAATGGAACCCAGGGCACACTCTCTGCGCGTGATGCAGACGGCTTCTACACCGCCACTATCGGCGGAGGCACCCTGCCCAATGTCAACGCGATCATTCCTGCAGGCACCAAGACGATAACCGGCGTCATAATAGGTTCCTTTAACCAGGATGGGGTCACTGAAGCCAGCATGGGCGTTGATTTCAATGGCGACGGCGACCTCCTGGATGCATTCCCGATTGTTGCCCATGCGGTCTACAAGACCGTCACCGGAACTGGATTTACTCCCCGGAGACAGATCGTCAGTGACAACAGCTGCGACAAGTGCCATGAACAACTCGGGACCGAACCCTCTTTCCACACCGGGGCACGGAGTAATGCTGAGATGTGCGCTATTTGCCACAACCCTAATAGAAACAGCAGCTCGTGGTCAAGCAGCTCCAGGGAATTTATCCACAGCATCCATGCTGCAAACACAAGTAATCCTTTTGTACCAGCGACCGGCAAGCGTGATAATAAATATGGCTGGCATGCGGATCTGGAGTACTGGAAAGTGACCTATCCGACCAATCCGAAGAGATGCGAGGCCTGTCATCTGCCGGGCACGTACGACTTCAGCGCCTCCCAGTACACACCAGACCTGCTGAGCCGGCTGCTTCCGGCCACCGCTTCCAGCAGCAATGTCACAGCCCTTGCGCCACAATCATCACCGCTGCTAACCTTGGGCGACTACAGTGATGTTGGGACCGACAAGTCGGCAAACCTGGTGAATTCGCCGCTCAGTTCACCATGTTTCGGATGCCACGACAGCAGTGTGGCCGTGGCCCACATGAGGACCAACGGCGGCCAGCTTTATGTTCCACGTAGAAACTATGTGGCAGGAACAGAACAGTGCCTTGTCTGCCACGGCTCGGGCAAGGTTGCGGATATCAAGGTTGTCCACCAGGGAGGGGACGTGGTCCTTCATTAGTAGAAAGACCGCATCTCTGGTAATAACAGCTGCAGTAACAAGCAGCAAGCAGGAGGGGCGGGCCCGAAAGGGTCCGCCCCTTTTTTCACGATAGGGGGGCTCCTCTCGGGAACTTTTTACAATAAAAATGCCAAAAAAATGTTGCAATGTCATTCAAAACATACTATATATTGAAGTAATAGTTTTTATTAATTAAAGATTGTCATCTTCGGGCTCGACCCGTCCCGAAAGCTTTCGGGACAGAATACAAGCACTGGATTCCTGCCTGCGCGGGAATGACGGACAAAAAGCAGACTTTATGGAGAGATACTAATTATGGATCCATAGAGCCGGCGCGACGGCGATGCTGGTTAGCCAGGAGTAGCTATGATCATACGGACGGGCTGGTTTTTCTCCTGAATAAGGGGTGAAATTAAGTTTTCAGTAATTATGCGAACAAAGGGGGTGGATTATCGCATATTTTTTTGGCTGCAAAAATATTTGTGGAACATGAAAGGAGGATTCAATGCAGTGTAAGATGCGATGGACGTATTTAATTGCCGTGCTGTTTGTATTTGCACTGACGCTGCCGGCGTCTGCCACATCAGAACCGGTCAAGGTAAGCTCTTCGACCCAGTTCCTGTGGGGGGATGATCTGACAGGGGATAGCCAGGCGACGATCGCGCAGTACCTGCGATTCAGCTATAACCCGGAGAAGAAGAATTTTTCGGCTGCCGGCTATGGTAGATTCACCAAGGACATCGAAAGCGGAACTATCAGGGACAACAACTTTAACGTGAGGCTCTATTATTTGTACCTTGATTACAGCCCTATTGAGCAGATCTCGATGAGGCTGGGAAGGCAGTATGTTAACTTTTCGGCAGGCTCATCGCTGATGGACGGCGCAACCATCAATGTAAACAAGATCGGCCCGCTGGGAGTGACCGTTGCTGCAGGACGCGACATTGTCTATAGCCTGGATTCTGAGACATCGAGACCCGGGAATGTCTTCGCCGGGATCGACATTCACCTCCAGGACGTCAAGAACACGCAGCTGGGTATCAGCTATGTCAGGAAATATGACCAGAAGGACCTCAGCCGCGAGGAGTTCGGCATGAACTTCAGATATATTTACAAGTGGATGAGTCCTTATGCAGAGCTGAAATACGACCGTCTGTCAAAGGCGTTTGACGAGGCAACGCTCGGCGTCGATCTGTTCCCGATCCATAACCTCTCGGTCAAGGCTGAGTTCTACCATTCGTACCCGACTTTTGACTCGACCTCGATCTTCAGCGTCTTTGCGGTCGATAAGTTCCGCGAATACCTCCTCAGCGCAGAATACAGTCTGCCGAAGGCTCCGGTCAGCGTCTTTGGACAGTACAAGAGGCAGACGTATGAGGACGACTCAAATGCCGATGTTTTTGCTGTCGGGGCCAGGTTCTTCCCGACCGACAAACTGACACTCAGCGCATCGGTCGATTACCGCCACTCCTTTGAGGACAAGGATTGGGGCTTTGAGATTACGGGCGACTACAAGATCAACAAAAAATTCCTCGTGGCAGCTGGGGTACAGCACAATGCGTACCAGCGGCCCGATGACAATGGCAACAGATCTGCCCAGCGGTACTGGGTTGGCGGCAAATGGCAGGCGACGCAGAATATGGGTGTCACTGCACGGCTCGAGGACAATGCAAATGAGAGCTTCAGCCACCGCATGCTCGGTCGTATAGCGCTGGACTGGACCCTATAGGAAAGGAGGGACAATGACAAAAAAGATATATATACTGACAATTATGACCGTCATGCTTGGGCTGGTCGCTTTTGCCTGGGCTGCCACGTCTCATAAGGACTATGCCGAGATGAAGATGAAGGACTGTGAAGAATGCCATCAGGCATCGGGCGCGGTACCGAGCCACGGCGAGTTCTGGTTGAAGGAGCATAAACTTACTGCCAACAGCCAGACGAACAACTGCAAAGACTGTCACGAACAGTCCTTCTGCCTGGATTGCCACAAGGGCGGCGGCATCGACCGCAACCTTCACACCTCAAATTCAGGCGCTGACTATATGCCGAGCACACACCGGACCGACTTCAAGGAGCTGCATCCCCTGAAGGCGAAGGAAGACGGCCGGTCCTGCGTGCGGTGCCACGACAGCAAGAGGTTCTGTGCCGAGTGCCACAACAAGTTCAACCGGAACGATCTTAGCTTCGTTTCCCACCGGAGGGGCTGGACTGATCTGGAACTGAAGGCAGGAGGGCCGACGCATGCGCTCTTCAACACTTCTCAATGCCAGACCTGCCACCCCAATGGCCTGGTTCCCAAACATCAGTGGTCAGGCGAACATGCCAGGGAGGCACGCAAGGGCCTGGCCACCTGCCAGACCTGTCATGCCGACGGTGATGTCTGCATGAAGTGCCACAGCGCAGTCACCGGACTCAGGGTCAACCCGCACCCGAGGAACTGGTCGAAGGTCTCGGGCAGGCTGCGGAGTGCAAGTAATAACAGAACATGCGTTAAATGTCATCTAAACTAATAAGGAGGAATTATAACATGGTAAAACGATTCATCAGTATAAGCATCTGCATCATGGCTCTCATGGCGCTGCCGCTGCTGTACGGCTGCGGCTCCGGCCACAAGGAAGGCCAGGCTGATCCAATCCAGCAGCCCACCAAAATCGGCTCTGAGTCATGCACAAATACCTGCCATTCAAACACGGTTGACGTGAGTGGAACCGCTATCGCGGCTGCATTTGCAAATACCACCCATAACACGGTAAACGGGGTGCAATGCGAGGACTGCCACGGGCCTGCAAGCCTTCACTGGGGTCTTGGACCTATTCCGTTTCCTACACCACAGACGGCACAATGTCTTGCCTGCCACAACGGGTCAAGGGCGGAAGACAAGTCGAGCTTCCTGCAGACGGCCCATGCCAATCCCAATAATATACCTGACAAGAACTTTTCTCAACTTGTGACCGATGTTGACGCCGGCAGACATATAGAGGAATGCTCGCGCTGCCATAACTCAAGTTTTAGATTTGATTACAACAGTGATGGTAATCTTGTAAAACCGGAGCCGGACAATCTGCCGAATCCATCAGTCACCTGTGCTTCCTGCCACGACGCTCATCAGCCACAGCAGATGGTGAACGTTCCGCAGAGGACGGAGGCGGTAGGTTACCCGATCTTCCGCAAGTATGCCGTCAACCCTACCGGAGAGCAGAGCAATACCGGACAGCCCTTCGCCGGTTTCATCTTCCAGCCAAATGGCGCAGTACAGGCCAATGGCACTGTCAACGCGGCTAACGTAGTCGGAACAAACAACGAACTTTCTGTTGAGCGTGTATGCGCCGCGTGCCACACCAAGGGTACCTATAAATACAGCCTCGGGGTCACACATCAGCAGGACATCTTTAGCCAGTGGAAAAATTCCGGCCACGGCGAGCGCAGTGCGCCAGCCTTTGCAGAGTTCTCTGCTAAACCCTCGGCATATGTCAACGAGGCAACCGGGCTGCCCTTCGACGATAACGGCGGGCATCAGACGAGATATCCCTTTGACATGGCCATAAACAAGACAGGCGCAACCGCAAACACTACCCAGAATGCCGGCAATAATAACTTTGCCTGCTTCAAGTGTCATAACGGTATCACGTCTCTTGCCTGGCAGGCCAATGTACAGGGGACTCCTGATGCGGACGTGGTATTCGGAGATGAACCGGTAACATGTATCACCTGTCATGACCCTCACACTGACATAGGAACACAGACAAAGAACACCCGACAGCCGGTTGTGATGACCAACTATACCTCCACCGGTGTCTCATTCTCAGGCAACGTTTTTCTTGATAAAACACCAGTTCCTCTGGACAAGACCGGCAACGCCACAATCTGCGTCTTCTGCCATCAGGGAAGAGAGAGCGGCTTCACGCTGTACATGAACAAATTAGCTCCTGGAAAGAACCCTGTCGGGTCGTTCTTTAACCCGCACTATCTTGGGACCGGAGCAATGCTCTGGGGCGTAAACGGTTATGAATTCACGGGCAAGTCGTATAGTGCCAACACTGCACACCAGGGTGCGAACTGCACGACATGCCACATGAACAACGCCACAGCCAATAACCAGAACGGCGGCCATACCTGGAAACCCAATGTGGCGACCTGCAATACAGCCTCATGCCACGGCAGTTTCGGGGCAGTTACCGCAAAGGGCAACGCGGACCCGAACGTTGACATCTACAGGGCGAGCTTCGACACCACCAACTACACCGGCAATGCCGGAGGGAGTACCACGTCGATAGCTGCGTCAATCCAGTCTCTGGAGCAGAAGCTGGTCGCGCTGCTCGCAACCAAGGGATTGTTCTACGATGATCTGAACTACCCGTACGCCTTTACGACCGCTGATCCTGCAACGCACACGACTGCGGGCAATCCCGGCGGAGTTAACAGTTTTACCGCCTGGACACCTGCGCTCTTCAAGGCAGCTTTCAATCTTCAGTTCGTCGTTAAAGGGCTTCCGTCTGCTGCGACCTCTCAGCTTCTCGTACCGAATGCATCCGCAGCAGTGCACGATTACAAGTACGCTATTCAGCTCCTTCTCGATTCCTACGAAGCGGTAAACGGAGCGCCGCTTGCAGGGGCTACGAGACCTGCCGGGACAAGACCCGCAACAGTTTACGGACCGGGTCAGTAAGACACTATTTACCCTTTTAGTACAATCTGTATCACAGGCCCCGGAGAAATCCGGGGCCTGTTTTTTCGCCAATTAATCCATCAAACCTTTTATAATAATCCACTATGAAAGACATGCTCGGCCGCGAAAATATCATCACTGCAGAGAAGGCCCTTAATCTTGTCCTGAAAGGTCTTCCTGAAAAGGCGGTCCCTGCTGCGGTCATTGACCTTGATGACACGCTCGGAAGAATATTGGCAGAAGATATCGTTACAAGCGAAGATCTTCCTCCTTTTGCCCGTTCCACGGTGGACGGCTATGCAGTCAAGGCTGCTGATACCTTCAGCGCATCAGACACCATGCCGGCATATCTTACCCTTGCCGGAGAGGTCTTTATGGGACAGCCCGCCGGCATGGTCCTGACAAAGGGAGGCGCCGTAAAAATACCGACCGGAGGCATGCTTCCCGAAGGCGCGGATGCGGTTGTCATGCTGGAACATGTCCAGGCTGTTGACGCAGTCATGCTCGAAATCATGAAGGCCGTCGGACCGGGGGAGAATGTGATACAATCCGGCGAAGACGCCAAAAGAGGCGATACCGTCCTGAGAAAGGGACACCAGATGAGACCCCAGGACATCGGGGCATGCGCCGGTATAGGCGTCACAAAAATAGCTGTCTGTGAAAAACCGGTCGTCTCTATCATCTCGACGGGAGATGAGATCATCCCTGCAGCCGCAACGCCGGAACTCGGTCAGATCAGGGATATCAACTCCTATCTGCTGAAGGGCCTGATCACGAACGCAGGCGGCAAGGCCTTACGGATGGGTATCTTCCGGGACGATTATCAGGAAATCCGCACCGCGGTCGAGGAGGCGATGGAAGGCTCTGATATGGTTCTGGTATCAGGCGGTACCTCTGTCGGGACAAAAGACCTGATTGCGGGCATCATCACAGACATCGGCAACCCCGGACTGCTTTTTCACGGCGTTTCCCTCAAGCCGGGCAAACCCCTCATCGGCGGCATCATCAGGGGCGTCCCGGTCTTTGGTCTGCCGGGTCATCCTGCAGCAGTCAGCATCTGCTTTGAGCTTTTTATCCTTCCGGTGCTACAGCGGCTTTCCGGACATGACGAGCCTGCAGCCGGACTCTTGAGACCGGTGGTCTTTGCGCGACTGACTAAGAATATTGCATCGACACAGGGGAGGGAAGAACATGTACGGGTGATACTGGAGAAAAGGGAAGATGGGCTCTGGGCAATACCCGTGATCAGCAAATCCGGGCTTGTCACCACCATGGTCAGGACGGACGGGACCGTCGTCATCCCCCTGAGTCAAAACGGCATCGAGCAGGGACAACTGGCTGAAGTCCGCCTTTTTAAATAAGACTGCTCACTGTCGCCCTGACTGATTCCAGTTCATCCAGAATCTCCTTCAGCTGTTCATCGGAAACGATCCTGAGTTCGCCCTGGAGGCAGCCTTCCTCGTAGCGTCCGTTGGAGAGAAGGTCAGCGATATAGATCATGGCCACGTTCTTTCTGTACCCCGTCACCAGTTCCGGATTATGATGAAACTTTATCGTATGTTTGACAACCTCGGAGAATTTCCATGTATCGGCCAGGAGAAAGCCGACCTCCTGGTGAAACTCCCTGATGATCTTATTTTTGTCGTCATCGGGCAGCGCGTGGTCTGCCAGAAAATTGAGCAGCACCGTCTTGCCGATATCATGCAGCAGACCACAGACGAACGCCTCTTCGGGGTCAATGCGCGCTGCTGAAGCTATTTTCTTGGCCACAAAGGCACAGACCAGACTGTGCCGGAGGATCTCCCGTATCTTCTCAGGGTTTCTCGGTGCAAAACCGCTCAGGGAATGAACGGCAACAATGCTCAATATTGATTTCAGCCCCATAATAATCAGTGCCTGCTGGAGGGAGGTTATTTCGCTTTGAATCGAATAGAATGCCGAATTCACGACCCTGAGTATCTTCGATGTCAGGATCTGATCTGACATGATTGTCTTGACAATCTCCTGGATCGACACATCATCGCGCTGCATCGCCTCTTCCAGCTTATGCATGATAAGCGGTGCCGGGGGGATATCGATCTTCCCGTCCGAGATCTGGTTGGAAAGTTCAAGGAGTACGTCGGTCGCATCAATCGCAACCCCCCTCCTGGCCTCATCGTACTGTTTAACGGATTGGAAAACGAGAAAGGATATGCTGAGCTTAACCGGCCCATTCAGGATCAGCGCCGGTATCGTATCCGAAAATTCAAAGCTGCCGCTCTCCCAGCTCAGGGCATCGGTAAAAATTGTCTCCGCAAGCTTCTCGATCAGCGCCTCGAGCTTCTTCTGCTCTATCACCTGCTCTGAAACCAGATAGCCGGTAAAGGGCACACCCAATTGTTTGCTCTGTCGCAGCGCGTTTTCGATCTCCGACGGCCTGACATGCCCGACCTCTGAAAAGTATTCCCCGAGACGCTCCCCCGGTTTCTGGGAAGAGACGAAGATTATCTTTCCGTCCTGGATATAGAACATCTTGGTGATCTCGCGATGCCTGATTGCCAGAGACCCCGTCTTGCCGCTGGTCTCCGCCCACTGCATGATGTCGGGCAGAGACATAAACCCTATGTCGCCGGTCACCTTCTTCATGGGGTAAGGCTCAGGATCAGATTCTGCTCATATCTTGCGGCGCTGTTGCTCATACTTCCATGGTGCTGTCAGAGAACATGTCCCGGTCGACTTCAGCTTCGATCTCCAGCAGGTCTGACTCGGTGATACCAAGGACCGCAAGAGCCTTCGGCTCAAGCCGGTATGCAGGATCTTTTCCGGTCACGCTGAAAAAATTCCTGCTCACGATAAAATCAGTGACATGGATCAGAGATACCATCCTGCTGCTATTGTCCATCGGCGTATGATGATACTGTATGGTCTCGTAGACTGCATCGGGGAGGTTCCAGTTGTCGGCGAGCCAGGTGCCGACAACCGCATGGGTTACGTTCAGGGACTTTGTCTCGGCATCGAGAAGAGGCATCCCGGCATTGAGTTCATTGATCACCGGCTGGTACTTATCAGCAAAATAATTGTTCAGGACCAGAAAACCCAGGTCATGCAGTATACCGCAGGAGAAGACATCGCTGTCATTGGCGATCTTGAACCGCTTTGCAAGCGATTTTGCCAGCAGGCCAACAGCAATCGAATGCCTGAACACCCGCTTGTTATCGAGCGGCTTGCCCTGCTGCCTGTCGTCAAAAGCGGTCAGCAGCGCAACCCCCATCGCAATGTTTCTGACATTGTTCAATCCGATTCTGAAGACAGCAGTGCTGATCGATGATACCGGGACCGATGACCGGAAGAACGGAGAGTTTGCAACGCTCAGGATCTTGGCAGCTATAGCGGGGTCCCGCTCGACTATCTCCTCAAGTTTTTCGATGTTCAGCATGTCGTCAGTAAGACGATTCATAATCTCCTGCGCGACGTGTGGCAGTGTCGGGAGCTTGGTGATTTTCTGTATGAACATCATGGACAGATCATCGCTCATGGCATAGTTCCTCGTGATTGCATATCGTTTATATTCTATATGTTTTATCGGTCGTTACAGCAAATTTCTGAGTATACAGCCAACGACACTGACGCTATTTTACCAGATAAGCGCCCGCAGGGTATATCAATACTTACCCGGGGCCTGCAACGTCGCCTGAAATATATTTTTCGAGTCCTGCAACAGGTTGACAAGAGAGGCCGCCTGCATGTTATTTTATAACCTAATTGATGTCGATTACAGGCTCGTAGCTCAGGGGGAGAGCGCTACCTTGACACGGTAGAGGTCCCCGGTTCGAAACCGGGCGGGCCTACCATAAAAACAAAGGGTTACAGTGATACAACATCCTGTAGCCCTTCTTTTTTGTACAGTTTTTGTCTAGTAGGTTTTCCGGTCAAGGTCTCATTCAATAAATAGAGTGTCTGCTATTGAGTGAAACTATAATCGATCGTCGCAACCCAACCTAAAAATCCGACAAGGCTAATAACTGCTATATTATGCCTGCCAAACTGACAGAGCCGCTTATTTTATCCCGACACCATTAATCTCCACAGTGCCTGCCGAGATAATGACAGGTCCATCAATATAAGAAAGTCCTATCTGGCTGAAGAATCCGCAATTAAGACCGCCGTTGATCGTGACATATGATGGAGCATTTGGATTGTTGACCGTGTCACAGACCAGACCGGGGAAGCCCGCAGCGCGGGCCTGAATAACATCATTGGTCACCGCAACGTTATATGCATCCTGGACCGTGAGATAGGTAATCGCTCCAATTGCCGCATTGTCCCGGTTACAGACACTGACAGTAAAGGGCAGACCAATTGTAAATAGAGATGAGTCAACTGCATCAACAAGCCTGATCTGGTAATCTACCCCGGCGGTAAGCAGCGGTATGTTCCATAGATATGTACCGCCGGCAACAGGAACTGCTGCAGCAATCTGTGACGAAAATACGCCACCCTGCCACAACTCTATATTAAGCAGCTGAATATTACTTCCCTGATATGCCCACTTTATCTCGGCAATTCCGAGGCTCAGGACTTCCTCGCCACCCTTGGGCGTCAAAAGGGTCAGCTTATCAACCTGCCCGCCGCGAACCGGCCAGACGTTGCGGATATCTGCTTTAAAGTATTTGTCCACAATGCCGCCGGCCATGCCCACGACCCACGCGTAGTTCTTAAAACCTGCGTGGGTGCTGGACGACCAATAGTAGGCAGTCGACTGAAAATTATCAAATGGATCACCCGCAACCAATTTCCCGGTGCCAGGAGTATTTGAAACAGCAGGACCGAAAAATTCAAAATCAATAAGACTGAAGAGTTCTTTTCTGTTGGGTAATCGCCAGTCACCGGCCAGGGAACCGTCGTTAAGAGAGCATTGCGTATTGTTCCCCTTTAAAGTGTTTGAAGAAACCAATGCAATATCCCAGGCCTGCTGTCCAAAACAACTAGCGTTTTTCAGCCAGATAAGACCGGTCAGGTTATCGGTAACCGTGCCATTTCCATTATTTGTAAAG